>JAVKLV010000029.1:0-34147 GCA_031538905.1 Methylotenera sp. | reverse complement strand
TCTTCTATAATCGAATGCGCAGGCATTCAAGTTTAGGTTATATTGCACCAGCCCAAATGTTGAAATTATTTGAGCAAAAAGCAAGCAAGTTAGATATGGTTGTCTGAAATGGCGGTGTCCATTTTATTCGACAGGGGTCACCCGCGCTTCTCTTTATAAAATAAATGGTTTAAAAAAATGTATTCAAGACTTCAGCGATATTTTCCATTTAAAGTTCTACCAAACTTGTTAAGCAATGTTCAATGATATGCAAAACCTACTTAAACGCAGTCTTACTCTAACCGAAAGCTTCCTAAGCGACTCATATCGAATGATGGCGTTAATGATGCTATCTTTGCATGCTTTATTGCTTTTAGATCATGTCGACAATATGCGTAGCGCCTTGTTTCTATGCCATTACGGTTGCTTTTTACTGTGGCAACCGATGATTAGGCAATCTAATAATTTATCTTGGCGAGCGATTACCTTTATTGGTATGGGTGCCTTTATTGGCATGCTACTTTTAAATTGGTGGATGATCGCTTTTTGGATTTCCGGCTTGTTTGCACTGATTAGTGGGCGCATATTTTCTGAAGAAAACTCGCTTGCACGCTTGTCCATCACGTTGGCTTCTAGTTACTTACTCGCGATTTTATTGTTGTGGGTGCTGCCAAAGCTGCTGAAATCTGATGATGACTTGGCTGATATTTCTTTTATTATCAGTTACATATTACCTTTAATTCCTTTTGTGATTTTATTCTTACCGCGTAAGAATAAATCGCTCACACCGTCTGCCAATGTGGATTTCCTTTATACCTTATTGGTTTTTTTACTGTCATCCATCATCATTCTTGCCAGCTTCGCTATCGGAGTTGTTTGGAAAATTCACTATATTGAACTCATCATTGTAGTATTGATGAGCTTGGCTGCGTCTTTAGTTGTTTTAAGCTGGCTCTGGAATCCTAGCGATATATTTTCTGGTCTTGAGCTAATTATTTTAAGATATTTACTAAGCGTAGGCTTGCCATTTGAAGACTGGATTAGACAAATTGCAAAATATGCAGAGTATGAAAAGTCGCCAGAAAAATTTTTACAAGCCTCGATGAATGAGCTTGTTCTTTTAAATTGGGTCTCTGGGGTAATGTGGGAGGTTGACGGAACAAAAAACCAAGTGGGACAAGAAACGTCTTTTGTCTCCACTTTTAATTTTTATCAGCTACATTTAAAACTCTACTCGCGCTGGAAATTTAGTCCTTCAATGTATTTGCATATAAAGTTACTTACGCAAATATTGGGTGAGTTTTACGAAGCCAAGCGTCGTGAAGAAATTATCACTCAAAATACCTACATACAGTCTTTATACGAAACTGGCGCACGCTTAACTCACGACATTAAAAATATCTTGCAATCTATGGGCGCATTGTCTGCCTTAGCCGAACAAAGCAGCAATGATGGAGATGATGATGCAAGACTCATTGATTTTGTAAGAAAACAAATGCCGCGTTTAAATAAACGCTTAGCAAACGCTTTACTGAAGCTTGAGCGCCCAGGAACCGAAAAAATCAATCAAGAAAAAATTGATCACTGGTGGCGAAACTTTAAACAAATTAACGCGCATTTAAAAATATCATTTGAAGCGCCAAGTAATATGCCAAAAATAGACATTGATTCAGATACGCTCGATAGCGTGATGGACAATCTACTACAAAATGCCCTATTAAAAGCCAGACTAGAGACCAATACGCTTATTCATATTAGCTTAACGTCCGAAACACATCTTTGTATTGAGTTGACGGATACTGGCTCCGCTATACCAACAAGTGTGGCAGATCGTCTATTTAAATCACACGTGAGCTCAAAAAATGGCTTGGGCGTTGGCTTATTTCATGCGGCACAACAAGCAAGCAATGCAGGTTACAAACTAAGCCTTGTTGATAATCGTGAAGGAGAGGTGCGATTTAGGTTGGAGTCAGTTTTAGAGGGTAAAACAACCTAAAAACGACTGCCCCTATAATGCTCGTTTTTAAAATTCAGCCATCTAAATGTGATAAATTTTAAAAGAAGAATTGACAATTACAAGTTACAGCAATAAAGCTGCTTTATTTTAAGTCAATCTGCTACTGATTTAGCAGCAGCTTCTAGCACAAAGTATTAAATAACCTTAAATTCTTATTTCTTAAGAATTTACAATGAGTTAACACTATTATACTAGCTTAGCATCTAAGCTAGTCCATTATTAGAAACACGTTTTAATTGAGCTCACACAACCTAAATTAGCGTAACCCTTGAATATAATCAGCAACTGCGGCCATTTCAGCATCGGTCATTTTGGTTGCAATCGTCATCATCATGGGTGCGTTTGCGCGCTCTCCAGTACGAAATGCTTTTAACTGATTTTGGGTATACTCTGCGTGCTGCCCTCCCAAGCGCGGAAATTTGACTGGCAAACCACTACCGGTTGCACCATGACAAGCCGCGCAAGCAGGAACACCAGTAGCAGCAATTCCTCCGCGATATATTTTTTCACCCAATGAACCCTTGCCATTAGTTTTAGCTGCGCCAAGCTTTAGAGATTGACTAGAAAAATAGGCCGCCAAACCTTTCATATCGTCTTCACTCAAGCCACTGGCCATGCCAGACATCGCTGCATTTGCCCGCTTGCCCGATTTAAATTCGGTCAGCTGCTTAACTAAATACTCTGGATGTTGCCCAGCAAGTTTTGGATTGGCGGTAATGACACTATTACCATCTAACCCGTGACAGGCCGAACAAACGTTTTTTACGGTGTTTTCCGCTGTTTGTGATGTGGGTGAAGTTTTACTGGCAACTTCTGCCGCTTGCGCTGATATGCCAAACGCCAAACTAAGCACCAAAACAGCACTGACTGAATTTACCTTCATTAAATGACAAAGTTGCATGCTTGCTCCATAATGTCGAAAATTATTACACTTGCTTTACTTTAAGTAACTCAGCGCCATTTTAGCGAAAAATCACTATTCTTGATAGCATTTTTGCTATTGCTTCTTTAGTGCGCCTCAATATGTAGTTAAAAAAATTATTGAGCAAAAATCAAGTAGAACTGGATTCTAATGCCTTTGTTTCAACATGCTACCTTCTTTATTTCAGCGCACCATTTACGTGACCTTCCCCCCGCCAGCGGCATTGAAGTTGCCTTTGCTGGGCGCTCAAATGCTGGAAAATCAAGCGCGCTCAATACACTTGCCAATCATAACCGCTTAGCGTTTGTGAGCAAGCAGCCAGGACGCACCCAGCTCATTAACTTCTTTACACTTGGCAAAGATAGGCATCTGGTTGACTTGCCAGGTTATGGCTATGCCAAAGTGCCAGAAGCCATGCGCGCGCACTGGCAAGACGTATTGGCCCGCTACTTAAGTGAGCGATCTAGCCTAGGCGGCTTGGTTTTGGTTATGGATAGCCGCCATCCGCTTACTCCACTAGACAGACAAATGTTGGATTGGTTTTGCCCAAGCGGCAAGCCCGTGCATATTTTATTAACAAAATCTGATAAATTATCACGCGGTGAAGCTTTAATAACGCTCAGCAAAGTACGCAAAGAGCTGATTGAAACATGGCAGAATCATTATCACGGTCAATATACCGTTCAGCTATTCTCTAGCCTAAAAAAACAAGGGGTAGAAGAAGCCGAAAAAGTGATTGGTCAATGGCTGTTTCAAGAGAGTGCTGAAACTTAACTGCAAGCTTAGCAAGATTCATCTCGCATCAATGACTGACGCTTAAACACCATATCCCAAACGCCATGCCCTAATTTAATGCCGCGATTTTCAAATTTGGTGAGCGGCCGATAACTTGGTTTTTCAGCATAATTTTGCGCAGTATTTTGTAACAAAGGCTCTGCATTTAGCACGTCCATTACCCACTGCGCATATTCTTGCCAATCAGTCGCAATATGCAAATAGCCTCCTACTTTTAACTTACGGCACAGTAATTTTACAAACGCAGCCTGAATTAAGCGGCGCTTGTGATGGCGCGCCTTATGCCAGGGATCTGGAAAGAAAATATGTACCCCATCTAAGCTCGCATCAGCCAGCATATTCTCCAAAATATCGACTACATCATGTTGAATAATGCGAATGTTAGTAAGCGCCTCCTCTTCAACTAACTTCAAAAGCGCACCAACCCCCGGCGTGTGTACCTCCACCGCAAGAAAATCACACTGAGGTAGCGTGTGGGCGATTTTGGCAGTGGTTTCACCCATGCCAAAACCTATTTCCAAAATTTTAGGTGAGTTTTGACGACCAAAAACCTGATCTAAATTGAGTGGTTTAACCTCATACTTAATACCAAATTTGGGCAAGCTAACTTCTAGTGCGTGTGCCTGCCCCTTGGTAACGCGGCCTTGTCGCAACACAAAACTACGAATACGGCGCGATTTTAAGGTTTCTTTAGCATCTACTTGCTTAAAATTTTCTTCAGCTTTATTTAATTCATCCATAACGCATATTATATAGCGGGCACACACTCATTTGAGTACACAAAAAGCTTTGCCAGTTAAAAATCGTGGCTATAAAGTATAAGATTTATCACCAGAAACAAAACCCAATAGAGGTTCGTTGATATGTTTACTCAAAGCCAGCACTTTAAATAAATCGCCCATTTCTGCAGGGGATAATAATTTTTGCGCTGCTGCCGCTAAAGGTGCATAACGCGCCATATTTGTTGGCGACACTGTTGACAGCTCTTGTAAAATGCCACAATTCATTAAAAACTGAGCCTGACTACAAAAACCGCTTAACTCTAAGCCACAGTCGATGCCCGTATGTGCAATGCGAGTAAAATCAACGTGGGCGGTAATATCTTGCAAACCCACGTTAATGAAAGGGTTTGTGTGTGCGTAATGCTGGTAATGGCACATCAAGGTGCCTTGATTGCGTTGTGGGTGGTAGTACTCATGTGCAGAAAATCCATAATCTATCATTAAAATAAGACCCTGCTGCAACGCTTTAGCAAGACTCGCCACTAAGCCAGCAGCGGCTGGGCAAATCTCGGTGATATAGTTTTCGGGTAAGTTTAGTTTCGCCACGATTTCTAATAAGTGAGGCGTATGCAAGGGTTTATCTTGCCAAACAAAAGCTTCGCCATCTAAGCCAACACCGCGCTCGTGAACACCCTCTGATGTTTGGTGCACGATATTCACCGCAAGAGCATCAAGCACCTCATTGCCAATCACCACGCCAACAAAATGTAAAGGCAAAACATTGAGCCATTGCACACGCTCAAAAATCTTATTTGGCAATTGATTGCGTAAATTTTCAAGCTGAACTTCGCGCAAGTGATCACTTACCTCAAGAATAAAATATTGCTGTGGTAAGACCTCTATCTTTTCTAAAGAAAGCAATAAATCTATCGCCAATTTTCCAGTGCCTGCGCCTAGTTCAAGCACGCTACCCTGCGTTAAATTTAATACTTGAGCAATTTGATTAGAAAGTGTTTGCGCAAATAATGGAGAAATTTGAGGCGCCGTAACAAAATCACCCCCGCCTTTTTTAATATCGCCAAACTTTTGACTGCCCGCACTGTAATAGCCCAGGCCCGTCGCATAAAGCGCGGAGTGCATAAAATCAGCGAAACTAATCCACCCGTCAGATTGTCTGATAAGTCTTTGAATTAAAGAGACTAGTTGTTCGCTATGCGCGCGCGCCTCGGCTGAGGGTGTAGGTAATGTACTCATAGGGATAGATTATAATAGCGATAAATTGTAATTGGATAAGCCATGTCTGCAAGCTCTGAAAATAAAGTTGTGCTCATCACCGGTGGCGCTAAACGTGTTGGAGCAACGATATGCCGCACGCTACACGCAGCAGGCGCCAAACTCATGATTCACTATAATAATTCGTTAAACGAAGCGCGCGCCTTGCAGGCGGAGCTTAATGTACAACGCCCAAATTCAGTTGCGATTATTCAAGCTAATCTATTAAATATCAGTCGTTTACCGCATTTAATTTCTGAAACAGTGAATCATTTTGGGCGCTTAGACGTACTGATTAACAATGCATCTACTTACTATGCCAGCCAAATTGGCAACATTGATGAAGAAAAATGGCAAGATTTGGTAGGTAGCAATTTAAAAGCACCATTGTTTTTGTCGCAAGCGGCCGCGATTGAATTACATAAAAACCATGGTTGTATCGTCAACATTACTGATATGCACGTAGAGCGTCCTAAAAAAGGCTACATCATTTACAGTGTTGCAAAAGCCGGTTTAGTGACATTGACAAAATCGCTCGCACACGAGCTTGCGCCTGAGGTGCGCGTCAATGCTGTTGCGCCAGGGCCTGTGCAGTGGCCTGAAAATAATCCTCAATTTGACGAGCATTATCGTCAGCGCGTCATCAATCAAGTGCTGCTTAAACGTTTAGGTGATGCAGAAGACGTGGCAAAAGCAGTAAAATTTTTAATCTATGAAGCGCCTTTTATTACAGGCCATGTTTTGGCTGTAGATGGCGGTAGAAGTTTAAATCTATAAACGCGCTCATCCATAACCCGCTAACAAATCTTTAAGTAATTGCACTTAGGCATTAAAAAGTGGCACACCCTCGATCGCGCTTAGTTGTACAAGTCAATACATCGGCTTTAAATCAGTTTCGTTGAAACACATCGCGGTATTTTCGACTCACTTTTTAGCGACTTAAAGTCATTTTACATATCGCAAAGGTCATATTTTTGTACGCTATAATGAACTAAATTTTATTATGGATTTTAAATTTTGATATGAAATACTTAATACTAGGCATATTTCTTGCTGCGGTCGGCTTTATTCATTTTCGCGGCAAAGTGCGTCACTCTATTCTTAGGCAATTATTTGACCATTCTGCTTTCGCAGCGCCATTTAATTTGTTTATGTATATATTCTCAAAAGTTCCTACAACCCCATTTTTGCCGGCCAATACTTTCCCAGAAATGCAGATAGTTACTGATTCGTGGCAGACTATTCGCGAAGAGGCGCTCAATATGCGCGAACAAGAAAGGCTCGCCGCCTCAAAAAACAATAACGATGCAGGGTTTAATTCATTTTTTAAAACAGGCTGGAAAAGATTTTATCTTAAATGGTATGACGCACAACACCCGTCAGCCGCCATTTACTGCCCCAAAACGGTTGAAATTTTAAATCAAATTCCAAGCATTAAAGCTGCCATGTTCGCCGAATTACCCCCGGGGGCAAAATTAAACCCTCATCGCGATCCTTATGGAGGCTCGCTTCGCTACCATTTAGGCTTATCAACTCCCAATCACGATGCTTGCTATATCGATGTGGATGGAACGCGCTACAGCTGGCGTGACGGCGAGTGCGTGTTTTTTGATGAAACCTATATTCACGAAGCTTACAACGGCACAAATCAAGATCGCATTATTTTGTTTTGTGATGTTGAGCGCCCCATGCGCTATCGCTGGGCACAATCAATCAATCGCTGGCTGGCAAAAACCATTGTCACCGCGGCAAGCTCGCCTAATGATGAAGGCGACCAAACCGGCTTTATTAACAAAATTTTCTATATTGCTTGGATTATTGGACAATATCGCCGTCGCTTTAAAAACTGGAACAAAACGGCCTATAAATTAACTAAATTTTCGCTCATTTTGCTGGCGATTTTCTTAATTTGGAAAATTTAAATCTTGAATAACTTGCTGAGAAGAAATGTTTTTTAGGCAGTTTAAATGACCCAAAGAGCACTCACGCTTAAAGCAAGGGCTGCATTCTAAACCCAAGTATTCAATCGTGGCCTTGTTGCTCAAAGGTGGCGTGTGGCTTGGGTTTGATGAACCATAGATAGCCACTAAATTTTTATTTAATGCGGCAGCAACGTGCATTAAGCCAGAATCATTGCTAATCACGCTGTCACAAAGCGCCATTAAATCTATAGCCTCACTCAAATTAGTTTTTCCACCCAAGTTTAAGCATTGCTTTTTGGTAAGAGCATCAATCGCCAAAGTGACTGCAACATCTTTCTCTGAGCCAAACAACCACACTCGCCAGCCTTTACTCAAGGCGCTATTTGCCACATCGGCATAATACTCGGCAGGCCAGCGTTTAGCTTCACCGTACTCGGCGCCAGGGCATAAGCCTAAAATTTTACCTTCTGGCAAAGTCTCTCCCAATTTTTGCAAAACTTCGAGCGCATTTTTTTTATTAGCAGATAATGAGGGATAAGGGATGGGCGGTTGCGGCGCGTTTTTGTTCATGCCTAAATTAACAAACCTATCAACCGTACGTGGAAGCTTGGCTTTGTCTAAAGTGCGTATATCGTTAATTAAGCCATAGCGCATTTCGCCTAAAAACCCAGTGCGTAAAGGAATCTTAGCCGCATAAGGCAAAATAGCAGACTTAAAAGAATTAGTCAGCATAATGGCTTGGGTATAAGCCTCTGCGCGCAATTTTTTGCCAAACTGAATGCGCTCAAAAAGTGCAAATTGACCGTGCTTAAAAGGTAGCGCAATGCCTTTGTTGATTTCTGGCATACGCGCGAGCAAAGGCAATGTCCAAGCAGGCGCTGCCACGTCAATAGTGCAATTTGGCTGGTTTAATTTAAGCACTTTGAATAAGCTTTGTGCAAGCACCATATCGCCCACCCAAGACGGCCCAATCACCAAAATCTTACACTTTGGATGCTGATTAAAACTCACTAGCTACCTAGTTTTTTAATAATATTGCTAGTGCTACGGCCTGCCACCAAGGGAATAAGTTTGACACTGCCGCCCCATGATTTCACCTCTTTGCCGCCTACAACTTGCTCTTCAGTGTAATCATCGCCCTTCACAATCACATTTGGCCGTATTGCATGAATAAGTTTGAGCGGCGTGTCTTCATCAAACAATATCACTGCATCTACCGAAGCAAGGGCAGCCAATACCCGCGCTCTATCACCTTCATGCACCACCGGGCGAGTCGCACCTTTTAACGCACTGACTGAGCGATCGGTATTCAACCCCAAAATGAGTTTGTCGCCCGTTTTTTTTGCAGCCTCTAAATAAGTCACGTGCCCTGCGTGCAGCAAATCAAAACAACCATTAGTAAAAACAATTTTTTGCTGATGTTCTTTCCAGTGGCTGACCATGTCAGCCAATTGCGCTTCATCGCAAATTTTATCCATTTGCGATTGCCCATCTTCATTCAGCAATGTTTTTAATAGCTCAGCATACATCACTGGCACAGTGCCCACTTTAGCCACCACAACTCCAGCAGCAATGTTGGCAAGCTGCAAGGCATCGTGCGGGCTTAATCCATGCACCAATCCTGCCGCCAGCGTTGCAATAACGGTATCGCCAGCGCCCGAAACATCAAAAACTTTTTTTGCAGTTGCAGGAATATGCTGAATTTCTTTTTTATCAATCAATGAAATACCCTCTTCACCACGTGTCACCGCAATAAAATCTAAATCCAAAGATTGTTTTAATTGCTTTGCGGCTTTAAGTAAAGTTTCCGTATCATTGATATCAACTCCGCAGACTTCAGCGGCTTCTTTTTTGTTTGGCGTCAGCGTGTAAGCACCTTTGTATTTACTGTAATCAGCGCCTTTGGGGTCGGCTATCAAACAAATGTTGCGCTTTTTGCATTCTGCGATAATAGACTCACAAGTAGCCGCACTTAACACACCTTTGGCATAATCAGACAATATCACCATAGCTGGCGCAGTCTCTAACGCATTGTTAACGTGACTCAATAACTGCTGATTTTCGTCGGCACTCAATGCGCGCGCGCTTTCATCATCAATGCGCACAATTTGCTGATTACCACTCATCACCCTTGTTTTAGAAACAGTGGGGCGCGCTTTAGATGTCATTAAATAATCAACACCAATACCAGCATCTGACATGATGGTAGTCAGCGCTTTTCCCGCCACATCGTCACCAATGCAGCCGATGACATGTGTTTTTAAACCTAAGCCTGATAAGTTAGCCGCCACATTTGCAGCGCCACCTGCACGATCTTCTGTGTGTTTGAGAAGCACTACCGGCACCGGCGCTTCAGGTGAAATGCGATGTACATTCCCGATTAAATAACGGTCGAGCATCACATCACCAATCACCAAGATGGTGTTATTGCTAGCGCTAAATTGGCGCAACGCTTCAATTAAATGGGTATTCATAATGAGCTTTAATTAAACTTAATCTGCTTCAAGCAAGCCACATAGGCTATGACCAATAAAAATATGAGCCTCTTGAATACGCGGCGTATCGCTACTTGGCATGATTAAGTTAAATGTGCATAGCTCAGACAGTTTTCCGCCTGTTCCCCCCGTTAAACCAACCGTGGTCGCACCAATTGAATTAGCCTCAATCATGGCGTTCACTACATTTTTACTATTGCCCGAAGTGCTCATACCTATCACTAAATCTTCAGGCCGACAAAGCGCTTCTATTTGACGCGCGAAAAGATAGTCATACCCATAGTCATTGCCCACAGAAGTAAGAATAGAGGTATCAGTGGTCAGCGCAATCGCCGGCAACCCGCGACGCTCTTTTTTATAGCGCCCAACAATTTCAGCAGCAATATGCTGGCTATCGGCAGCACTGCCGCCGTTTCCCATGATTAAAATCTTGCCGCCCCGGGCAATGGTTGCACGCATTTCATTTGCAACGGCTTTTACTTGAGGAAAAATGCCTTGCAACTGAGCAAACATATCCGTGTGCGCTTGCAGCTCTTTGAGCAAAAATTCTGTTTGTATGGTCATGAGCACTCTCTCTAAGCAGATTGTTTAGCAATAAGCATCATCATGTATTAAATAATTTTGCACATAATCTTTTACGCCCTCTTCAAGGCTAAAAAATGCTTGCGTGTAGCCCGCATCACGCAATTTTTTTATCGACGCTTGAGTAAAATACTGATATCTGCCCTGCAAGTCTTCTGGCATATCAATGTAGCTAATCTGAGGCGACTTACTCAAGCTTAACATCACATTGCTCGCCAAATCTTTAAATGCGCGCGCTTGACCTGTGCCAATGTTATAAATGCCATTCACACACGGCTTGCCTGCCAAAGAAGCGCTTAAGAAGTGTACAACCGCCGCCGCCGCATCTTTAACATAAACAAAATCACGCAACTGCATTCCATCATCAACGCCTTGTCGGTAGCTTTTAAAGAGCTTCACAACGCCGTTCTCTTTAAACTGGTTAAAGCTGTGATACACCACACTTGCCATGCGCTCTTTGTGATATTCGTTTGGGCCATATACATTAAAAAATTTAAAGCCTGCCCACGCACTCGGGCTTGGCTTATTTTCAGCCACCTGACGTAAAACCCACTGATCAAAAAAATGCTTTGAATAGCCATAACCATTCAGTGGGCGTAAATTCTCAATGCTAGCATCATCGTAACCGCCCTCACCATCACCATAAGTTGCGGCTGAGCTCGCATAAAAATAAGCCACTTTATTGTTAGCGCACCAAGTCCATAAGTTTTGCGAATAATGCACATTAGCTTCAACTAACTTGTTAAAGTTAGTTTCGGTTGTAGCACTGATCGCCCCCATATGAATGATTGCCTCAATATCTGTGCGATTTTCTAACCAAGGCATGAGCTGGTCTTTATCTAAGTACTGCACGTATTGGCGTTTAACCAGATTTTGCCATTGATTTTCATGGGTAATGCGATCAACAATCACCATATCATGGCGTTGCAATTTGGTATTAAGATGCCAGGCAATGATAGAGCCTATCATGCCTGCACCGCCTGTAATGACTATCATATGTGTATCTTAAGCAGCGTAAAGTAGAAGTATAACGTTTATTTTAAGTTAAGCCACTTTGGGCTGAATAGAGCTTCTGCTAGATTTCGAGCGCACCTTAACATCATGCAAATAACTTGACTACTTGTGTACGGCGCTCATGGCTTGGGCGCGTAACTGAGTCATTTCGTTGTCTTTTTTCGATTGCTCAACATTCCAGTCAGCTAAAACCCAGCCTTGTAAATTTTCTAGCGCAATCGTTGTCATGGCTTCTATCCACACTTCATTTTCGTTAAGTGCTGAAATATAGTGGTACTCACCACCGCCATTACTTTGAAAAATGTGTTTGCCTTCCAGGGCAATCTCTTCTAGCGTTTCTAAGCAATCACTACTAAAACCCGGACAAATAACATCAATACGTTTTGTTTGCACTTTGCCTAATTTTTCAAGCGTGTTAGCAAGGTAAGGCTTCAGCCACTCTTGCTTGCCAAAGCGCGACTGAAAGGCAACGAGATATTCATCTTTACTTAAAGCCAAGGCCTCGGCTAACAATCTACCTGTTTTATGGCATTGGCAATGATAGGGGTCACCGCTTGTTAAATGCACTTTAGGCACACCATGAAAACTCATGACTAATTGAGTAGGCTTGCCATGCACTCGCCAATGATCGCGTACGCTAGCGGCCAAGGCGGCAATATAAGCGGGGTGGTCGTTATATTGACGGATGCTGCGAATAGCAGGTTGATTGCGTGTTTTTAATAGCACGCGGAATACCGCATCCATTGCTGATGCCGTGCTACTTGCTGCGTATTGCGGATACAGCGGAAACACCAAAATACGGTCGCAATGCTGTGCTTTTAATCGATCAATCGCAGATTGCATACTGGGGTTGCCATAGCTCATGCCGAGCTCAACAGCAAATGGGGATTTAATTTTTACACCCAAAAGACTGCGAAATAAAGCCACTTGCTTTTTGGCGTGAGTGAGCAATGGAGAACCTTCATGAGTCCACACTTGCGCGTATTTTTCAGCAGATTTTTTAGGGCGAACCAGCAAAATAATGCCGTTTAAAATAAACCACCAAATTAAACGTGGAATCTCAACAACCCGCGTATCACTTAAAAATTGACGCAAATAAGGGCGTAAGGCTTTGGCAGTGGGCGCATCTGGCGTGCCTAAATTTGCCAGCAAAATACCCACTTTAAGTTGGTCGCCATGTTCATATTTTGGTTCTTGGTTGTAATAAGCCATGAGTACTTTCTGTATATATTTTAGGATGAGTTACTTGTTAGATAAAGCGTTTGATAAAAGTTTCGCCGTGATATCAACAATAGGAATCACACGCTCATACGCCATCCGCGTTGGACCAATCACCCCCAGCGTACCCACAACTTGGCCATCAGCTTCATACGGGGCGGTGACCATGCTGCACTCATCTAAGGGCAAATAACCGCTCTCGCCCCCAATGAAGATTTGAACCCCCTCCGCCTGCTGACTATGGTCAAGCAACTGCATCAATGACGTACGCCGCTCAAAGATATCAAACAGTTTACGCAAGCTACTGACATTGGTAGAAAAATCATCAAATTGCAACAAATTACGCTCACCTGAAATCACCATATCATCTTTATTATTGCTGGGGTTTTCTCTACTTGTATCTAATGCGGTGGTCATCAAACGATTCATGTCAGAATGCATTTGTTGTAACTCACCGTGCAGTTTTCTTTGCACCTCTTCAAAGGTCTGACCTGAAAAATTGAGATTAAAATAATTACCCGCTTGCGTTAATTCACTTGGCGAATAGTGTTTTTCTGTCATTAAAATTCGATTTTGCACATGACCATCGCTTGTCACAATAATGACAAGTATGCGCGTTTCAGATAATGGTAAGAACTCTAAATGCTTAAATGCAATATGCTTACGTTTTGGAATCATCACTAAACCGGCAAACTGCGTTAGTTGCGAGAGTATATCTGCGGCATTAGAAATCAATTCGGTTGGATCGGGCGAACTTAGACCATTTTTAATTTGTTGCAAAGATTGTGACTCCAACGCCTGCACAGTAAGCAATGAGTCAACAAATAGGCGGTAACCTTTTTGGGTAGGAATGCGCCCAGCAGAAGTATGTGGGCTGGCAATAAAGCCTAATTGCTCTAAATCGCTCATGACACTGCGAATCGTTGCAGGGCTAACATCTAGGCCAGAGTGCTGTAACAGTGTGCGTGAGCCAATCGGCTGACCATCACTAATGTAATGTTCAACCAAAGTTTTTAATAAAATCTGCGCGCGCTTATCCATGGCTGACTATTTTGCCCGATTTGGAACTTTCATCATACTATTTAGCATTAAATTCATGGGCATCATACGCTTTTTCTTTGTAGCCACGGGCATCTGTGATTTAATTTCATCATGAATACAATTTTCAAATCAATTGCGATTATTGGCAAGTATATGAACGCGTCTGCCTTGCAATCAATGCAGGCTGACCTGGCGCAATTAGCGCAACATTTAATGTCCAAAAACATTGAAGTGTGGGTAGAAGAAAATACCGCACATCACGTCAAGATCAAAGGCTTTAAAATAGCGCCGCTCGAAAGCATTGGCAGCAAAGTAGACCTGGCAATTGTCATGGGTGGCGATGGCACGATGTTAAGTGTTGCTCGCAGCTTGATTCACCATGCAGTGCCCTTAGTTGGCGTAAATCGTGGGCGCTTCGGTTTTTTAACCGATTTGCGTGTTGAAACCATGCTGCAAGAGCTTGACCAAATACTGGCTGGAGATTTCACAAAAGAGCCTCGTATTTTGCTAGCAGGCAAGGTTATTCGTGATAAAAAATTGCTTCACGCCAACCATGCGCTGAATGATATTGTGATTAAAAGCGCATTAAAACTCATTGAACTAGAGGTCACCATTGACAAAAAATTTGTGCATAAGCAGCGTTCCGATGGCTTAATTGTCAGCACCCCCACGGGCACAACCGCTTATGCGCTTTCTGCAGGCGGACCGATTTTGCATCCCAATTTATATGCTATTTCGCTCGTGCCAATTTGCCCGCACACACTGAGCAATCGCCCCATTGCCCTACATAGTGATAGCTTGATTGAAATGACGGTGATGCAGTCTGATGAGGCGCAATTAAGTTTTGATGGGCAATTTCAAGTAGCATTGCAACTAGGCGACCAAGTGATTATTCATCGCGCAGAACAAAGCGTTTCTTTATTGCACCCCAGTCATTATTGTTACTTTGAAATGTTGCGCAATAAACTTAATTGGGGCTAAAAATCAAGCTCGGTGCTGGCTTTTTAACTTTTCGCATACTTTTATTTGCCCTACTTTTTAGCTTATCTTGCATACTTTCGCACTTGGCAAAAATGCTCTAAAAGTAGATTAAAATAATCAAAAAAATCATTCAAAGAACCTATTTAAAGAACCTCATTTAAGTTAATTTTTATCATGCTACAAAGCCTCTCCATCCGTGATTTTGTCATTGTCAGTCAGCTCGATTTAGAGTTTGAGACAGGCTTTACCGTTTTAACCGGCGAAACTGGTGCGGGCAAATCTATATTGATTGACGCGCTGTCTTTAGCTTTGGGCGCTCGTGGAGAAGGCGGCATGATTCGCACCGCTTGCGAAAAAGCAGAAATAAGCGCTATTTTCAGCATTAAAAATAATCTAGATGCTCAAAAATGGCTGAGCGATGCCGAAATGAGCAATGAATCGAATGAGTTGATTTTACGTCGAGTGATTTATGCTGATGGGCGCTCACGGGCTTTTATTAACGGCGCGGCTGTTGCCATAGCACAGCTCAAAGAGTTAGGTGAGCTTTTAGTGGATATTTATAGCCAAAATGCACACCACTCTTTATTAAAGCAAGCCACCCAACGCACTGTGTTAGATCATTTTGCAGGACTCTCCAATTTAGCAGATCAAGTTTCAGTGCAATATAAAATTTGGCATACGCTCCACCAGCAACGCTTAGAAGTAGAAAAAAATGCAGCCGCTTATGCAGACGAGCTTGCCTATTTACGTGATAACACGCGGGAGCTGGCACAAATCGCTTTAAACCCAGCTGAATGGGAAGAGCTGCAACAGGCACATTTGCGCTTATCTCATGGCGCAAGCTTAATTACCGGCAGTCAAGAATGTCGCGAACTCTTAAGCGAGGGCGATCTTTCGGCCATGCGCTTACTTACTCAAGTGCAACATAAATTACAACATTTGTGTGAGTACGATATTGCAATAAGAGAAGCATCTGAATCTTTAGATTCGGCCATGATTCAGCTAGAAGAAACTTCACGCTTTTTAAATCGTTATCTTCAACGTGCAGAACTAGACCCCGAGGGGCTATCGAAGCTCGATTACAAAATTCAAACTATTCACAATGCTGCGCGTAAAAACCGCGTAAAACCAGAAGAGCTGGCTGATTTACTTTTAAAATATCAAGCACGTATCACTGAGCTAGAGCTATTTGCACATGACGGCGCCCTTGCCAAGCAAGAAGAGCAAGCGCTCGGCATTTATATGCGGCTCGCCACCCAATTAAGCGAAGGAAGGATATCTGCAGCGGCTAAATTAAGCATACACATTAGTGCCGAAATGCAACGTTTGTCATTAAGCGGCGGTAAATTTGAAGTGGCGCTCAATCAACAAGCGCCTAGTGCGCATGGTTTAGAGCAGGTGGAATTCTTAGTTGCTGGTCATGCCGGCGTTACGGCAAGATCATTAAGCAAGGTAGCTTCGGGAGGTGAGTTGTCACGCATTAGCTTGGCTATCCGTGTGGTGACCGCACAAAAAGAAAGCATTCCAACCATGATATTTGACGAGGTGGATGTAGGCATTGGCGGCGGGGTGGCAGAGGTTGTGGGGCAGCTACTAAAACGCTTGGGCGAAATGCCTGAAGACGAAAGCTCAACTCAACGCCAAGTGCTGGTGATTACCCACTTGCCACAAGTTGCAGCTTTAGGTTCACATCATTTACGCGTTAGCAAATCTTTGGTGAATGAACAAACACTAAGCACTATCACTCCGCTAGATACAGCAGCTAGAGTACAAGAAGTGGCAAGAATGCTGGGCGGAATAGCCATTACTGAAACGACCATTCAGCACGCTAAAGAAATGCTGGCACACTGAATATAGTCAGCAACTAAATAAGTTATTTAGCGCAAGGCTGTTTTTCGCAAGTGCCGTAAATCGTTAGCGCGTGATCTTGCATTTTAAAGCCTAATTTAGCGGCTGCGCTTTCTTGTCTTTTTTCAATTTCAGAGTCGTAAAACTCTTCAACACGACCACATTTAATGCACACAATGTGATCATGATGATCGCCATGATTTAATTCAAAAACGGCTTTGCCACTCTCGAAATGATGACGAATCAGCAAGCCCGCCTGCTCAAATTGAGTAAGCACCCGATAAACCGTTGCCAAGCCTACATCTTCATCAGAGGCAAGCATCACTTTATAAATATCTTCTGCTGATAAATGACGGTCTTTGCTATTCTCAAATAGACTTAATACCTTTAGTCTAGGCGAAGTGACTTTAAGGCCAACACTTTTTAAATGCTTTAGGTCTTGCGTCATAGGTTGCTCACATTGTACTATTTAAGAAGTGTATTTGAATGACTCTCTACGTGTTATATTAACGCTAATTCTCATTAAAGTCATAATATGAATAATTTTTCTACTTCTCGTTACCTTATCATTTTACTTGCCGTTTTAAGCGCCTCTTGCGGAGCGGCTTTGCCAACGGTGAAACCATACAAGCTCGACGTACAACAAGGCAACGTAGTAACCTCAAAAATGCTTTTACAACTCAGGGCAGGTATGAGCAAATCGCAAGTGCGATTTATTATGGGTACGCCGCTTGTTCAAGATAGCTTTCATACTAATCGCTGGGATTATGTTTACCAGTTGCGTGAAAAAGGAAAAGTAAGTACCCAGCGTCGTGTCATTCTAGATTTTGAAGGTGACGCACTCAAAACAGTTCGCGGTGATGTTTATGAAAGCTCAAATGAAGACAGCCTTAATATCGCTCAAGCAGCCGACGAAAAGGTTATAAACAAAAAAAATGGCTTAGATAATCAAGGTTTGATGGACGATAAATTAAAACCGGTCAAGAAAGATGAGGCTTCGCTGATAAAAAAATCAGAAGCGCTTAAAAATAAAAAAGGGCAAATTGATTATGCGCAGTATGATGACGAGACAGATAACGATGAAGGCGCCGATAATGATAAAGGCTTTGCGCTCATTGCCACAGAGCAAGCAAAAGATAATTTAACCAAAACACGCAACGCTTCAACAGAAGCGGCTAGCAGCAAGACTCCGCTACCGTTAGAAATAGCATTGCTAGGTCCTGAAGACGAACCCAAACCCGTCACTAAACGTGCACTTAAAGTGGCGCCGCCAGCAAGAGTGATTGAAAAAAGCGCTCGCACAGAGATAAAAGCTTCTTCACAACCAGTGCTTACGAGTGAAGAAGAGCCTTTGCTTGAAACCAAGCGCTCAAAAAAATCAGACAGCAAAGTCTATCCGCAGGCTCCTCTTGCTGGCATGAGTTTTGATAAAAACTTAAGCTTGGCAAAAATGCCCAAAACATCTGAAGTGTTGGAATATGACGAAAACGATGGGGACAATGAGGATGACGAAGATGGAGATCAAGATTCAAGTCAATACGATAAAGATTTCTTGCCGTTAATAGAAGAATCCAAGCCTCAAGCAAGGTATGCACCAACAAGAAATAAACCAGGCGTATTTAATCTATTTAAAGAAATGATGGGTTTTTAATATCTAGCAAGACTATTCACTTTGATTGCCTCGCAATCGCTGTAAAAGTTGCTTTAAAATATGAGTTTATAAGGCTAGATTATGTCAAACGCTTTAAAAATCGTCATCGCTGGTTGCTCTGGCCGCATGGGTCACGCACTTCTTGAGTGCGTTTTTGCAGATGCTGATTTGCTCTTACATGGCGCTTTAGATCGGGCAGGCAATCCTCAAATTGGCCGTGATGCAGGCGAGCAACAAGGTAAACTATCTGGCATAAAAATCACGGATAACATTGATGATGCCTTAAAGGGTGCTGATGTTTTGGTAGATTTTACCCGCCCTGAAGCTAGCCTAGTATATTTAGCCGCTTGTCAAAAGCATCAGATTAAAATGGTTATCGGCACAACAGGATTTTCTGCAGAACAAAAGCTTCAAATAGAGGCTGCATCAAAAAAAATTCCCATTGTTTTTGCTCCTAATACCAGTGTTGGCGTATCTTTACTGATTGATTTAGTGCAATCTGCCGCTAAAGTATTAAACGAAGGCTTTGATATTGAAATTATCGAAGCACATCATCGATTTAAGGTGGACGCTCCATCTGGTACAGCGCTGCGTCTTGGCGAGGCGGCAGCAAGTGCGCTTGGGCGTAATTTAGATGACTGCGCCATTTACGGCCGTGAAGGTGTAACGGGGGAGCGCGACCCTAGCACCATCGGATTTGCAACCGTTCGTGGTGGGGATGTGGTTGGGGATCATACTGTTTTATTTGCAGGCTTGGGTGAGCGAATAGAGCTTACTCACAAAGCTAGTAGTCGAGCTACTTTTGCTTCAGGTGCTTTGCGAGCGGCAAAGTTTCTCGCAAGCAAAAAAACGGGGCTTTTTGATATGCGCGATGTATTAGGATTTCGCTAACAAGCTAGCCTGTTAAATAATGACATCACACTATTTCAGTTACCAGAAACTGCAAAGCTTTAAATAAGATTGATACACTGTTTAATTAGGCTTACGAAGCAAGGAGCATTGTTAGCGCTTAATAACCCAAAGACTTTAATGCACGCTCATCGTCTGCCCATCCGCCTTTAACTTTAACCCAAGTTTCTAGGTAGACTTTTCCATCAAACAACTTCTCCATATCTTGACGCGCCTCTGTCGAGATTTTCTTCATTTTTTCACCATTTTTACCAATGAGTATTGGTTTTTGGCTATCTTTATCGACAATAATTGCACAAAAAATACGGCGTAAATTACCCACTATTTCAAATTTTTCCACTTCAACAGCAACAGAATAGGGTACTTCATCGCCCAATAATCTAAATACTTTTTCACGCACCAACTCGGCTGCTAAAAATCGCTCGTTTTTGTCAGTCAATTCATCCTCAGAGTAAATGGCCTGCTGCTGGGGTAAGTACTTACGAATAGTATCAAGCAACTCTTCTAAATTAAGGCTTTTTTTTGCGCTCACTGGCACAATTTCTGAAAAAGGAAAGGCTAAATCAAAGTCTTGAATCAAGGGCAACAAATTACCCTTGTCACCCATTAAATCAGATTTGTTCACCACCAAAATTGCAGGTGTACTTTCAGATAACAGCGACAGAACTTTATGATCAGCTTCACCTAGCTTCATAGGCTCAATCACAAACAGTACAACATCAACCTCGGTCAAGACTTGTGTCACGGTTTTATTTAAACCTTTATTGAGCGCGTTTAGGTGCTTTTGCTGAAACCCCGGAGTATCTACAAATAAGAATTGTGCATTGGCTGTTGTATGAATGCCAAGCAAACGATGACGCGTGGTTTGAGCTTTACGTGAAGTAATGGCTAACTTCATGCCTAAAATATGATTGAGCAAAGTTGATTTGCCAACATTTGGGCGACCCACAATAGCAACTGTGCCACATCTAAATCCCGCTTCTTTATCATGACTTGAATCTAAAGAGGTCATTTTTGTTTTTCCAATCATTGGGTTAAGCGAGCTGTGGTTTTCCAAAACGGATTTTTTCTAACGCAAGCAAAGCCAGCTGAGCAGCTTTCTGCTCAGCAATGCGGCGACTCGTACCTTCTCCTACCGTACGAATATCTAGTTTTTGAATAAAGCATTCAACAATAAAGACTTGTGCGTGCGCTTCACCGCCAGTGTGAATGACAGCATATTCTGGCACCGCTATTTTTTTAGCCTGAAGTAATTCTTGTAACAAAGACTTTGGGTCTTTATCGATGACTTTTGGGTCTATAGTGTTGAGCTTGTCTGCGTAAATGTCCAACACAAAAGCTTCTGCTGCCGCAAAACCACCATCAAGATATATTGCCCCAACAATCGCTTCTAACGCATCTGCCAGTATAGAAGGCCGACGCCAACCTGCACTTTTAAGCTCGCCTTCACCTAATTTAAGCGCATCTCCTATATTTAAAGAAAGGGCGATTTCACTGATTGTAGCTTCCTTGACAAGCTGCGCACGTAAGCGACTTAAATCGCCCTCAGCTAATGTTGAAAAACGCTGGTAGAGTTGATTTGCAATAATAAAGTTGAGCGCACCATCACCTAAGTACTCTAAGCGCTCATTGTTTTGCGAGGCATAACTTCTATGCGTTAATGCTTGAGAAAGCAGATTTTTATCTACAAACTTATAAGTTAGACGCCTTGATAGATCTTGCGCGGTCATGTTGTCATGCAGTGATGAAGAGAGCGAATAATCAATGTATTAGATTACCTATTCTAGAATCTTTTTTATCAAATACTTCGCTTAAATAATCAAAATTCATCCAAATGAGAAATGCTTTTCCCACTAAGTTTTTTTCTGGAACAAAGCCCCACACACGGCTATCTGAGCTGTCATCGCGATTATCGCCCATCGCCAAGTATTGCCCAGCAGGGACTTCTATTTCTTCATCATTCGCTAATTTAGCGCCAATTGCATCAGACTCGTAATTACCCTGCCACGGACTCAACAAAATATCATGTTTTACATCCCCTAGCTGCTCACTATAACGCTTGGCAGTGACTAAATTTAATCCAGGCTTGATATACTCGTAAGTGCCCATTGTCTGCACGTCAAGAAGTTTTCCATTGATGATTAAGTGTTTTTCTTGATAACGAATTTTATCGCCAGGCAAACCAACCACGCGCTTAATGTAATCCATCGAAGGCTCTGGAGGATAGTGAAAAACAAATACATCGCCGCGTTTAGGGTGGCTTATCTCAAAAAAAGTATTATTTAGAATGGGCACGCGAAGACCATATGTAAACTTATTCACCAAAATATAATCACCCGCCAGTAAGGTTGGCATCATTGAACCAGAAGGTATTTTAAAAGGCTCAGCAATAAATGACCGCACAAAGAATACGACAAAAATTACCGGGAAAAAACTTTTTGCATATTCCACTACAACAGGGTCAGGCGCCACAGCAGCACGCTTTTTACGCAAAAAAAAGCGATCTAGCAAGCAGACAAAACCAGTCACCGCAAGCATAGCCACCATAAATAAAGCAAAATACATATTAAGTCCTAGTTTTTATATCTATTTATTTAATCCACAATTTAACCCAAAGGCTTTTGTATAAAGCGTTTAGAGCCTTTAGTATAACATTCAGTCACGCTTTTAAACGGCCACCAAACCGATTAACACCATTCATCACTAGAGAGTATGCAGCAGGCACCACAATGAGCGTGAGTAATGTGGATGAAACCATACCGCCGATAATGGCAACTGAAAGTGGCTTATTAGTTTCAGAGCCCGCGCCCAAACCTAATGCGGCTGGCAGTAATGCTAAAATAATGGTCAGCGAAGTCATCACCACAGGGCGCAATCGAACAGGGCAGGCCTCTTTGAGCGCGTCGTTAATGCTTTTACCTTGAGCCACAAGTTGATTGGTTAAATCTATGAGCAAAATAGAGTTTTTTGCAACTAAACCAATTAGTAATACTAAGCCTATCATTGAGTAAATGTTGAGCGTATTACCTGTAATCAGCAGGGCAATTAACCCGCCTATAATGGCTAAAGGCTGAGCCAGCATAATCAGTAGCGGCTGAATAAACGAGTTAAATTGGCTTGCAAGCACCATATAAAGAAAAGTAAATGCAAGCAAGAATACAAATTTAATGTTTTTAATTGTTTTACCAAACTCTTCAGCTTGCCCTGTAAATTTTAAAGCGTAATCGGACGGCACTATTTTTGCTTTAGCCGATGTAACGATATCTACCGCCTCGCCCAATGAAACAGCTGGATTAGCATAAAAATTAACCGCATATTGCAGATCATAACGACCAATCACTGCTGGACCCAATTCTTTTTTGAAACTTGCAACGGAGTCAATTCTTACTAGCTCATCTGAGCTACTGCGCAAGTAAATTTTGCTTAAATCCGCCGCATCTTTTAAATCAAACTCACTGGCTTTTAAGCGAATGTCATAGCGTTGCCCATCGCCACTTTCCTCGTTGTACTTAGCTATATTGATACCCCCAGCATATAATGAAACCGCGCTAGCAATATCATTGGCGCTAATGCCAAGTGATGTGGCTTTTTCACGGTCAATTTTCATAATAAGTTGCGGCAAATCTAACTGCACATCTACATCAACTTTACCTATATCAAGATTGCTACTTAACGCTTGTTGCAACAATTGAGAAAGGCGGCTGATTTCTTGCAGATTAGCACCCGTCAGATTAAATTGTAGCTTTTCAGAACGCTGACCACGCACAGCAGAAGCGGGTGATGGAATGGCACGCACCCCAGGAATAAGGTCAAATTCTTTTTTGAGTATTTTAATGAGCTCTTGCTGACTGATGTTACGCTCTTCTTTGGGCTTTAAGCGAACATTGATGTTACCTTGGTTGACTTGCCCTCGCGAGCCCGCGCCAATCGTTGCAAAATAACTGGCAACCTCATTATGATGTTGTGCAACCGCCGCTTCAACCAACTTCAAGCGCTCATTCGTATATTCAAGATTAGCCCCTAACGGGGTTTTGATAGCGATGCTAAAGCCACCTTCATCTGTCTCCGGTAAAAAATCTTTATCTACATATTTCATTGAAAAATAGCCACTTACAAGCACGAATATCAGCGTAGCAACCAACACCAGTGCGCGGTTTTTCAATGAGTAAAACAGTACTTTTTTATAAATTCCATCGAATTTAGTTAAAAAGTTTCTCATGGTTTTATAGAGGGTATTCTCATTTTGGCTCACGCTTAAGTAGCGTGAGCACAGCATGGGAGTAAGTGTCAAAGATACCAACAAAGATACCAGCACACCACAAGTGATCACCACAGCAAATGACCTAAAAAACATCCCAATAATGCCATCCATAAAAATCACAGGTGCAAAAATACAAATAAGAGAAATTGAAGAGGCAAACACCGCAAATACCACTTCGTTACTCCCTAGAATGGTCGCTTGGGTGCGAAATGCGGCCACTGCTTTTGGAATTTTTAAGTCTTGGGCACTCATGCCAGCGCCAGTCTCACCTGACATATGCCGTAATATGCTTTCGCGCACCACAATCGCATCGTCAACCACAACGCCAATCAGCAACAATAGCGCAAGCAAAGTCATGCTATTAAAGGTGTAGCCAGAAAAGTAAATAATGGCGATTGCGCCTAAGAGTGAAACGGGGATTTCTAAGCAGATCATCAAGGTTGAGCTCAATGAGCGCATAAAAATCAACACAATAAGTGCGGCAAATAATGTGCCCTCTACCAAGTGCTCTTTAAGTGAGGCAACCAATTGATCAATAAAAATACCATCATTTGTAGAAATCTCTAGCGCCATGCCTGCTGGCAAGTTAGGGCGCACATCGGTTTCTAACTTACGCTTCACTTCTTTAATAATATCGACAGTATTAGCATTGGCTATTTTAATCATGCCAATACCCACAGTGGGCTTGCCATTGTAGCGAGCAATTTGTCTGCTATCTGTGATGCCATCTTCTAAGGTGGCTACATCTTTTAAATGTACGCCGACTCCAGCACGGGTGGCCACTGTGAGATTAGATAAGTCTTGAATGGTATGAAACTCAAGATCTAATTTTAATAATTTTTCAGCTTGAGCGCTCACTAAAAATCCGCCCGGCAGCTGAATATGTTCTCGGTTAAATGCTGAAATTAAGTCATTTGCGGTAAGCTTATAAGCAGCCATACGCTCTGGATTGATATTCACCCGAATCACACGGTCTCTACGCCCACCCAATGTAACTTCGCCCACCCCATTGATCGTTTCAAATTTCTTTTTAAGTACGTTATTGGCATACAAATTAAGCTGCTGAATAGTGCGGTCACCACTTAATGCCAGCCAAATAACAGGGGATGCATTGGTATCAACTTTTTGTATCACGGGGGGATCAGTATCTGCTGGTAAGCGACGCAATACTTGATTCACCTTAGATTGCACCTCACTATAAGCAACGTCGATATTTTTGCTAAGTGAAAAAGTAATGTTAATGCTAGAAACGCCTGGCGAAGAAGCAGATTGTATGTGATCAATCCCCGGCGTGGTGTTAATGGCCGCCTCAATCACACTTGTAATACTCGTATCAATCACATCCGGATTAGCGCCGCGCAAGGTAGTGTTGACAGTGATAATCGGAAAATCAATGGCGGGTAATCGGTCAACACCAATACGTTGATATGAAATAATCCCAAACAAAATAATAACGGCAGAAAGCATCCAAGCTAACACATGGCGTTTAATAGATAGTTCTGGCAGCGTCATAAAGTAAGGTTTTTATTGTTAATTTAAAAATAATGATTAAGTTTACGGTGTTTTTTGAGCCGTACTTTGAGCCGTTCTAATGTTGACATCATGCGTTAAAAAGCCCGCCCCATCGACAACAATCGTATCATTTTCATTTAATCCTGAGCTAATTTCGACCATGCCATTTTGGTGCAAGCCCGTTTTAACAAGCGCCTGAAAAGCTTTACCGTTACGAACAACATACACCACTTCGCCCGCAGGACGTAATACCAAGCTTTGCTCTGGCACCATGAGCGCAGCGCTTTTTTTACCCAAAATAACTTCTGCTTTAACGCTAGCCCCCGCTTGCCAGTTTGGCGCACCAATAATGTCTGCAATAACATCTACACTTCGGCTGCCTTCAATAATCATTGGCTTTAATTCATGAATGACGCTTTTTACAACAAGCTCACTGGTAGGAGATTTTAACCTCACCTCCAACCCTGGCTTGAGTTTGGTCGCGATATACTCAGGAAAAGAAAGATGCGCACGAAGATGCTTTTTAGAAACAATCATTAAGATGGGGTCTCCTATTTTTACAAAATTACCCTCATCTGTTAATTTTTTTTCAACATTGCCGCCTGCTGGTGCGTAAATTTTAGTTTTGCTACTGTTATGGTGAATGGCTGCTAATCGGGCGCTGGCGCCTAAGAGCTGCTCTTTTAACGCGCTTTGCTGGGCAATGTCATTGTCAATTGCATTTTGCGAGATAAAATTCTTACCAACTAGCACTTGGTTTCTTTCAACCGTTTTTACTTGATTGGAGAGTAAGGCTTCAATGCGTGCAACTTCAGCTTCAGCTTCAGCGGTTTGTGCGGCAAAGTCAGATGAGTTTAAAGTAGCAATCAGCTGCCCTTTTTTAACCTCTTCTCCAGTATTCACATGAATTTTAATGACGCGCCCTGGCACTTCTGCTGATATCGTTGGATTATCAAGCGCTTCGAGTGTTCCAAAAGCCTCTTCAATGTTTTCTACTGCCTGGGGTTTTACTTGAGCTGTCGTAACAAGCGGCGGCTTTGCAGTTTTTTTCTCTGCATTTGATTTGTCTGAAGCATCTTCTTTTGAGCCGCATGCGGCAAGCGACAAAGAGAGTAATAACCAAGATAAAAATCGAATCATTTTTTGCATATTTTTAGTAAACCATCATTGTTGGGGTTTAGTGAATTCATCCAGCTGAGCCCAATTAAAATAAGGTCCCGGATCAGTTTTTCGAGTAGGTGCAATATCAGAATGCCCAACGATTGCTTGAATTGGATAAGTAGTTGTTAAACTTGCAAGCAATATGTTAAGAGTATTGTACTGTGCCGGCGCAAATGCTTCAAAGTCAGAGCCTTCTAACTCTATTCCGACAGAAAAATCATTACAGCGTTCCCGGCCGTTCCAATGAGATAAGCCAGCGTGCCATGCGCGGTCTAAGCATGACACAAACTGAATGAGCTTGCCATCACGTCTAATTAAAAAGTGTGCCGACACTTGATGCGTATAAATGCCCGCATAATATGGGTGCTCGTTTGGATTAAGGCAATTGGTAAAAAGTGCCACAATGCCATTTCCGCCATACTGGCCCGGGGGCAGGCTAATGTTATGAATGACAATCAGCGTGACTTCGTTTTTTGGTCTTGCATCAAAGTTAGGAGATGCAATAAATTCAGCGTTATTTGCTATGCCTGCCTGATCAATGACGATAGATTTCATATTGTTTAATTTTATGCGAAATTTAACTATAAATTTGCAAGATTCCTATAAAATAAACAAATAAACGGTTATTTGTTTCATCATTTTTATTAAAAATCTTGTGCTCAAAGTAACTTTGCAAGCTTATTAAAAATAAGGACATTAAATGGTATTTTTAGAATTGCTGGTTTGGCTTGTTGTTATTTTGATAGCAGCAGAAGTGTTTACCAACGCATTAGAACATTTGGGTGAAAAAATTGGCATTTCAGAAGGCGTGACAGGCTCCATTTTTGCCGCCGTTGGAACCGCCCTGCCAGAAACAATCGTACCATTACTGGCTTTGCTCGGAGGAACTCAAAACCTAGCCAGCAATGAGGAAATTGGCGTGGGCTCAATTTTAGGTGCGCCATTGATGCTCGCAACATTATCTTTGGCTTTAATGTCTATCTCTGTTTGGAAGCGTCGCGGTACACAAGGTCTTTTAACGCCAGAGCTTAGCGGCTTAAAACGTGATCTTAACTTTTTTATTATTGCATTTGGTTTTGCGGCGCTAGCAATGTATGTGCCGCACACCTTAGCTATCGCGCGTTATGGTATTGGCGCTTCTATGGTATCCATTTACTTTATATATGTGTGGATGACTATTCGCGCATCAAAAGCGCTAGTAGAAGAAGGTCATGCAACAGAAGCTGGCGGCGATATGTTTTTATGCAAGCTAGGCTTGCCTAACAATAGTCTCGTGATCAGCGTTCAGCTGGTTGCCGGGTTAGCTTTGCTCATTGCGGGCGCAAAAGGATTTATTCATGGTGTTGAGGCCGCGGCCAGCATTATTGGAATTTCTGCTTTATTATTATCTTTGCTTATCATCCCTATTGCGACTGAACTGCCTGAAAAGGTCAACAGTATTTTATGGATACGCAAAGGTAAAGATACTTTAGCATTTGGCAATATCACAGGCGCTATGGTGTTTCAGGGCACATTGTTGCCAGCGATAGGCATCATTCTCACACCTTGGACACCACGCAAAGAAGTGGTACTTGGCATTGCCTTAACACTGCTGGCATCAATGTGGCTGCGCTATTTGGTTGCAAGAGGCGCCATGCGTGTTTGGCATTTATTGGTTAATGGTGCCATGTATATCACTTACTTGGCATTAGTGCTTCGCTAGGCAATTTAAAACGGTCATTCTATATTTTGTATTTGCTCGCGCATTTGCTCAATTAACACCTTAAGCGACATAGATGCTTGCGTGGTTTGTAATGACATGGATTTTGAACCCAAAGTATTAGCCTCTCGATTTAACTCTTGCATCAAAAAGTCGAGACGCTTTCCAGCGGGGGTCTTATCGCTCAAAATCCGCCGCACTTCAGAAGTATGCGCACTTAATCTTGTTAGCTCTTCATCTACATCCATGCGCTGAACAAATAAAACCAGCTCTTGAGCAATGCGCTCTTGGTCTATATTTTTAAAACTTGCTTGCAGCTTATTTTCTAGCTTTGTTTGATACTCTTGAATGAGCGCGGGCAACATAGGCTTTACTTTTTCTACTAATGCTTCAACTTCATTAAGGCGCTCGAGTATTAAAGCTTTTAATTTAGCCCCTTCGCGCTCACGCGAGGCGTTAAGATCTTGCAAGCCTTTTTGCACGACTTCTTTTACAAGCTCTAAAACCGAGGCTGGATTAACAGTATGGCTTAACACCACGCCAGGCCAGCGCAAAATATCCGCAACGCTTAATTGTTTACTTTCTTTAAAAGATAATTGCACGCTCGCTTGCATTTTATAAAGCTGATCTAGCACGCCCTCATCTAATTGAGCGAACGCTTTAGCCCGATTGTGCTCAACAAGAGTGAGTTTGCACTCAATTTTTCCACGACTAAGTTGCGCGCTTATCTGCTCGCGAATCATCGGCTCAAAACATTTTAAACTCTCATCTAGTTTAAAATGTAGCTCTAAATAGCGACTATTAACAGCCCGCAGCTCTAGTATCAACGTTGCATTTTCTATGGATTGCTCAAGGCTTGCAAAGCCTGTCATACTAAAAGTCATAATCAAAATTCCAAAAAAACTAAAGCAATAAAATGAACAGCATGGTACCAAATGACATATGCTTTAAGTATTATAGGGCATCAAAATAAGCAAAATAGCTTGAAAAATAACTTTAATTACAATCTATTACGCGCTATATTGCCAATTAGAAGATGCAATTTTAATTAAAAAGGCAAGTTTATCAATTTCATCACTCATCAGGATTAAGCTTCAATGTCATCAGTCAATCTGCGCCCAAGCCAGCGCGCTAATAACGAATTAAGAAAAGTTGAAATCATCCGCCACTACACCAAGCACGCCGAAGGCGCCGTGCTGGTAAAGTGTGGCGACACGCACGTATTGTGTACCGCCAGCGTTGAAGAAAAAGTGCCCAATTTTTTAAAAGGTAAAGGTCAGGGCTGGGTAACAGCTGAATATGGAATGCTCCCCCGCTCGACCGGCAGCCGCATGGAAAGAGAAGCGGCAAAAGGTAAGCAGTCTGGACGCACCCAAGAAATTCAACGCTTAATCGGTCGCTCATTGCGCGCCATTATTGATTTGGAAAAACTGGGTGAACGTAGCATACATATCGATTGTGATGTCATTCAAGCAGATGGTGGCACACGCACCGCCAGCATTACTGGTGCGTACGTGGCACTGCACGACGCCATAAGCAGCTTATTAAAAGGTGATAAAATCACCGAAAACCCTTTAAAACAAGGACTTGCTGCGATTTCAGTGGGAGTTTATAAAGGGAGTCCGGTGCTTGATTTAGACTATATTGAAGACTCAAATTGCGATACTGATATGAATGTAGTCATGACTGCAGATGGCGGTTTTGTAGAGGTTCAGGGCACTGCAGAAGGGCTACCATTTAGCCGTGATGCCATGAATATGATGCTTGATTTAGCAGCGCAAGGCATCAAGCAGCTTATTGCCAAACAAAATGAGGCTTTAAGTGTTGAGTAAACTCGTCATTGCTACTGGCAATCAAGGTAAACTTCGAGAAATTCAACATCTTCTCTCGCCATTAAAAATTGAAATTTTGCCGCAATCTACCTTCAACGTACCTGAGTGCGAAGAGCCTTTTTGTACCTTTATTGAGAATGCGCTCGCAAAAGCACGCCATGCCAGCAAGCACACTGGCTTACCTGCGCTGGCTGATGATTCTGGTTTGTGTGTAGATGCCCTACAGGGTTTACCTGGTGTGCTTTCTGCCCGATATGCTGGTGAGCCTAAGTCTGCCGAAGCTAATAACCAAAAATTACTAAACGTCATGAAAAATGAAAGCAATCGCCAAGCACATTTTTATTGTGTCATGGTGTTTGTGCGGCATGCGCATGATCCAGAGCCCATTATTGCAGAAGGTCAGTGGATGGGTGAGATAGTCAACGAATATCGCGGCACAGATGGCTTTGGTTATGACCCCTTGTTTTTAGTGGGTCAAACTGGCAAAACTGCTGCAGAGCTTTCTCTGGATGTCAAAAGCCATATGAGCCATCGGGGGCTTGCGATGGCAAAATTATTAAAAAAATTAGATCCTTTAAATGTATGAGTAAACAATGGCCAACATGGGTGCGCGACGATAAAAGCATTGTGGCTTGCACAGAAAAAGTCAAAGTGATGGCTGAAAACTTTGATGAGATTAAACAAATTACCCAAGATGCCTTCGAAGATGGCTTGCTGATGGAGGTTTCAGAAGCGCAAATGCGTGAAACTTTGCATCGTCTTGTTGATGCGCTGGTGAACCCTTATCAAAAAAATCATTGAAATCAAGCCTGAGGGTTTTTCTAACCCACCCCCCGTCAACGCCATTGCGCCACTTCAAGGTACAGCTACGTTGTCAGGCCTCACTCATCCGCCGCCGCTCTCGTTATATATTCACATTCCTTGGTGTGTGCGTAAATGCCCTTACTGCGACTTTAATTCTCACGAAAGCCGATATCAAGATGGGCAGATTCCAGAAAGCCACTATGTAGATGCCTTAATCAAAGACTTAGAGCTTGCAACACCCAAAATATGGGGCAGAAAAATCAAAAGTATATTTTTTGGCGGCGGCACGCCTAGCTTGTTTTCGGCTCAAGCGATTGACCGAATTTTAAGTCATGTGCGTATGCTAACGCCGCTTGAGTTTGATGCAGAAATTACCCTAGAAGCAAACCCCGGCACTGTGGATGCCGCTCATTTTATTGGCTACAAACAAGCTGGAGTCAATCGCTTGTCACTGGGCATACAAAGTTTTAATAATAAACACTTAAATGCTTTAGGGCGCATTCACAGTAGCGAACAGGCTATTATCGCAGCTGAACTGGCGCTTAAAACGTTTGAAGAAGTTAATTTTGACATCATGTACGGCTTACCTCGTCAAACGCTTGAAGATGCCCTGCAAGATGCCCAAGCAGCAATAAAATTAAGTCCCGCACATTTGTCTTTTTATCATTTAACCTTAGAGCCCAATACGCCATTTTACCTTACTCCACCAAGCCTGCCAGATGATGACACCAGTAGTGATATGCAAATCGCCATAGAAACGCTGTTAGCTCAATATGAATATGCGCATTACGAAACTTCAGCCTTTGCAAAAAAAGGCAGGCAAGCCAAGCATAATCTCAATTATTGGCAGTTTGGTGATTATTTGGGTATTGGCGCTGGCGCGCACAGCAAGCTTAGCTATCACAATAAAATTGTGCGAGAAGTTCGCCCCAAACACCCAAAAAGCTATATGGAACAAGCCATTCAAGGCAAAGCCATAGAGCGCGAATGCATCATTGAACAACAAGATCTTGGTTTTGAATTTATGATGAACGCGCTACGCTTAACGCATGGTGTGCCGATAGGCTTGTTTCAGCAGCACACGGGCTTAAACATTCAAACATTAAAGAGTGCCATTGAAAAAGCGCAAAACAAAGGCTTATTAAAGATTGAAGCTGGAAATATACAGCCCACTATCTTAGGGCAACGTTTTTTAAACGAACTATTAGCCTTATTTTTACCTTAATAATTTTTTGGCTTTTAAAATAGCCGCTTTTACCTGAGCCGGCGCGGTGCCGCCAATATGATTACGGCTATTTAATGAACCCTCTAGGGTCAGCACTGTATAAACATCTTCAGTAATTTCTGTTGCAAAACTTTGCAACATTGCCAAAGGTAAGTCGCTTAAATCTACTTTGTGATCTACAGCATAACGCACCGCCAAAGCCACGGCCTCATGCGCATCTCTAAACGGCATCCCCTTTTTCACTAAGTAATCAGCCAAATCTGTGGCCGTAGCATAGCCCTCAAAAGCTGCTTGACGCATATTTTCTTTATTAACCACCAAACCTTTTTTAAGTACAAGCCCGTTCTCAAGCACCGGCAAACGAAGCATATCTGCATAAATTTCTAGTGTTAGCAGCAAAGTATCCGCCGTATCAAATAAGGGTTCTTTATCTTCTTGATTGTCTTTGTTATACGCAAGCGGCTGGCTCTTCATTAAGGTGAGCAATGCAGTTAAATGCCCATACACCCGCCCTGTTTTGCCACGCACTAGTTCAGGCACATCAGGGTTCTTTTTTTGCGGCATAATCGACGACCCCGTGCAAAACCTATCCGCAATGTCAATAAATGCAAATCTTGGCGAACTCCATAAAATTAATTCTTCAGACAATCTAGATAAATGCATCATCACCAAAGAGGCTGCAAAAGTAAATTCAATAGCAAAATCACGGTCAGAAACTGCATCTAGCGAGTTTTCACAAACACCATCAAAACCGAGTGTTTTAGCTACTAACTCACGATCAATAGGGTAACTTGTGCCAGCAAGCGCGGCCGCCCCCAAGGGCAACCGATTGATACGTTTTCTGCCATCAACAAAACGTGCAATATCACGCGATAGCATTTCAACATAAGCCATTAAATGATGCCCCAGTGTCACTGGCTGTGCCACTTGTAAATGCGTAAAACCTGGCATCACCGTATCAAAATGGGCTAGGGCCAAGTCCAATAAACTAAGTTGCAAGTTTTTCAAGGCGGCAATCACCTCGTCGCTTGTTGCACGCAACCACAACCTAACATCGGTTGCCACCTGGTCATTACGGCTTCTTCCAGTGTGCAAGCGCTTACCTGCCTCACCAATTTTATCGGTGAGGCGTTTTTCAATATTTAAATGTACATCTTCTAAATCTAAGTTCCATTCAAACTGATTGCTTTCAATTTCTTTTAAAATTTCAGCCAGGCCAAGCTCAATCGCCTTTGCGTCATGTTGACTAATAATTTTCTGTACGCCCAGCATCTGAACATGGGCAAGAGAGGCCTGAATATCAAATTTAGCCAAACGGTAATCAAACCCCACTGAAGCCGTATATTTTTTTACTAAGGCGGCAACAGGCTCATTAAATCTTCCTGACCAATTGATATTTTTATTGTTTAATGTGCTTGAGGATTTTGTCACGTTTACTTTTTCTTTCTTGTCATTTTGCTAGATATTAGTCGAACACTATTGAATGCAAAGATACACGATAAGCGCCCAAATGAGAACCGGTAAACCGGTAAATAAGCTCGCCCGACTTACAATAGCAAGCAAACTTAACTTTGACAATTTTCCCCCAAGCCACTAAAATCCGTGTTTGGCTAATTTTTAGCGCAATTTAAGTTTACACTGGTGATGTAGCTCAGCTGGTTAGAGCACAGGATTCATAATCCTGGGGTCGAGGGTTCAAGTCCCTCTTTCACCACCAATACCAGCAAGGGCTTGCAGCAATGTAAGCCCTTGCTCACATCCAAGCCATAAAGTCATAGGCAACGAGTAGGCAACGGAAAAAACCACTTTTTACTTTAAATTCGTGCAGATATATGCACTTTATAGGCAACGGTAGGAATAGCAAAAGCCAGCACAGGACTTAAAGTCCTGATCTTTATGTAAGATAAATGGTTACATAATTACAATTACTGTTGCATTCGCATAAAAATCAATGTGATATAACTAAAATAGAATTCTTATGTTTAACACCAGCAATGGTCTTTTTGATGGTACTTCATGGAATGCTTTATACTAGAAAGTATTTAAATGGTATTAAAGTAGAATATTTTCTTCCACAAAGTTGTAATCAATTCCGCTTAGAGTGTTGGATATTGCTTTAAATAACATTTTTGCTGCCAAGGGAGGGGTAATCCCCCCATTATTAGTTGCAGCTAAAAGTAGAAACTAAGCCACTAAAGCTAACTTTTGCTTCGGGGTCATGCCACCCAATGCCATATTGGGACGTTCGTGATTGTATGTCCATAGCCAATCTGTTGCAAATTGCT
>JAVKLV010000028.1:0-15982 GCA_031538905.1 Methylotenera sp. | reverse complement strand
TATAGCTATAGTACGCCAGACTACAGTGATTATGGAAATTTTCATGGACTCTACGAGACTACCAATGTTGAGGGCTATGATTACTGGGACTATGGCGTTACCGACAAAGCTGGCATTCAAAGTGACGTGAACCACTATGAACTTGTAAATCCCACAGTTGTTAGCTCTAAAGTTGCTGATGTAGCCCGATCTATGATTAGTGGCTTTGACTTTATTGAAACCGACGCTGGCCTTAACTCGACAATAAATAATGGCGGGGCAACGCGTGACAACACTTGGCGGCTTACCTATAACTCAAGCGATGCAGTGCGCGTTGATTTTTATGATAATGGCAAGTATTTAGACTCAGACACTCGGACGGCAACTGGGGGCTCATTTACCACCTCCGCGCTGGCCGATGGTTATCACACCATTAAAGCTGTATTTACAGACTTTGCGGGTAATAAATCCAGTAAAGAGATTGGCGGAACAGTTGACACTGTTGTTTCTCTATCTACATATGATATGTATATAGGCAATACACTCGTTAATAAAGTCATCAGGTTTAATGAAACTGTTTTTATGGGGAATCCTAGGTATAATAACAATGTGGCGGTGATGGCTCATGAAAATTCCTTACAGTTAGCAGTATATGATACTTATTATTTTAGTTTTTTCGGGGTATCTTTTTTGCAAAAAGGACAATACACCAAGCCCACTGGTTGGTGGGATACTCCTGACGGCGGCACATTTCTTGGCAATGAATCGACTAACCAAATTTTGATTGACCCTAATTGGGATAACAACCAAAGCTTTTGTATTCAGCTTTTTGATGCGGTTGGTAACTCGAGAGTAGTGAGTTATAGCGGCGATACTATGCAAAGCTTTGTGTTGTAATTGCCTTAAATTGTTACTTTGGGTCAATTGTAAAAGGCTACTAAATTTATTAGTAGTCTTTTCATCGAGAGTGCTGCAAATAACCTGAATATATTGGTTTTTATAAGGGCGACCTTTAAAGCGCGGTGAGTTTGGCAAATTCTAGCGCCAGCCATTTTAAGCCTTGCTGCCCAAAATTTACCTGCACACGTAAATCGCTGGCATTGCCTTCATAATTGACAACCACGCCATGCCCAAATTTTTCATGAGACACTTGCTGGCCTATTTTCCAAGGCATTGCGCTTTTTTGCCCAGTACTTTGCGGTGTGTTGATTATGCGAGGTAATTCGTTGTAGTGTTGTTGGCTGCTGGGTTTATTCGCAGGTTTGCTGTTTAGGTGCTTGAGTAGTTTTTCTGGAATTTCATCTAAAAACCTAGAAGGAATGCCATAGCGCACTTTGCCATGCAGCATACGGCTTTGTGCGTGGCTTAAATATAAACGCTGCCGCGCGCGCGTCACCGCAACATACATCAAACGGCGCTCTTCTTCTAGCCCTGCGCTTTCAATTACACTCTGCTCATGCGGGCATAGCCCTTCTTCTAAGCCGCTAATGAATACGGTTTTAAATTCTAAGCCTTTAGATGCGTGCACAGTCATCAATTGCAGCGCTTCGTGTCCGACATCGGCTTGGTGGTCGCCCGCTTCTAAGCTCGCGTGACTTAAAAATTGCGTGAGTAAATCTTGCTCGGTGTCGCCATCAACATTGTGATGATTGCCAAAATCTTGATTGGTAAATGCAACCGCGGCGGTTACAAGCTCTTTTAAGTTTTCAATGCGGTCTTCGCCTTCTTTGTCGCTTTCATAATGCGAGATGAGCCCTGAGGCGTGAATGGCTAACTCGGTGAGTTCAGATAAGCTGATGCCGTAAGCCTGGTCAATCATTTGTCTCAGCAATGCAACAAAGCCTTCAATGCCTTTGCCGCCTGGCTTGCCGTTGCCTACTTTATTTATTGCGGCTTGCCAAATACTACAATTGTTTGCGCGCGCGATTTCTTGTAATTGTTCTAAGCTGCGCGCCCCTATGCCGCGGGCAGGAAAGTTGATGACCCGTAACAGTGCGGTGTCATCATGCGCGTTTGCAATTAAACGCATATAAGCAAGTGCGTGTTTAATTTCTGCACGCTCAAAAAAGCGCAGGCCGCCATATACGCGATAAGGTAATTTGGCTGAAAATAGCGCCTGCTCTAAAATGCGAGATTGCGCATTAGAGCGGTAGAGCAGGGCAATCTCGCTTAACGAAGTGCCTTCACAATGCAGCATTTTAATTTCATCCACAATAAACTGCGCTTCGTCATTGTCATTGTAAGCGTCGTATACGCGCACGGGCTCCCCCGTGCCTGCGCTGGTCCAAAGGTTTTTTCCTAAGCGATTGTTGTTATGAGAAATAATGGCATTCGCGGCGTCAAGAATGTTGCTGTGTGAGCGATAGTTTTCTTCAAGTTTAACGATATTTTGAACCTTGAAATCTTTTTCAAAATCACGCATATTGCCCACGCGCGCGCCCCTAAATCCGTAAATTGACTGGTCATCATCACCTACGGCAAATATGCAGTTGCCTTCACCTGCAAGTAGTTTGAGCCACAAGTATTGCAGGCGGTTAGTGTCTTGAAATTCATCAACTAAAATATATTTAAAGCGGCTTTGGTAGTGTGCGCGAATGCTGGCATCACGCTCTAAAAGCTCGTAGCATCGAAGTAATAGCTCGGCAAAGTCAGCCACGCCATCACGTTGACATTGTTGGTCGTATTCATCAAAAATCTCACGCATTTTTTGTGAGTGTGTGTCATAGGCTTCTACCGCATGAGCGCGGAACCCCTCATCTTTACAGCCATTGATATAGTTTTGGATTTGCTTGGGGGGATATTTTTCATCATCAACATTAAGACGCTTCATCAAGCGTTTAATCACCGAAAGCTGGTCGGCAATATCTAATATCTGAAAGCTTGCTGGCAAATTAGCTTCACGGTAGTGAGCGCGCAATAAGCGATTACACAAGCCATGAAAAGTGCCCACCCACATCCCGCGGGTGTTAATAGGCAACGAGGCGGTAATGCGGGTCAGCATTTCTTTTGCGGCCTTGTTGGTAAATGTGACCGCGAGCAGACCTGTGGGCGATACTTGCCCCGTTTGAATGAGCCAGGCAATACGTGCAGTCAGTACGCGCGTTTTGCCACTGCCCGCACCAGCTAAAATGAGCGCAGATTGATGTGGTAGGGTCACGGCTTCAAGTTGTTTATTGTTAAGCCCTGTGAGTAAATTTGATTGAGTTTCCATGAGCTTATTATCGCACGGGATTGCTTAAAATTTTGGCGGCAATGGTTCGCAAAAGAGATACAAACTGTTACAAACAATAAAGAACTAAATTTAAATGTGTTGAGTCATAAACTACGTGTTAGCCAGTGTTATTGCTAACGTTCCGCTTCCTCATCCCTGAGCGGAAGCCTTGTTTAACAAGGCGTTTTGCCCCGACTCTTTTACCCCTTTGAGTTGGGGCTTTTTTTTTGCATATTTACAATTGCCAATCAATCGGCATTTGACCCTGACGCGTTAAGTATTGATTGATTTTAGAGAATGGATGATGCCCAAAAAAACCCCGATGTGCAGAGAGCGGTGAGGGGTGTGCTGACTTTAAAACTAAATGCTTTGTATCGTCAATGGCCGCGCCTTTTTGTTGCGCATAATGACCCCAAAGTAAAAATGCCAAGTGCTCGCCTTGTGCGTTTAATGCGCTGATTGCCGCATCGGTAAAGCGCTCCCAGCCTTTACCTTGATGTGAGCCTGCGTTGGACTCTTCAACCGTGAGTGTGGCATTTAGTAGCAATACGCCTTGTGCTGCCCATGCGCTTAAGTCGCCATTTTTGCCCATGTGTATACCTAAGTCTGATGAAATTTCTTTAAAAATGTTGCGTAGAGAAGGCGGCAATGCCACGCCTTGTGGCACTGAAAAGCTTAATCCATGCGCCTGCCCACTTTGATGATAGGGGTCTTGCCCCACCACCACCACCCTTACTTTATCAAAAGGGGTGCGATTAAAAGCATTAAAAATGAAGTGCGGAGGGGGGTAAATTGTTTTTCCCGAAGCATTTTCTTCGTGTAAAAAAGCGTGCAGACTGTGCATATAAGGCTTTTCTAGTTCATCAGCAATGACTTTTAGCCATGTAGGGTGTAATTGAGAGATTATTTCTTGAAGCATATTGTTGAATGCGCTTAAAAATAATAAGAAAAATTATTAAGAGACAAATTATAGAGTATGAAAAATAAAAAACCTCGCCTAAGCGAGGTTTTTTAAAAGCAGTTCAATGCGCTTTTGTAAAACTAAAGCTACATCATGCCACCCATACCGCCCATACCGCCCATACCGCCGCCCATATCAGGCATTGCAGGCGCATCTTCTTTAGGAAGCTCAGCTACCATGCAGTCAGTGGTGAGCATTAAACCTGCCACTGAAGCTGCGTTTTGTAATGCAGAGCGCGTGACTTTAGTTGGGTCTAACACGCCCATTTCCACCATGTCGCCATAGGTTTCATTTGCTGCGTTATAGCCATAGTTACCTTTGCCTGCGGCTACATTGTTGACCACTACTGAAGGCTCAACGCCAGCATTAGCAACGATTTGACGTAAAGGCTCTTCAACAGCGCGCAGTACAATTTTGACGCCTGCATCTTGGTCATGGTTATCACCTTTGACTTTAGCAATTGCTTGACGCGCGCGGATAAGCGCAACACCGCCGCCTGCCACAATGCCTTCTTCAACCGCTGCGCGGGTTGCGTGCAGGGCATCTTCTACACGTGCTTTTTTCTCTTTCATTTCAATTTCAGTGGTTGCACCCACTTTAATCACTGCAACACCGCCAGCTAATTTAGCTACGCGTTCTTGCAATTTTTCACGATCGTAATCACTTGTTGACTCTTCGATTTGAGTTTTGATTTGACCAATACGTGCTTTGATATTTTTTTCGTTACCAGCACCATCAATGATGATGGTGTTTTCTTTGCCCACTTCAATACGTTTGGCTTGACCTAAGTTTTCAAGGGTAACGTTTTCAAGTTTTAAGCCTACTTCTTCAGCAATGACCGTGCCGCCAGTTAAAATGGCAATATCTTCTAACATAGCTTTGCGGCGATCGCCAAAGCCCGGGGCTTTGACTGCAACTGTTTTTAAAATACCGCGAATGTTATTCACTACCAAGGTGGCCAATGCTTCACCATCAACATCTTCAGCGATAATCAACAAAGGACGTCCAGATTTAGCAACTTGCTCTAAGGTAGGCAATAAGTCACGAATGTTTGAGATTTTTTTATCATGCAACAATACGAACGGATTATCCATTAAAGCGATTTGACGCTCTTGGTTGTTAATGAAATAGGGCGATAAGTAGCCGCGATCAAACTGCATACCTTCAACAACGTCTAATTCGTTGCTTAAGCCTGAGCCGTCTTCAACGGTAATCACACCTTCTTTACCTACTTTATCCATTGCATCCGCAATGATTTGGCCAATAGAAGCGTCAGAGTTTGCTGAGATAGAGCCTACTTGAGCGATTTCTTTGCTGGTTGTACATGGTTTTGATTGTGCTTTTAGATCTTCAATAGCGGCTGCAACCGCTTTATCAATACCACGTTTTAAGTCCATTGGATTCATGCCAGCAGCCACTGATTTCATGCCTTCACGGATAATCGCTTGTGCTAACACGGTGGCGGTTGTTGTGCCATCGCCGGCAATGTCAGAAGTTTTTGAAGCCACTTCTTTTACCATTTGTGCGCCCATGTTCTCAAATTTGTCTTTTAATTCAATTTCTTTAGCTACTGAAACACCGTCTTTGGTGATAGTAGGGGCGCCAAAAGAGCGCTCTAATACTACATTGCGACCTTTAGGGCCTAAGGTTACTTTGACTGCATTTGCCAAAACATTTACGCCATTGGTCATTTTTTGGCGAACTTCATCACCAAATCTTACGTCTTTTGCTGCCATGTTAAATCTCCTAAATAATTTTTGTTAATGCTTTGGTCTGAGGTGGTGAAACAGATTTAGCGCTAGGCGTGAAAGAATTTTTTGCGTAGACAGTATGTTAAGTACGGCAAGCTAAAAATTCTTGAGCAACAACGCGATAAACTGTTGTAAGCCCTCAGATTATTCGACGATTGCCATAATGTCTTCTTCACGCATGACCAATAGCTCTTCGCCATCTACTTTGACTGTTTGGCCTGCGTATTTGCCAAATAATACTTTGTCACCTACTTTAACGTCTAAAGCAATGACTTTACCGCTGTCATCGCGCTTACCAGAGCCAATGGCTTTAATCACGCCTTGATCGGGCTTTTCTGTGGCACTATCAGGAATAACAATGCCAGAGGCCGTGGTACGCTCTTCTTCTGAGCGTTTAACAATCACGCGGTCATGTAACGGACGAATTTTCATATGAATCTCCAAAATAAATAAAGTAAATAACTTCAATAGTGACTATTTTTAATAGCTGCAAATTTACCCACGACTTATAGCCTCATCGGTATTTTGGGTAAATTAAATGCGATTCTAGCATTCAAAAAATACGCTTAAATGCAAGACTCTGCGCTTTTAATTGGGACGTATTTTGATATTTCAAGATTAAATCTAGAAAAAATTACATAAAAACTTTATGCTGTGCGCTGTTAATTATTTTTCAAATTAAGCTTATGTCAAAAAACGAATCTGCAATTGATCAAATCAACTTGAGTTTTAACGAGCAAGAAGACAGGCTGTTGCTTAAATTAGGGCTTGCTGATAAAACTGAAGTGACTATTTGGCTCACGCGTCGAATATGTAAAGTGTTGTCGGGGCTTATTCAGGGCGTGACGCCTGGCTTGGCACCCACTGCAAAAGAGTTTGAGGTGCCTGCTATTGCCACGCCTGAAGCTAAAAATGAGGCAATAAAAAGCTTTTCTCGTGAAGCCACTCAGCAGAAAGAAATGCAAAACTTAGATTTCACCTCTGAATATCAACCAAACCGAACGCCGCAATTTGATGCGCCCATGCTGGTCACGCAATGCGCTATTGTGAGTCAAACAGAGGCTTTGCCGCAGTTAGAGCTACTGTGCGCGAATGGTAAATCTGTAAAAATTGCACTGAATAGTCAGCTTGTGTATGCGCTTACCAATATGATGCAGCTTGCCGTAAGAGAGGCAGGCTGGAGCGCACTTGCGGCGGCAGATGCCAAAGAAGTGATTACAATCTCGAGCCAGCAAGTTTTACACTAAGCGCAATGGAGTTGATATGGATTATCGTCAGCTAGGCACAACGGACATTAAAGTATCATCCGTGTGTTTAGGCACGATGACGTATGGCGAGCAAAATACTCAAGCAGAAGCGCACGCGCAGTTAGATTTTGCTTTAGCGCAAGGACTTAATTTTATTGACACCGCTGAAATGTACCCTGTGCCACCCAAGGCAGAAACGTTTACACGCACTGAAACCATCATCGGGCATTGGCTTAAAAATCAAGTGCGCGACAACATTGTTTTAGGCAGTAAAGTGGCTGGTCGAAACCGCGGTTTAAATTGGATTCGTGAAGGTGATGACAGGCTCACTAAGACAAACATTAGAAGCGCGCTTCATGACTCATTAAAGCGCTTGCAAACAGACTATATTGATCTTTATCAATTGCATTGGCCAGAGCGCAATGTGCCACTTTTTGGGCAATATCAGTTTGACCCACAGTTAGAGCGAGATTCAGAAGGTAATCAAAAAGCTTGGGTGAGTATTCATGCGCAATTAGAAGCATTGGCAGAGCTTATTCAAGAGGGAAAAATACGCGCGATTGGGCTTTCTAATGAGCAGCCGTGGGGCATCATGGAGTTTTTGCGTGTCAGCCAAGAATACAATCTGCCGCGCGTGGCAACGCTACAAAATAGCTATCACCTGATGAACCGCACGATTGATTTTGGTATCAGCGAAATTGTGCATCGTGAAAAGGTGAGCCTGCTGGCATATTCGCCATTGGCTTTTGGGCATTTAACTGCCAAATACCTTGATAATCCGCAAGCTCAAGGGCGTGTGACTATGTTTTTGGGTTATGCGCAGCGCTACAATAAGCCCAACGTGGCGGCAGCGAGTGCGGCTTATGCAAATTTAGCGCGCGCGCATGATTTGACCCCAACGCAATTAGCCTTAAGCTTTGTTATGCATCGCTGGTGCGTTACCAGCACCATTATTGGCGCAACCAGCATGAATCAGCTGCAAGAAAATATAGCTGCATGGCACACAAAGTTATCCCCAGAGGTACTGCAAGAAATTGAAACATTGCATTTGGTGATGACGAACCCTGCACCTTAATTTGTATCAATTTTTAATGATTTAATAGAAAAGAAAGTCACCATGAGCGCTTTACCAACCTGTCCTAAATGTAATTCTGAGTTTACCTACGAAGATGGCGATAACTACGTTTGTCCAGAATGCGCGCATGAATGGAGCAAGGCGGCAAGTATCGATGCAGATGAAGGTGCAAAGGTCATTCGTGATTCAAACGGCAATATTCTGCAAGACGGCGACACTATTACCGTGATTAAAGACCTTAAAGTAAAAGGTTCTTCATTGGTGGTGAAGGTAGGCACTAAAGTCAAAAACATCCGCCTGGTCGATGGCGACCATGATATTGATTGTAAAATCGATGGTATTGGCGCTATGAAATTGAAGTCTGAATTCGTTAAAAAAGCATAAATTTTAGAGTGCTTTTAACTCTTAAATAGCTGGGAAAATTTAGATGATAAACAGGTCTAAATAATTTTTACCTAGCCTTTTATTTAAGTTTTAAGGTCTTTTTGCATGAAATAACACAATTTGCGGAGGTCCCATTTTAGCGACTGATTTCCGAATGGTCCCCATGACGTGCATTTCGCATGGCTTGCAATCAAACTTTAACGTGTACCGATCATTGCCGCTGATGAGTGTCATGGGCTCTGCTGTTACCGTGCCTTGTACGCCAATCACCCCTTTGGCTTCTTTTGGACATAAGCCGTGACTAAAGCGCAGGCAGTGCTTGGTAATCATTAAGGGCACTTCGTCTAAGACTTCATTGGCTTCGTAAGCCTTTTCGATTATTTTTACGCCATGTTTTTGGTAAAAAGCATGGGCTTTTTGGTTATACACATTGGCTAAATAGCTCAGTGCATCTGCGGGGTAAATGGCGGGCGGTATTGTTGCCTTACGCCGAAGTGACCGTTGATAAGCCGCTTGGCGAGCGACTTGTAATTGTAGAATGGCATCGCGGCGCAAATTGTTGATGACTGAAGCTGGCACAAACCAAGATTGCGTAGTTTGTAGGTGTATTGAATTTGCGGTGAAGTCGGTATTACCTAATTTGCTTAAGTTATCACGCAGGCTGGTTTCGGCTTTTTCTATATTGTCTGCACACTGTTTCTCAGCAACACACTGCACGGTTGCACTTGCGCCAGACTCATCTGTTACGGTGAGCGCAAAGCCAGCACTTGTTTCAGCAAAGGTCATGGTTAAGGCTATTTTTCGCGTAGCAGAATTTTTTTCTAGTAAGCGCATAAAAGCGTGGTCACGGTTGCGATACACCGTCATATTGTTTCTGATGTCTGCCGGCATTTCATTGGGATATAATTTTTTGCCGTCTACAGTATTGATACGCAAGCCCACTAGCTCTTTATGCACATCAAAAAAGCACACCCCATCGCCGTTGTGTAATGCCGTTGTGCTGTCTGTCTCAAAATAATCTTGAGCCACTTTAGTGACCTTGCCTAAAGTCTCGCCTGAAAATTTAGGCGTATCAAAAGCGCCAATATCGGCTTGTCGCCCATTGACAAAATAATCGGTGGCACTGCGATTGAAGGTTTTTTCAGGTTGCGGGGTAAAGGTATAGACCACGCTTCCGGCAGAGGATTTTGCAAGCTCCGGGCGCTCGATGAGGATGCCGTCTAATAGCTTGCGATAATGCGCGGTGGCATTTTTAACGTAAGGCAAGTCTTTGTAGCGCCCTTCAATTTTAAATGCGCTCACCCCCGCATCAATTAAAGCGCGCAGATTAGCGCTTTGATCATTGTCCTTCATCGAGAGGTAGTGTTTATCTTTGCCAATCATGCGCCCTTTTTGATCTTCTAAAGTAAAGGGTAGGCGGCACTCTTGCGAGCATTCGCCTCGATTAGCACTGCGCCCTGTATGCGCATGACTTATAAAACATTGCCCGCTAAAGGCTACACACAGTGCACCATGTATAAAAAACTCTAAGTTGCAAGTGGTTGCATCGGCGATTTGTTTGATTGTGCTTAAGTCTAACTCACGCGCCAATACCATTTGGCTAAAGCCTACTTGATCTAAAAAAATTGCTTTTTCAACTGTGCGAATATCAGTTTGCGTGCTGGCGTGTAGCTCAATGGGCGGCAAATCCATTTCTAATAACCCCATGTCTTGCACAATAAGCGCATCTACGTTTGCTTCATAGAGTTGCTCAATCAGTTGGCGTGCGCCTGTGAGCTCGTTGTCATGAAAAATCGTGTTAAGTGCAACAAATACCGCCGCATGATAGCGGTGTGCGTGTTTGACTAAGCGTGCGATTTCTTCTACAGAATTAGGGGCTTTTGCACGCGCCCCAAAGGCGGGGCCGCCAATATACACGGCATCTGCACCATGATTGATGGCTTCAATGCCAAAGTCAGCATTTTTAGCGGGAGCGAGCAATTCAAGGTGGCGGCGGGTTTTTTGCATGATAGTTTTAAAGGTGCTGTTAAATAATAAAACTTTTAAATCAATGAGATGCGCACTATAACACAAAATGCATTGACACTCATTTTGCAAGGTGTTACTTTGGTAACACTATATTAAAGTCTAAGGAGAAGTCGATGTCAACCACCAGTATAAAATTACCCGATAGCTTAAAAGAGCGTATTGGCAAAATTGCTGCTGAAACTGGAAAGTCTGCACATTCTTTTATGGTAGAAGCCATTATAAATCATGCAAATACTGTAGAAGAAGACCGTACCTTTATGGCACGTGCCGAAGCCTCGCTTAAGCATTATCAAGAAACAGGCATCGGTTATGATGCCGATGAGGTGCATAATTATCTACGCGCCAAAATTCAAGGCTTAAACCCAGCCAAGCCCCAGCCAATAAAGCGGTAAGCAGCTAATGGCAAAATTAGAATACGCCAAAAATGCGCTAAACGATATTGATCGCCTTGTAGATTTTTTAATAGATTCAGATTTAACTGCTGCACTTGGTACCTTTAACATTATTGACGACGGTATTCAGCTATTAAAACGTCACCCTGAAATTGGGCGTTTAGTGGATGGAGGCAAGCGCGAGTTGGTCATTTCTCGTGGTAAGACAGGTTATGTTGCGGTATATGCATTTGATAAGCTGGTGAACGTTGTGGTGGTCATAGCCATTAAGCATCAGCGTGAAGAAAAGTGAACTAAAAAAAGGGATTTCATGCGTTTGGAGAAAGTAAAGATTATAAACTTCTGTTCTTGCCAATCACTTGAGCTTGATCTGACTTCATTTAACCCGATTGTTGGATATAACAATTCAGGAAAGTCTAATATTCTTAAAGCAGTTAATTGGCTTTTAAAAAAATCAGTTTTACCAAAAGCATCATTTTTTGATGCGGCGTTACCTCTAACGGTCGAAGGAACAATATCAAATGTGAATTTGTTGTTACTGCCTCAAAACCAGCAAGTGCAAGTTAGTAAATATGTAAATAATGGGGAGTTGAAATTTCGCCGTAGACAAGATGAGCCAGACACTACTGTGGCTAAAATAAAAATTGATGTTTACAGTATTGTTGATGGTTGGGTTGATAACCCAACGGGTTTAGATACTGCCATTGGCGTGTTATTTCCAGATCCAATATATATAGAGGCGATGAAAGATGCTTCTGAGGATGTGAGCAGATTTTTAGCTAAAAATACTATAGGACTTTTGCTTAAATATACTTTAAGACAAATAGAGTTAAACAACGGCGCGGCTCTGACCACACTTCAAGCAGCTTTAGACACGGTCACATCACATATGACTGGTCCTAATCGTATTCAAGAATTTAATAATTTTGAGGACGCAGCAACGACAGAAATTAGTAATTTTTTCCCTGGAATTTCTCTACATCTGAAGTTATTTGCTCCAGATGTAGATGATTTAATGAAGGGCGCTACGATATCCTTATCAGAGGGAGGGGGGGAGGAGAGAGGTTTTTCTTCATACGGTCACGGTGCGCAACGTTCTGTTCAAATGGCACTAATACGGCTTTTAGCAAAACAAGCGCAACAGTTAGATATTGATTCCCCCACAATAGTGTTATTGATTGATGAGCCAGAGTTGTATTTGCATCCTCAGGCGATTGAAATCTTGAGTGACTCTTTGAAGCTATTAAGTAATCAAAATTTTCAAATAATATTTTCAACACATTCTCCATTGTTAATTGCTAAGGACGATGTGCTTAATGCTAATTTAATCTATAAAGAACAATCCAAAACGAAAGTACGTACAAAGCTATCAACAGCAAGCAGTACTTTCGCTCAACATCCACATCAGGCGAGCGTTACTTTCTCACTTCAACACTCTACCTATATATTATTTTCAGAGTCAGTTTTAGTTATTGAAGGTAAGACGAAAAAAATGCTATTACCAGAACTGTATAAATTAGTTAAAGGTCAAACGCTTGGGTTAAGTAAATTGTGTTTAGTAGAAGCTGGAAGCAGTAGTTCTGTTCATCCAATAATGTGTGTTTTGAAAGATGTAGGTTACAGACCTAAAGCTCTAGTAGATTTAGATTATGTTTTTAAAGAGGCGCCTAAGAAAGGCTTAATTGACTCAACTGCCAATCAAGATTTTATTGCATGTATAAATTGGTTCAAGCAGAATTCAGTTATAAATAACTTCAATATTGACGCTGATGGGCTACCTACAAAAAAAGGAGCAATTACCCAAAACCCATTAAGTGCATCTGAAGCTTATGAACTACTCGCTGTTAATAGAGCTGATGAAATTCAACGACTAGCAGAGATATTAAAGTCTGAAAATATTTGGATTTGGAAAAGAGGGGCGATTGAGGCTCATTTAGGAGTTCAAAAGAATGATGTAGATAGAATGAATTTTTTGCATATGATGAGTGCCAATGCTAATTTGAATCACGCTACAGACAGTATTAGTTTAATTGAATTCATCACATGGTTATAACTGTGAACAAAGCACTACTGTCTCGCTCCCTGCAGTCTGTTTGGCACCCCTGCACGCAAATGAAGCAGCACGAAGAGTACCCTTTGATTCCAATCACGCGCGCTGATGGCGTTTGGTTGTACGATGCTGATGGCAAGCGATATTTAGACACGTTAAGCTCATGGTGGGTGAATTTATTTGGGCATAATAACCCGCGCATTAAAGAGGCGATTAAAGAGCAGCTTGATACTTTAGAGCACGTGATGTTGGCAGGGTTAACGCATGAGCCTGTGGTAGCGCTGTCTGAAAAATTAGCCAAACTCACGGGCTTAGGTCATGCGTTTTATGGTAGCGACGGTGCCAGTGCAACCGAAATCGCGCTCAAAATGAGCTTTCATTATTGGCGAAACACTGGAAAATTAAGCAAAACACAATTTATCAGCGTGCAAAATAGCTATCACGGTGAAACCCTCGGCGCTTTATCGGTAACCGATGTGGCAATTTTTAAAGACACGTATGCGCCCTTGTTGATGCAGTCTGTGCATATGCCTAGCCCAGATTTTAGATTATCTGAACCAGGCGAAAGTGCTGAGGACTTTGCGCTACGTTGTGCAGAAGCGGTAGAGCATTATGTGGCGGTGCACCATGCGCATTTAGCGGCATTTATCGTTGAGCCTTTAATTCAGTGTGCGGCGGGCATGGCCATGTACCACCCCGTGTATTTGCGGCGCATACGTGAGATATGCACAAAATACGAAGTACATTTAATTGCGGATGAAATTGCTGTGGGTTTTGGGCGTAGTGGCACGATGTTTGCGTGCGAGCAAGCCGACATTACACCAGATTTTATTTGCTTATCTAAAGGCATCACTGGGGGCTACTTGCCTTTATCTGCGGTACTTACAACCGATCCAATCTACCAAGCTTTTTACCACAACAAGACTGCGCGCGGCTTTTTGCACAGCCATAGTTATACCGGCAATCCATTGAGTTGCCGCGCCGCGCTGGCAACTTTAGAAATCTTTGAATCAGACCATGTTCTACAAAGTAATCTGGCTAAATCAGCATTGATCAGCGCTAAAATGCACATATTCAAAGACTTGCCGATAAAGCATTTACGGCATCAGGGCATGGTGTTCGCTTTTGATGTGATGTCGCACAATATGCAATTTTCTAAGCAATGTTATGAGGCCGCAGCGGCACGCGAACTGATTTTGCGCCCTATTGGCAATACCGTTTACTGGATGCCGCCTTACACCATCAATGAAGAAGAAGTCGATTTTATGGTGAATACCACCTATGCACTTTTAAAAAGTATTTTATGAAAAAACTAGGGGTGTTTTTAGCGTTTATGTTCATGGTTTTGCCTGCTCATGCAGACTTGCCAGCAAGCGTTTTGCTTGCTTTGAAAAAAGCCGGAATCCCCCAGCAAAATGTGGCGGTTTATGTGTGGGCGCTTGAAGATAACAAGCTGATATTGAGCCACAATGCAGATAAAAGCATGAATCCTGCATCTGTTATGAAGCTTGTGACCACGAATGCCGCGCTTGATTTGCTCGGCCCCGCTTATCGCTGGAAAACCGAAGTTTATCGTGACGGTGAGCTTGTCAATGGCGTACTTCAGGGCGATTTAATCATTAAAGCTTATGGCGATCCGCGCTTTAAGGCACACGATTTTTGGCGCTTGCTCATGGCTTTGCAGCAAGCGGGCATACATGAGATTAAAGGCGATTTAATCATCGATAAAAGCTATTTTGCTAAAAACTTGGGCGAGCCTCCTGTCTTTGATGATGAAATATGGCGCGGTTACAACGCCGCCCCCAGCGCTTTTTTAGTCAATGGCAGAAATACCAGCTTTAAACTGAGTGCACACGATATAGCAGTGTCTGTTAATCAAGAGTTTGAGCTTAATGAAGTTCAAGTAATGAATAACATCAAATTGACGCAGGGTGCTTGTGGAGATTGGCGCAGCCGATTGACTTATGCCGTGAAATCCAGCGCGCATAATGTAAGTGTGATTTTTGGCGGCGTTTTTTCAGCCGAATGCGGTGAGCGCTACTTAGAGCTGAGTGTGCTTGATGATGATCAATATGCTTTTTTTACGTTTAAAAAAATATGGAAAGAATTGGGTGGAAAATTTAATGGGCAATTAAAAATACAAGATACCAAAAATCATCCTATCAAAGTGCTGGAGCAACTCTCTGAGCCCCTGGGCGATGTGATTCGCGATATCAATAAATGGAGTAATAACGTAATGGCACGTCAATTATTGCTCACGCTGGCCGCTCAAAAGCTGGGTGATCCAGCAACTCCAGAAAATGGCGCGGCTGTTATTAAAGGCTGGCTTGCAGATAGAGGGGCGTATTTTAATGAGTTAGTGATCGAAAATGGCGCGGGGCTTTCTCGTGCAGAGCGTATCTCAGCAGAGCATCTTGGTCAAATGTTGACAGCTACTTATCATAGCGCTGTGATGCCAGAATTGATGAGCTCGTTGCCCATTTTATCGCTTGATGGCACAACCAAGAAACGTTTAAATGATCGCCCCTCCAGCGCACGGGCGCATTTAAAAACTGGCTCGTTAAACGGTGTAAGTGCTATTGCCGGCTATGTATTAGATGCGAATAATCACCGTAATGTCTTGGTGATGTTTGTAAATCACCCCTTGGCTTCTGCGAGCAAGTCTGCAGAAGATGCGCTGATTGAATGGACGTATCAACAACCTTAAATAAAAGGCTGCGAATAAAAAGCTTTAAATAAAAAGCTTTGAATAGTCAGCGTGCTTAGGTAATCCCCCCATAAAAAGATTGCACTTATAAGTAGAATTTTCTTATGATGATTTAAGGAGATTTTACATGAAGATATCAAGATTTACCGACAGCCAGATTATGCAGATTTTGAAGCAAGGCGAATCTGGTATAGCAG
>JAVKLV010000027.1:0-10954 GCA_031538905.1 Methylotenera sp. | reverse complement strand
GTGATTCTACTAACACTAATTTAACCGCTTCCGCCTTAAACCCTGCAGTGTGCCGCTCGATAGTTCTTCTGTTCATTGTAAATCCCTTATTTTCTCATTTGTACGAGGATAAGGTCTCCACTTTTTTCAACAGGGGTCAGTATGACTTTAAAAAAGAGCACGGCTATTTGAGCGCGGCAACATCGCGCAAATTAAACCCCAAATTAAACCCCAAATTAAACTCAAGGCATAAAAGATATAAATTGACCGTACTATAAAATTCACACACAACATTAAACGTTAATACTCGCAATAAATATAGCCCGTTCCAAGTTAAGCTATATGGGTCATTATGTTAAAATTTATATGCTGTAAATATAGTGAAAGAGAGCAATCAATGAATAAAACTTTATTTTTATCGATTATTTTTTTGTTGAGTGCTTGTGGCACAAAAGGCCCTTTATATATTCCAGAACAAGCGCGCCCTCAAGCTAATATGACCAGCAAATAGCCAAAGGCATCAAGCGCTTTTGCTTGCGCCCCATGCAGCTTAGAGCGCCCGTTTTTTGATGTAAAAAGTGAAAGTGGTTTTATCTTGATCAAGCTGTAAAAGTGTATGCCCCGTTTGCACACAAAACGCATTAAAATCTTTAACGGAGTTTGGGTCTGTTGAAATAATTTTTAATACCTGCAAGGGCTCAAGTGCGCTCAAGCCCTTTTTGCAGCGCAAAATAGGTAATGGGCAGTGTAAGCCCGTCGCGTCGATTTCTGTATTAAATGCAATCACTTTTTTCATTATTATTGATACATATTTTATACAAACGGGTGACCTTCTTTAGCCCAGGCGAGTACGCCGCCAACTAAATTGTAGACATTTTTACAACCTTTACTTGTGGCAAAAGCCGCCGCGTGAGAAGATCTGACGCCGCTATGGCAGTAAAACACCACACGTTCTGCTTTGGCAAAAGCTTCGTACTTTAAGGGTAATAACGCTAAAGGAATATGAATTGCCCCTTCAATCATGCCGCGAGCGACTTCATCATCATTACGCACGTCTATTAACAACATCGATTGAGTTGCCATCTCTTTTATAAGCTCGTTTGCTTGAATTTCAATAAATGCGTTCATTCAGGGTGTACCAAAATTGATTAGTTTTAAATAATAACCATTTTACAAGGCGACTGCACTTGCTATTTAGCGCCATGCTTAGTCATGATGCTGTATCTTAATTAAAGATTAGGTTGAAGTTAAGTCCGGGGTTAAGTTAAATTTTAGGTTTAAGGGCTTGTTTTAAGGCTAACTTGATTTTTTTAAAGTCATGGGAATGATGTCTAAAGTGCCGCCTGCATGACTAAGCATGATCTGTTCATCTTGAATGGTGCAAGCCATACTTAAGCCGCGCTCGGCGATATTTGCCAGCTCTTTTGTGTGGGTTAGGTTAAGCACGGTGAGATTGTTTATTTTAAGTAATCCTTTACTGTTTGCTGCCCACCACATATCAGCGACTTTGCCGCCATAAAGCACAATCACTACTTGCTTGGCGCGGCCAGCCGCCTTGCGAATATCTTTTTCTGTAGGTAAGCCCACCTCTATCCACAGGGAAATTGCGCCTGTTAAATCTTTTTGCCATAAATCAGGCTCTTCATCATCACTTAAGCCTTTGCCAAAAGTGAGCATTTCATTGGCATACATGGCAAAAGCAATTAAGCGCACCATCACTCGCTCATCTGTTTCTGAGGGATGCTTGGCAATGGTTAAACTATGTTGCTGGTAATAATGACGATCTAAATCGGAGATTTGTAAATCGATTTTATAAATAGTGGAGTTAATGGCCATATTTTTCTTTATTTTTTAATTCAGCGACATTATACCTTCGCTTCACTGTGGCTAGCCCGAAGGCGAGCATCTAAGTTGGCTTTTCTGTTAAGCTTTCATTTTTTAAAACTATTTAATCATCACTATGGCTCAATATGTAATGTCTATGCTCCGTGTGAGCAAAATTGTCCCGCCAAAAAGAACCATTATTAAAGATATTTCTTTATCTTTCTTTCCGGGAGCAAAAATTGGTTTGCTGGGGTTAAATGGCTCGGGTAAGTCTACTGTGCTGCGTATTATGGCGGGGGTAGATAAAGAATTTGAAGGTGAAGTGCAATGGCAACCTAATATAAGCATTGGTTATTTGCCGCAAGAGCCACAATTAGATCCTGAAAAAACAGTGCGTGAAGAGGTGGAGTCTGGCATGGGCGAGGTCATGGAGGCGCAGGCCAAGTTAGAAGCAGTTTATGCGGCTTATGCAGAGCCAGATGCAGATTTTGATAAGCTAGCAGAAGAGCAAGCCAAGTGGGAAAACATTATTGCTGCCAGTGGCGCAGATGTAACAACGCAGCTTGATATTGCTGCTGATGCTTTGCGCTTACCTGCTTGGGATGCAAAAATTGGTCCATTATCGGGGGGTGAAAAGCGCCGCGTTGCCTTGTGTAAACTATTATTATCTAAGCCCGATATGCTCTTGCTAGATGAGCCCACTAATCACTTAGACGCAGAGTCAGTAGAATGGCTAGAGCAGTTTTTAGTGCGTTTTTCAGGCACTGTGGTGGCAGTGACGCATGATCGATACTTTCTTGATAATGCAGCCGAGTGGATTTTAGAGTTAGATCGTGGGCAAGGGATTCCATGGAAGGGCAATTACTCAAGCTGGCTAGACCAAAAGCAAGCGCGCTTGGCATTAGAAGAATCTCAAGAATCTTCACGGCGCAAGGCACTGAATACTGAGCTAGAGTGGGTGCGTCAAAATCCAAAAGCCCGTCAAGCAAAAAGTAAGTCACGTATTGCGCGTTATGAAGAGCTTGCCAGCGCGGAATATCAAAAACGCAATGAAACGCAGGAAATTTTTATTCCAGCGGGTGAGCGCCTTGGCGATCAGGTGATTGAGTTTAATAATGTCAGCAAATCTTTTAAAGATAGGCTGCTGATGGATAATGTAAGCTTTACCATACCTGCGGGGGCAATCGTTGGCATTATTGGTGCGAATGGTGCAGGTAAGTCAACTTTGTTTAAGATGATTACAGGCATTGATACGCCTGATAGTGGTGTTGTTTCTATCGGTCAAACGGTAAAAATGGCTTATGTAGACCAAAGCCGAGATGTTTTAAGTGATGAAAAAACAGTTTTTGATGAAATTTCAGGCGGGTCAGATATGCTGACAGTGGGTCGTTATGAAACGCCATCGCGCGCTTATATCGGGCGTTTTAATTTTAAGGGTGGAGATCAACAAAAGCTGGTGGGTCAGCTTTCAGGCGGTGAGCGCGGTCGCTTGCATTTAGCTAAAACGCTTATTTCTGGGGGCAATGTATTGTTGCTTGATGAGCCCTCAAATGACTTAGATGTAGAAACTTTGCGCGCACTAGAAGATGCTTTGCTAGAGTTTGCTGGTAGCGTATTGGTCATTTCACATGACAGATGGTTTTTAGACCGTATTGCAACTCACATATTGGCCGCAGAAGGTGACTCACAATGGACATTTTTTAATGGTAACTATCAAGAGTACGAAGCCGACAAGCGTAAGCGCTTGGGCGAAGAAGGTGCCAAGCCAAAACGTATCAGATATAAACCTATGATGCGTTAATGTGTCTTGGCTTGATTGCCTAAAATATACACTTAAACGCTAGTCGCTAGTGTATGTTGAGTGCTGCTTTAATACGCTTAAAAGTTTGGGTGAATATATTGCCATCTAATTGATAGCGCTTATGTAAAGCTTGTTTGACTTGCCAGTTGACTTTAAACCCAGCCGGAAAAGTAACTAAATCGCCTTGAGCAAACGTTACTTTTTCTCCGCAGCAAGTAGTCACTTCACATTCACCTTCTAAAATGTAAGCTATTTCTTGCTCTGGAAATGTCCAAGAGAATGTTGAGACTTCTTTTCGCCAAGTAGCCCATGTATTGACTTTTAGGGTGTCTAGTTTTGATTGTGCTGGATGATGTTCAACGGTGATTTTGTTTACAGGTGCTTGTTTCATGATGACTGTGCTTAATAATTAAGAGCCATTATTTTAACCTATTGCGACCACATGATGATGTGATGCAAAGAAAACATCAAAAGAGCGCATCAGTAGTAAAATAAGCATTTTTTAAATCAGTCATTATTTTTATGCGCGTTAGTTTAGAAGATGCCGTAGACAAGCTTCGTAATGGTGAAGTTGTCGCGATTCCAACCGAAACTGTGTATGGTTTAGCAGCTGATGCGCGCAATGATCTTGCCTTACAAAAAATATTTACCATCAAGCGTCGCCCTGCTGATCACCCTTTAATTGTGCATATTGCCGATATTAGCGATGTCAATGACTGGGCGGCTGATTTTCCAGAAGTTGCGGTTAAGCTCGCTCAAGCTTTTTGGCCTGGCGCATTGACTTTGGTGTTACCCGCCAAGGCGCATGTTTCTAAGGTGCTGCGGGCAGGTGAGACTACTGTTGCGTTGCGCATACCTCATCATCCTATTGCATTGGCTTTATTAAAACTAAGTGGTTTGTGCTTGGCTGCGCCATCGGCTAATTTATTTACTCAACTAAGTCCCACGACAGCTGCCCACGTTGAGGCGGGCCTGGGTGAGGCTATTCCTGTATTAGATGGCGGCGCTTGCCAAGTAGGCATTGAGTCAACTATTGTCAGCGTAGATATCAATGGAGCGTGGCAATTATTGCGCCCTGGCATGATTAGTCAGGCGCAAATAGCACAGGTGGTGGGTAGGTCGGCATGGCTTGACTTGAGCCCGCAAGAGAAAAAGTCAACACACATTCAAACGCCTAAAGTGCCAGGTCAGCATCAATTACATTATTCACCACGCACGCCATTAACGCTATTTAAAACAAGAGCAGCGCTGATTGCACAATGTGATGCTTTGTTAAAGGCCGGTAAAACTTGTGCGGCTTTATTGATAGGTCTAGGAGAGCTGCCCAATTGTCAGGCAATGAGTTTATCTCATGAGCCCATACTAGCAGCCCAGCATTTATATGAGGCCTTGCACGGTTTAGACGCGTTAAAGGTAGATTGCTTACTCGTGGAGCTCTCGCCTAGCACGCCCGATTGGGCGGCGGTATTAGATAGATTAAGTCGTGCGGGCAGTGATCAGTTGTCAGAATAAGCTTTAGTAATAAAAGACGCGTTGTAATAAGTGCTTGTAAATGCTGATTAGGCAACCAGCGCATCAGCAAAGTAAAATTAAGTGTTAATTTAGTAAAGTTTTAATACTTATGAGCTTAAACGTTTTATAATCTCAGGCACAAATCCACTTTCCATTAAACAACTCCAAAAGAGAAGATAAATGTCTACTACAAATGCTGATATTGGCCTCGTTGGCCTTGCTGTTATGGGCCAAAATTTGGCTCTCAATATTGCCGATCACGGCTACACCATTGCGGTTTATAACCGTGACTCTAAAAAAATGGTCAGTTTCATTGAAGAATGTAAAAAAAATGAGCCTTCACATGAGCGCGTTGTAGGTCATGCTGATTTAGCTTCCTTTGTTTTAAGCATCAAGCGCCCACGCAAAATTATTTTGTTGGTTAAGGCTGGCAGTGCAACAGATGTCACTATCAACGCTTTATTACCATTTTTAGAGCAAGGCGATATTATTATTGATGGTGGTAACTCTTTATGGACAGATACCATTCGTCGTGAAAAAGAGCTTGCAGTGAAAGGGATTGACTTTATTGGCTCTGGCGTTTCAGGCGGTGAAACAGGCGCGCGCTTTGGTCCTTCACTCATGCCATCAGGCACACGTAAAGCATGGGCAAGTTTAGAGCCTATTTGGCGTGATATTGCAGCTAAAGTTGATGCAGTCACTGGCGAACCAATGGAGGGCGGAAAACCAGGCAAGCCCGTTGAGGGCGGCTTTTCATGTGCTGAATATATTGGGCCGGACGGTGCTGGCCATTATGTAAAAATGGTACACAACGGCATTGAGTACATTGATATGCAACTTATTTGCGAAGCTTACTGGCTCATGAAAAACTTGCTTGGTATGCCCGCAGACGAAATTGGCAGGGTATTTGCAGAGTGGAATAAAGGTGAGCTATCAAGCTTCTTGATTGAAATTACTGCTGATATTTTGCAACAAAAAGATCCTATGACTAAAGGATTTTTGGTTGACCAAATTTTAGATACTGCTGGTCAAAAAGGCACAGGTCAATGGACAGCCGCTAACGCGCTTGAGCTTGGTGCGCCAGCTAACGCAATTGCTGCCGCGGTTTATGCGCGCGCACTTTCATCTTTAAAAGAAGAGCGTGTGGAGGCGAGCAAAATCTTAAAAGGTCCAGCCATTAAACATGAAACAGATAAAAAAGCGACTATTGAAGCCATTAAAAATGCGCTTTATTGCTCAAAAATCTGTGCTTATGCACAAGGCTTTCAATTGATTGATAAGGCGCAAGTGGCTTATAACTGGAAGCTTAATTTTGGTGAAATTGCACAAATCTGGCGCGGTGGCTGTATTATCCGTGCCCGTTTCTTGCAAAAAATAACAGAAGCTTATGCCTTAAATTCACGTTTGAAAAACTTGATGTTAGACCCGTACTTTACTAAAGCGATGAATGATGGCCAAGAAGGCTGGCGTAAAGTGATTGCGCTTGCAGTAGTCAATGGTATTCCTGCTCAAGGCTTTAGTGCGGCAATGGCATATTATGATGGCTACCGCAGTGCAGACTTGCCTGCAAACTTGTTACAAGGTCAGCGAGATTACTTTGGTGCACATACTTATGAGCGTAAAGATCAATCGCGCGGTCAGTTTTACCACTTAGATTGGCCAGAAGCGGGTCGCCCCCAGTTAGAAGTAAAAGCTTAAATTAGAATTAGAAAGTTAGAAAAACGCCTTCCTTTTTAAAGCTTAACTCACCTTCATCTGACAGGCGCTCAGTTTCTAGAGTGCTTGTCAGATGATCCACTTCATCTTTGCAACTGCATCTGCCGTTTTACCTATCTTTTTATGCGTGGTTTCTTGCTTGATTTAGTTGAGATAGGCATTCAATCATTGCCTGATCGCCAGGCGCTTCTGCAATCAATACTTTTAAACCCAATTGTAATGGCAGCTCGGCTATTCTGGCATGATTAACGCACAGCGTGACATGGTTTAACCATTGAGATTCACCCGCCATTTCAAGTAAATTTCGCATAGCCTCACTGCTCGTGACAATCACGGCATTTAACTGACCGCTAGACCACGCCTGATGAAGATATTGTGTATTAGTTTGTGGGTTGAATCGCCGATAACATTCTGCAAATCTGACGTGTGCGCCACGAGACTTGAGCGTTTCTGCTAATACATCCCGACCGCCAATACCTCTAAATATGACGATATTTTTATTTGCGACATTGTGCATTTCTGGCAGTGCTAACAGCGCTTCGCTATCAAATCGTGTGTGCGGCATGAGGGTTTGATGCACGCCATAAAAGCCAAGTTTTTGCGCTGTTTGTGGACCAATTGCGGCAAATTGTATGTTTTTAGGCACGTTGCCACATTGTTTGAGTATGGGCGGCAACGCCTGCTCAACCGCGTTGGTGCTGATAAAAATTGCCCAGTCTGTATTTTCTAAATTAGCAATGATGCTGTTAAATTCATGGCTATTTTGAACCGCTTCAATCGCGAGTAGCGGAAATAAAATGACTTGCCCCCCTTGCGCAATAATGGCTTCGCAAATAGTTGCGGCTTGTTCTACGGGGCGCGTGACTGCAATATGGAGCCCTGTGAGTAAGTCACTTTTTTTCATTTTTGATTTTAAATGACTTAAATTTCACTCATTAGGGATGCACATGAAGCGCAGCAAGAATGTCATGTGCACCTTTTGCCAGTAGTTGTTTTGCCAGGGCTTTACCCAAAGCATCGGCTTCATTTTTATGACCAGAGGCTTTTTCAATGAGCATTTGTTTGCCATCTGCGCTGGCAACAAATCCAGTAATATCAATGTGATTGCCCGCACAAGTTGCATAAGCACCTAGGGGTACCGTGCAGCTGCCTGCAAGGGCGCGGCTCATGGCGCGCTCGGCTTCTACACAAGCTTGTGTGTCTGGGTGGTTTAAGGGCGCTAAGAGCGTTAATAAATCAGGGCGATTCGCGTTAATTTCAATTCCTAAAGCGCCCTGACCGACCGCTGGAATACTTAATTCGGGTGAAATGACATTACGAATTCTTTCGCTAAGCCCAAGGCGAATTAAGCCCGCTGCCGCAAGAATAATGGCCGCATACTGACCCTCATCTAATTTACGAAGACGAGTTTGCAAGTTGCCGCGCAATGACTCAATTTTTAAATGGGGTAGGCGCGCTTGTAATTGGCTTTGTCGACGTAAGCTAGAAGTGCCAACAATGCTGCCATGCGGCAAGTCTTCAAGAGAGTTAAAGTTGTTTGAAACAAAGGCATCGCGGGGGTCTTCACGTTCACCTGTGGCCGCCATCATAAAGCCTGCAGGCAGATTCATGGGCACATCTTTCATGCTGTGTACGGCAAGGTCAGCGCGACCATCTGCTAGCGCAGCTTCTAGCTCTTTAACAAATAATCCTTTACCACCAACGTTCGCTAGTGGCTTATCTAAAATTTGGTCTCCTGTTGTTGTCATGCCTAAAATCTCAACACTGGTGCCAGGATACAAGCCTTGCAAGCGACTTTGAATATGCAACGCTTGCCACATTGCCAGCGGACTTTCACGTGAGGCAATCACCAGTTTGCTAGGAACTTTGACTGAAGTTAAATCGGCTGTGGTCATAATTTTAGAAGTGAATTTTTTAAAAGATTTTTATTTTAACACATTGAATTTACTCATTTGGATGGGCGCTATTTAAGTGCTTCTTGGCTTAAAATTAGATTGACCCTGACCCCATTTAAAGAGATATTGTTTTCTATTGTGTGGCTATGAGCGCCTTTTTTAAGGAGAGTGAAGGATGATGTTTAAAATAAAATTTGAGCAAGGCTTGCAGCTTGGTGCCAGCGTGAGTTTAGTTGCGCTCATTTTGCTTTGTTTGGCTTGGGAGAGCGTTCTTGCGCCATTTAAAGTAGGGGGATCGTTGCTTATGTTAAAAACACTGCCTTTACTGCTGCCTTTATTTGGCATATTGCATGGCAAGCCTTATACCTACAAATGGGCGAGTATGTTTATTTTGCTCTATTTTACTGAAGGTGTTGTGCGTGCTTGGTCTGATGTTGGGTTTTCAGCCAAATTGGCACAGATAGAAATCATATTGTCTTTGTTATTTTTTGGCTGCGCTATTTATTTTGTAAAATTCACTCGAGAAAAAATAAACCGCTTATAAAAAAAGCTTGCCTGGATTTAACACATTGTTTGGGTCAAAATTCAGCTTAAGTGACTTCATTAAATGAATGGTTGCTTCATCAATCTCACGCGAAACAAAAGCGCGTTTTGTGATGCCTACCCCATGTTCCCCTGATAGCGTTCCTTCTAGCGAAAGCACCAAGCTAAATACTTCATCTAAGCAGGCATAAGCACGCTTCATTTCATCGGCATTGTCTGGGTTTACCAGCAAGTTCACGTGAATGTTGCCATTACCAGCATGACCAAAATTGACATTAGCAATGGCGTATTGCGAAGCCAGGCGCTCTAAGCCCGTTAAGAGCTCTGGCAGATGTGAAACAGGCACTGCAATATCTTCGTTAATTTTTTTAGGGGCAATATCTTTAAGCAGAGGAGATAAAGCTTTACGCGCTGCCCATAAGGCTTTGGTATCTTCAGCAGGTTTTGCTGTGATTAAACCTTGCACTTGGCAAGCTTCTATAATCGCTTGAGTGGCTTCTACTATTTCTTGTTGTGCACCATCAACTTCAATCATTAGATAAGCGCGTGCATTTTCTGGCAATAAGTTTTTATGGCGTCCGCGAATTAAATTTAACGCACCATGATCTAAAAATTCTAAAGCGCTTGGTGTGTAGGGTTGCGCCATAATGGCTGCAATCGCACGCGCGCAACTGGCTGTGTCAACAAATTCAGCGGTAATGCCGCCAGTATATTTAGGTAAAGGTGTGAGTTTTAAAGTTGCCTCTACAATGACTGCCAGTGTGCCTTCAGAGCCTATCAGTAAACGTGTTAAGTCATATCCGACCACACCTTTGCTGGTATAACAGCCAGTTTTAATAATATCGCCATGACCTGTCACTGCTTTTAAGCCAAGTACATGGTCACGTGCAACCCCATATTTCACTGCATGAGGGCCGGCGGCACAAGTGGCAAGATTGCCACCAATGCTGCAATAAGCCGCACTTGATGGGTCTGGGGGCCAAAAGAAGCCAACACCTTGAACTGCATCTTGTAATGTTTGGTTAAGTACACCTGGCTCAATAATCGCCATGCGGTTATCGGGGTCAACACGGAGAATTTTGTTCATTCTTTCAAGTGAAAGAACAATGCCACCGGCTTCAGGTACGCTGCCGCCTGCTGTGCCAGTACCGCGCCCACGAGGCACCACAGGCACTTGATGCGTATTACATATTTTAATGACTGCTTGCACTTCTTCAATGGTGAGCGGAAAAACAACAGCGATAGGCGAATGAAAAATACGCGCATTATCATAAGCGTAGGCATAGCAATCTACCGGATCTGTGTAAACCTGCGCTTTGGGTAAAAGCTGTGTGAGCTTGGATAAAAAATCAGGGATAGGCATGAGGTGTTATAAATTTAACGTTTTTTGATATAAAAATCTATACAGATTTTATGGTCATTTGTATATTTACTAAACATATGATTTATAAGTAAAATTATGAATTAACATTTTTTAATTCGACTTTTTTCAAAATTTTTATGCTATATTTTATGGAAAATTCACCAAAAAATAAAGGTTTTGCGGTAATCCCCCCATAAAAAGATTGCACTTATAAGTAGAATTTTCTTATGATGATTTAAGGAGATTTTACATGAAGATATCAAGATTTACCGACAGCCAGATTATGCAGATTTTGAAGCAAGGCGAATCTGGTATAGCAGC
>JAVKLV010000026.1:0-22829 GCA_031538905.1 Methylotenera sp. | reverse complement strand
GGCGTGGCGTATTGGTGCTGGTGTTCTAATACCATCCGAACTGCACGCTCTTTGACTTCGGGGGAGTATTGGGGTTTGGCTTTCGTCATCTTGATATTCTCTCATGATTAAAGCTCTCCTTAAAACTCGGGGTGATTCACAAAATGCCTGCCACGCATCAGAAATATTGGGTTAATATTTGGCGTGAAATGCTCAAGCTATCCGTCACTTGTGCCAATTAAACACTATGAGCATAAGAAATAAATCTATCAAATTAGTTAGGAGATAAAGCATGCGCTGTATAGCGCAGACCTTCTTCTACACTCACAAAGAAGCTCTTTTGGCCGCCACATAGCGAATGTAAAAAAATAAAAAAGGGGCTAGCATCACTGCTAACCCCTTGATTTTATATGGTGCGCCCGAAGAGATTCGAACTCCTGACCCCTTGGTTCGTAGCCAAGTACTCTATCCAGCTGAGCTACGGGCGCATATGTAACATTATACCTGATGACGCTTTTTTATAAAAGAAAGGCGACCATTTAAAAAAATAATGTGCCCATCATCATAAAAAAATCAAAAAAATTATACCTCCACCACGATCTTAAGCGCCCTCGACAGGAGCCATGACTTCTTTTTCACGTAAAAAAAGTTTTTCTTTAATACGCGCTGATTTACCTGAACGCTCTCGCAAGTAGTAAAGCTTGGCGCGACGAACATCGCCGCGACGCTTAACTTCAACGCTGGCAATAAGTGGCGAATAAGTTTGAAATGTACGCTCAACACCTTCACCCGAAGATATTTTACGAACGATGAATGATGAATTTAAACCGCGGTTACGAATGGCAATCACAACACCCTCATAAGCCTGTACACGCTTACGCGTACCCTCAACCACATTTACACCCACCACGACTGTATCGCCTGGCGCAAAGCTAGGAATATTTTTACCTAAACGAGCAATTTCTTCTTGCTCTAACATTTTAATAATATCTGCCATTTTTTATCCACTAGGTTTCCCTAAGTGGTTCCTTTTAATTATAAAGAAACTTGTACCTGCTCTTAAGATTTGCTATCTAACTCTTTAAGCAGCCGAGCTTCCTCTTTCGTCAACGACCTTGCGGCCAATAAATCGGGACGCTGATCCCGAGTTCTGTTGAGTGACATTTTCAAACGCCACTCTTTAATTTTTGCATGATGCCCTGATAACAAAACCTCAGGAACGCATTGACCTTTATATTCTTCAGGTCGAGTATAGTGCGGACAATCCAACAAACCGTTCACAAAAGAATCTTCAACCGCAGAGTCACCATCACCCAAAGCGCCTGGCAATTGCCTTATAATCGCATCCATCAGCGTCATGGCAGGCAACTCGCCACCGCTTAATACATAGTCGCCGATTGAAATCTCTTCATCTACTTGGGCATCTATGAGGCGCTGATCAACCCCTTCATAACGGCTCGCCAACAACACCAAACCTTTTTTTTTGCTCAACCACATCACTTTTTCATGTGTGAGCGGCTTGCCTGCAGGTGAAAGATGAATAACCCAACTTTCAATACCTTCTTCGGCATGCCTTAATTTTGCCGCACCAATTGCTTGCTCTAGCGGCTCAACCAACATCACCATGCCAGGACCACCACCATAAGGCCTATCGTCTACTGTTTTATGGTGATCAATCGTGAAATCTCTAGGATTCCAAAATTGCACATCATAAATACCTTGCTGCTTTGCCCTGCTGGTAATGCCATATTTTGTAAGGGCATCAAACATTTCAGAAAAAAGCGTGACCACATCAAACTTAAAAGCCATATTTAAACTTGAGCACCGCGACTAAAAATCCGCATCCCAGTCAACCAGCATTGTTTTATCAACTAGGTCAACCTCCAGCACCACAGAGCCAACAAAAGGTATCAGCCTTTCTGGCAAACCTTCTTTTATTGCAGCCTTACCTAACCCTGCACTCTTAATTTCAGTAAAATCACCTGGCGCCGGCTTTATTACCAGCACATCATTTGCACCAGTTTCGAAAACATCAACAATCAGACCAAAATCAATGTTTTGCTTATTTTTAACATGCAATCCGATTAAATCAGACCAATAGTACTCATTCTCTTCAGGCTGTGGCAACGCCTCTCTTGGCACTGCAACTTGCTTACCCTTGCAAGCAAACGCAGCATCGCGATCATCAATACCCTGTAATTTAACCACTAAAACATCATTGTGGACTTTAGCAGTCTCAACTACCAACTCACGCCAATCACTACCCTTACCTAGCCACCAAGTGGCGTAATCAAGCAAGCCATCAAACACTTCTGTATCAGGTACTATTTTTAGCCAACCAAAAACGCCGTAGGGCGCCACAACGCGCCCCATAACAACCATTTTTTTATTGATTAACACGCGACTAAATCATCACGTTATTGGCGACACTGACCATCAAAGAGCCGCTTTTTAACTGATTAAGATTACTCAGCCGCAGCAGGCGCTTCTTCAGATGCAGCAGGCACTTCCGCTTCAGCGGCCTTAGCATCTGCTTCAGCCTTGGCCGCATCTGCCGCCGCTTTTAATTTTTCCGCTTCAACAGCAGCAATTTTCGCTTTTTTAGCATCAATTTTAGCTGCATCTTTTGCCTTAGCAGCTACTGCGTGCTCCGGGCCTTTAGCATGGAACTTAACCAAGCGCGCCACGGTATCAGAAAGCTTGGCGCCATTACTTTTCCAGAATGAAACGCGTTCTTGATCTACACGAAGCGCCTCTGCACCAGCTTTTGCTGACGGGTTGTAAAAACCAACTCGCTCAATAAAACGACCATCACGACGATTGCGAGAATCAGCAACCACCACATTGTAGAAAGGAGTTTTTTTCGCGCCACCACGAGCTAAACGAATAATAACCATAATCTTTGTTCTCTTTTTAGAAAAATTTAAAGCATAAAGGCGCGGATTTTACGTTATTTGCAATGCTCTTGGCAAGTGCTTTGTGCACTGAACGCCATAAATAATCTCTACAATCCTCATCCATTAAAATCAAAAGGTGATTTTAATTGGGCATTACCTTTTGGGTAATCAATCAAAATGTAAAATAATGATAAAGGCAAAACAACTAAAGCGCATTTTTAATCAGACTTACACAACACCACGCTAAAAATAGCCTACCACATTACTTTAATGGCGCTTTTGATAACGCGTGGGATCGGGCAAGCCTGCCGCCAAAAAGCCCTCCCTTCTGAGCCTGCAAGAATCGCACAAACCACAAGCCTCACCAGCATCATCAGCTTGATAGCAAGAAACTGTCACCGCATAATCTACACCAAGCGCCGTGCCTAAATTCACGATTTGCGCTTTTGTCATATCAATCAATGGGGTATGTATGGTAATGGCACGCCCTTCAATCGCGCTTTTAGTAGCCAAATTCGCCATCGCTTGAAAAGCCTTAACATATTCGCCACGACAATCAGGGTATCCTGAATAATCAACGGCATTCACCCCAATAAAAATATCCTCACTGTTCAGCACTTCTGCCCATGCCAAAGCTAATGACAGCATAATAGTGTTACGTGCAGGCACGTATGTAACAGGAATGCCCAATGTCTGATTTTCAGGTACAGCAATAGCACTATCTGTGAGCGCAGACCCGCCAAATAAAGATAAGTCTAAATGCACCGTTTTATGAGCAGCCGCGCCCATGCTTTCAGCAATGCTCTTAGCCGCATTTAACTCAGCGATATGGCGCTGATGATAGTCTAAACTCAAACAATAGCACTCAAAATTTTGCTCACGCGCGTAGCTAAGCACGGTTGCAGAATCAAGCCCGCCAGAGAGTAAAATGACCGCTTTTTTTAACATTAGTTATTCACTTAAATTTCAATGATTTAGATTAAAAAATTACCAGGACGCCGCTTTTAAAGTGCGCCAAACAATGTGTGCAAAAACCAATTAAAATCAAATTAATCCGCCCAATTAAACGCCAGGCTTTTCGCCCCATAACACTTTGTGTAATTGCACCTGCATCCGCACTGGCAGCCTATCATCAAGCACCCACTGGGCCAGTTCTGTGGAGTTTAATTGATTAAAAACTGGTGAAAATAACACAGGGCATTTATCTGCAATTTTATGTACATTTAATAAGTTTTTAGCCCAATCGTAATCTGCACGGTCACATAAAACAAATTTCACTTCATCAGTGCTTTTTAATAGGTCTAAATTAGCCCAAACATTATTTTCACACTCACCTGAACCTGGTGTTTTAATATCTAAAATAACAGAAACGCGCTGATCAACAGACTCAATACCCATCGCGCCGCCAGTTTCGAGCGACACACTATAACCCGCGTCACAAAGCTCTTTTAACAAGACATGGCAATCTTTTTGAGCCAAGGGCTCGCCCCCAGTGACCGTGACATACGCTGCGCGCAATTCTGCAACTTGAGCCAAAATCTCTGCAATCTCGATATGGCTACCCCCACTAAAAGCATAAGCGGTATCACAATATACGCAGCGCATTGGACACCCTGTCAAACGTATAAACGCCGTAGGCAAGCCAATGCGGGAGGTTTCACCTTGAATAGAGTAAAAAATTTCGTAAACTTTAAGCTTCATGCTGTGTCGTGGGTGGCGTGATTAAATATAAAAAATATCGACTTTAAATCTCGTTTTATTATTCTCACGCTCTTCACAGCCTGAGAATAAAATTGATGCTAAATTGCCTCTAAGGCTTTTAAGCGCTTTTGTGCCGTTGGCGTGGCTTTGCTGTTGGGAAATTTGGCGATTAAATCACGCAATGTTTTTTTAGCCGCAGGCACCAAATCTAGTTGAATTTGGCTATTAGCTATGTTGAGCATCGCATCCGGCGCCTGTGGGCTTTCTGGATACAAATCAAGTAATTTTTGTTGCGTAATCATTGAAGACTTATAGTTTTTAAGCGAAAACTGCGCGTAACCTAAACCGTAGATAGCTTCGGCGGCAAGCCCACTATTTGGATAATCTTTTAGAAATTTATCATAAGCATTAAAGGCGTCTTTATACTTAGCATCCCTCAAAAAACCATGCGCAAGCTCTAATAATTGATACTCTTGCGTATTTTTGGCAGGCGCTGCCGTTGGATTTGCAAGAGAAGCATCTCCAGCATTAGCAGCAGAGACTGCGCCCCCTTCTATTTTGCGCAAACGAGCATCCGTGTCCCCATATAAGTCTTTTTGGCGCTGCTGCGTGGTTTCTACATTATGATTAGCTAACTCAAGCTCTCCTTTTAACTTTGCAAGCTCTTGCCGTAAAAGCTCAATTTGATTTTGCATGTCCATCAACCCGCCCGCTTTAACAAGCCCTTCAGCCGCGAGCAGGCGCTGATCTAAGTCTTTCTGAGCTTTCTTTAAAGTTGCCAGATCCGATTGCACAATCTGATTTTGACTATTCATTGCAGACTCAACTTCAAGTATCTTTTTGCGCGCCTCTTTGTCATCAAAAAGAGCGGAGTGCGCGCTCAACACAAGGAATTGAGCAAGCAAAAAATAAGCCAAAATCAGTTTTTTTATCATACGTTTTACTTTCTAAAGATATGTTATTCACTTGAAGATATACTCTTCAGTCAATCACCTTCACTCATTTTCATACACAATATCCACACGGCGATTTTCTTTGGCGCAAGGGTCTTCGGCGCAATTGGGTGCAGACTTTTCTTCACCAAAGCTCACTGTTTCAATTTGAGCATCTTGCACACCAAGCAAATTAAGCGTTTTCTTCACAGCCACCGAACGGCGCTGACCCAATGACAAGTTGTACTCACGCGTACCACGCTCATCGGTATTGCCTTGCAACGTCACTTTGGCAGAAGCGTTTGCTAGTAAATACTTGGCGTGCGCTTCGAGTAACGGACGAAATTCCGCTTTAACCTCATCACTATCAAAATTAAAATAAACCTTACGTTTAGATAAAATGTTATTAGGATCTTTTAAAGAGTTGCTACCAGAATTGCTCGCGCCCTGATCAAGAGCAACTTCTTTAATGACCGAAGTATCAACACCTGCAGCAGGCGCAACATCAGCTGGCTTTGTTGCTTGTGTAGGGCTTTTATCTTCAATGGCAACTGGCTTTGTACTCGTGCTGCTACAAGCATTTAACGCCAAAGCCAAAGCTAGGCCACACAAAAATTTATTATTCCATTGACTACATTTAAACGTTCTCACACCGCTCTCCTTAAGTTTTAAGTCTTGCTTGATAAAATGAATCCATTCTTTTGTTGCAACAACCTCACCGCCACTACGTTAAGCGCATTACTTAATTAAAGGCCCCCAAGCCGGCTCGCGAACATCACCGCCAGCTTCATTTAATCGCTGCTTCGTTTGGCCGTCAGAAGATACTGCAGCTAAGGCGCCGCGGCCATTTGAGCGTGTTGCATATAAAATCACTCGCCCATTAGGTGCAAAGCTAGGTGACTCGTCTTGTGAGCCATCACTTAACAATTGCACTTGCCCGCTCGCCAAATCTTGCAGTGCCACACGAAATTTACCGCCATCATTTCGTATCATCGCCAATGATTTTCCATCTAAAGAAAGGCGCGGGCTGACATTATAAGCCCCCTGAAAAGTCACCCGTTGCGGATTACCACCCAGCGAAGGTACTTTGTAAATTTGCGGGCTTCCGCCACGGTCTGAGGTGAAATAAATCCACTTACCATCAGCTGACCAGCTAGGCTCCGTGTCAATCGCACCGCTCGTGGTTAGGCGGGCTAAAGCAGAGCCATCGGCGTTAACGGTGTACACCTGAGAATTAGCGCCATACGTGAGCACTATCGCTAATTTAGCCCCATCTGGGGACCAAGCAGGCGCACTATTATTACCCTTGTAATTAGCTAAAATCCAGCGCTGCCCATTAAATGCCTGCACATAAATAACCGGCTTTTTCTTTTCAAACGATACATAGGCAATTTTATTACCCTCTGGTGACCAAGCAGGCGAAATAATCGGCTCTTTTGAATACACCATGGTGAGCGGATTTTCACCATCTGAATCAGCCACTGTCAGCATATAGCGACCATTCGATTTATTGATATAGGCAATGCGGCTAGCAAAAATTCCAGCCTCGCCCGTCAGTTTTTGATAAATAAGGTCGGCAATTTTGTGCGCGGTGACTCTTAATTGATCCGGGGCAATCGTATACTGCATCCCTGTGAGCTGGGCTTGCTTTAACACATCGGCCAGCTGAAACGTGACTTTTAAACGATTATTGGGCAATGCCTCAATTGCGCCAATCACAATAGCCTGGGCTTGCAAGTTCGCCCATTCGGCGTATTTAATTTGATTAACATTGCCAGGACGGCTTGCGATACCCCCTGTTTCTAAAATACGAAAAAGCCCACTGCGCTTTAAGTCTGCGGCAATCACTTGACTAACAGTGTCAGAATCATTTGCAGCTTGCGAAAAAGGCATCACAGCAATCGGCACTTGTTGAGCGCCCCCGCCACTAATTTCAATTTCCAAAGCCGCATACGCAGATGATGAAATAAGAAAACCTACAAACAATAGCGCTCTGTTAAATCGCTTTAAAAATTGAAGCATGGGCATCACTATCTTAAAAAAGTCTAAAATTTAAAGTATGTAGATTGGCTATTTGATTAAAATCGCACACGTTGAGCGCGCTATTAGCCGATATCTTGTGTGAGGGATAAATTCTACTATCAATCTCGTCATCGCACCTCAAAGAATTTAACATCACTTAAGCTCATAACTGATTATATTTTTTAACGCCTTTGGCGACAATCAGTCATTAGGTCTAAATTTAAGTTTTAGGCTTTTAAATTGAGAAAAAAGCGTATTATCCGCCGGCAAAGGCAAAGGCTCAGAGGCAATAATCGCACGCTCCACAGCGCCATCACACGACACACTGCCGCTAGACTTTACAAGTCGAGGGCTTGCACTTAACTCCCCTGTCGGTAATAAGCCAATTTCGAATATCGACTCAAGACCACTCTCGCCACACAAATTTTTATTCACATTGGCACGAATTTTTGCTTGAATTTTACTTCTAAACTCATCCAAAACGCCGGCATTGAGCGCCGCTTGTGTGGAAAGTGCTTGCTGGTGACCCGCCACTTTTTCATCAAGAAGAGCTTCTTGTTGCAACCTTTTTAAAGCATCGCTTGTTTTAGTCTGTTTGGCAGGTGTTTTAAGCTCATCTTTAAGCAGGGCTGATTTAAGCGCCTCAAGCTGCTTTTTTTTGTCGATTTCTTGCTCTTTTTTGAGTTTTTCTTGTTCTTTTTTAAGCTCAAGCTCTTTTTTAAGCTCAAGCTCTTTTTTCTTTTTTTCTAAAGCAATGTCTACCTGAGCGGCTTCTTTATCTTTTTCCGCCACTTTGGCGGTATCTTCAAGCTTGGGCTGATTGTCGACTATTGGCTTTGGTTTGGCCTGGGGCGGCAGATTAAGAGGCGGCTTTGGTTCTTCTTGTGGCAAGACTTCAGGCGGCGAAACAGTGCGCACTAAAGCGCTATCCCATAACTCTACCTCGACCGCATTTGAAGCGCGATGAGATGATTTCCAATCAAATGAAACAAGTAAAGCTGCCAGCAAAGCCAAATGCACAGCAAAAGCCAGCGCACCCGCTCGCCAAAATACTTCTTTTTCATGCGCTCTTATCATTTAAAACGTTAAAAGCTTATATCACTGGCGACAGCAACAAGCCCACTTTATCGACTTTATTTTGCTTGAGTAAATCCATCACGCTCATCACTTCGTCATATTTTACGTTTTTATCAGCCGCAATCACCACCGAACGCTCAGGCGATTTTTTTATTGCCTGGCGCACCGCCAAAAGCAATACATCACGCGACATCGACTGATTTTCAAACTCAATTTTATGATTAAGCTTTACAGTCAAAATAAGCGGCGGCACTTGCGGCTGTTTTAAGCCCTGCCCCACTTTAGGCAAATCTAACACGCCCGGGTTTGTCATGGGGGCGGTCACCATAAAAATCACCAGCAACACCAAAGTAACATCAATGTAAGGCACCACATTGATTTGGTTCATCATGCGACGTTTACGATCACGTGCCATGATTTAGCTCTTTCTTTGCAAAATGTTGGTAAATTCTTCCATAAAGCTTTCATAGCGTACAGAAAGCCTATCGACAGCGCCGGCAAAACGGTTGTAAGCAATCACCGCAGGAATCGCAGCAAATAAACCAATCGCCGTAGCAACCAAGGCCTCTGCGATACCTGGGGCAACTTGACTCAGTGTAGCCTGCGCAACGTTTGATAAACCTCTAAACGCATTCATAATGCCCCACACCGTGCCAAATAAGCCAATATAAGGGCTCACCGAGCCAACAGAGGCCAAAAAAGGCAAATGCGCATCTAAATCGTCTAGCTCACGGTTGCACGCTGCACGCATGGCGCGGCGAGCGCCTTCCATCACGTCTGAAACATCCATGTGCGTTTGCTGCTTGTGGCGCACATACTCCCTAAATCCTGCTTCAAATATACTCGCCATCCCCTGGGGTCTTCGGCGCGCAGCGTTGACGCCTTCAAATAGCTTATTTAAATCGCCGCCCAACCAAAATACTTTCTCAAACTCTTTTGCATTGGTTTCTGCGCGCTTAATTGTTGAGAGCTTGATAAAAATGTACCACCAAGAAAATAAAGAGGTCGCAAGCAGCACAAGCAGCACCATCTGCACAGGCAGGCTAGCGCCCGCCACTAAAGAAAAAATAGACATATCATTGGCAACGCTGGTATTCATTATTTCTCCACTATTGATTATCATTTGAGTTTAAACGCGCATCAATACGCTATAGATTTCATCCATTTGTTTGCCGGACAAATTGCTGTTTCATGGCATCAGGAATAGCCACTGGCTTAAAGGTTTGTGCGTCAACAAATGCCGCTTTAACTTCAGCTTCAAGCAGTAACAAGCCATTACAAGTAATGGCTTGCGCCATTTTTATGCTACCCCCACCTACTGCTGTAAGCGTGCAATTAACTTCTAGAATATCGTTAAATCTCGCTGGTTTCTTAAAGTGAATGAGCATACTATGCACAACGATCATCACACCCCACTCCTCTTTGATTACCGTTTGCTCATGCCCTAGGCTACGTAACCACTCAGTGCGCGCACGCTCCATAAAATTCAGATAATTAGCATGATAAACCACGCCGCCGGCATCGGTATCTTCATAATAAACACGCACCGACCAAGTAAATTGAGCCTTCGCCATACACTTAGGCTTGCCAAATTTCGCCACTCAAATGCTTGGGCATAGGCAATTCAAAATGCTGATAAGCTTGCTGTGTGGCAACGCGCCCACGCGGCGTTCGCATTAAATAGCCTTGCTGAATCAAATAAGGCTCAAGCACATCTTCAATGGTTTCTCGCTCTTCACCAATCGCGGCAGCAAGATTATCCAAACCTACAGGACCGCCGCCAAATTTTTCCATAACGGCTAAGAGTAATTTTCTATCCATGACATCAAAGCCCAGCTTATCAACATCCAACATTTTTAAAGCCGCATCCGCAAGCTCGGCAGACACGATGCCATTGCCCTTAACTTCAGCAAAATCTCGCACCCGACGCAGCAGGCGATTGGCAATGCGCGGCGTGCCTCGTGAACGTTTTGCAATTTCGAGCGAACCCGTATCCACCATTTCCACCTCAAGCAGACTGGCTGACCGACGCACAATACGCGCCAACTCTTCTGAAGTATAAAACTCCAAACGAGAAACAATACCAAAACGATCTCGTAATGGGTTCGTTAACATCCCCGCACGCGTAGTTGCCCCCACCAGCGTAAAAGGCGGCAAATCAAGACGCACGCTACGCGCCGCCGGCCCTTCGCCAATCATAATATCTAAACGATAATCCTCCATCGCAGGATATAAAATCTCTTCCACCACGGGAGAAAGACGATGAATTTCATCAATAAATAGCACATCATTAGGCTCAAGATTAGTGAGCAATGCCGCCAAGTCGCCTGCCCGCTCTAACACAGGGCCTGAGGTCTGGCGCATATTAACACCCATCTCCTTGGCAATAATGTGCGCCAAGGTTGTTTTACCCAAGCCTGGCGGACCAAAAAGCAATACGTGATCTAATGCCTCACTGCGGCCGCGTGCCGCATTGATAAATATCTCCAGCTGACTTCGCGCCTTTTCTTGCCCCACATATTCATCCAAAAGCTTAGGACGCAAAGCCCGCTCAAGCGCCTCTTCTCGAGGGCTTTCAACATCTGCGGCAATTAAACGATCTGTTTCTATCATGTTTTTTTAAAACTCATATGGGCAATGATTGTAGATACGTCATTATGATAAAAAAGTGTGCATAACGCTGATTTTAATTGCACACCCAGCATTATTTTGACAGTGATTTTAATGCTAATTTAAGACCTTCAGCGACCGTTGCATCGGCTGGCAGCAATTTAACTGCAGCCAAAGCATCGCGTTCATTGTATCCCAAAGAAATTAAAGCATTTAACACATCGCTGCTGGCAGATTTTGGCTGACCACTCGCCCCAGCCGCTAAACCTGGCGTGATAAATTTATCTTTTAACTCCAGCAATAAACGTTCGGCTGTTTTTTTTCCTACCCCAGGAATACGCACCAGCATGGTTGCATCTTGCATGGTAATGGCTTGCGCTAAATCATCAATAGACAATCCACTCAAAATAGAAAGGGCAGATTTAGCACCAATACCATTCACTTTTAAGAGCTGCCTAAAAGTCGTGCGCTCTTGCTCGCTACCAAAGCCATACAAAAGCTGCGCATCTTCACGCACCACAAAGTGGGTCAACATCATGACTTTTTCGCCAATGGCGGGTAAATTATAAAAAGTACTCATCGGCACTTCGCACTCATAGCCCACACCACTGCAATCAATCAACACAAAGGGCGGTGTTTTTTCAAGCAAAATTCCGTTTAATCTTCCTATCATGACAACCTTTACAATGACTTTTTTGTGTATTAAAACATTACAGTGGTTTTATTAAAGCTTTGCCAAGAGTAATCAAGATTCACTCAAGCAAGATTGACGCTATCGCGTAAATCAAAAAACAAAAGCTACCCCACCAAGCGCCCGCCGCGAACACGGTAACCTGCCGTTGCAAGCCTGCCAAGGCCTTGTCCGCCATGCGCATGACAAATTGCGCACGCCAAGGCATCAGCAGAGTCAGGCTTAGGGCTTGCAGGCAAACTCAGTAAGCGTTTGACCATTTCTTGCACTTGCTCTTTTTGTGCGTGCCCATTGCCCACTACCGCCTGCTTAACTTGTAGCGCGGTATATTCAGCAACCACTAAATTGCGAATGACCGCCGCGCTAATCGCCGCACCACGGGCCTGACCCAGCAATAAGGTAGATTGCGGGTTCACATTGACAAACACCTTTTCAACCGCAACCTGATGAGGCCCATAGGTATCAATGACCTCAAAAAGCCCGTCTAAAATGACTTTTAAACGGGCAGGCAGTTCTTCTCTGTCATCTTCGCCTTCAACCTTATTTTTTTTAGCACTGGCAGTTTTAATGGTACCGCTTGAGATATAAGTGATTTTTTCACCTATTTTTTCAATAATCCCAAAGCCTGTTAAGCGCAGGCCAGGGTCTATACCGAGGATACGAATTACTGACATTGCGCCATCACACTGTTGAAGCTACTTGTAAGAAAAACGTTTGTTTTCACTGTGCTAAATCGCTTTTGTATAGGTATAAAATACGTCATCTCGTACCCAACCCAAACTTTCGTAAAGTGCTTGCGCCGCTAAATTTGTTTTAGCTGTGGTTAAATCTAAACGTGAAAAACCGTTTGTTTTGGCATAGTCATGCGCAGCCAACATCAGCAACTTTCCTGCACCTGTTTTTCTGGTTGAGGCATCGACAAACAAGTCATAAAGCACGCAAATTGGCCCTGCAATGACAGAACAAAATGTAGGATAAAGTTGGCAAAAACCAATAATCTTTTGCTCACCATCAGCGGCAACTAAAATGGCTGAATCATTGTTGAGCAACCTAGCTTTAATGAAAGTCTGCGCTAGATGAATATCATCGGGCTGCGCATAAAACTGGCGATAATCATTCAATAAAGTCGCCACCTGATTGAGATCATCCAAGGTGGCTCGTCTAGTTATGATTGCAGACATTGTTACTCTTCTATGACCGCTGAAGTATATACATCCTGCACGTCGTCTAAATCTTCTAACATATCTAAGATTTTTTGCATTTTTACCGCATCTTCACCTGTAAAAACGGTTTCCATATTCGGCTTCATTATCACCTCTGCCACAACTGCCTTTAAACCAGCATTTTCCATCAACTCTTTAATCGCGATAAAGTCTGCTGGCGACGTCATCACCTCAATACTGCCGTCTTCATCAGTCACCACATCTTCAGCCCCCGCCTCCAGCGCAAGCTCCATGACTTTATCTTCATCTGTGCCCGGCGCATAAATCAAGCTGCCACAATGCTTAAACATAAATACTACGCTGCCATCTGTGCCTAAGTTTCCACCATGCTTACTCAGTGCGTGGCGCACATCCATGACCGCGCGTTGCTTGTTATCAGTTAAGCAGTCAATAATAATGGCAGCACCGTTAATGCCATAACCTTCATAGCGAATTTCTTCGTAATTGACACCCTCTAACTCACCCGTACCTTTTTTAATCGCACGCGTGATATTGTCAGAGGGCATATTTTCTTCTTTAGCCTCCGCCACTGCCGCCCTTAAGCGCGGATTCATCGCCGGATCACCGCCACCTAAACGAGCCGCCACCGTAATTTCTTTAATCAATTTGGTAAAAATCTTGCCCCGCTTGGCATCTTGACGACCCTTACGATGCTGAATGTTTGCCCACTTACTATGCCCAGCCATTGATGCTACTCCCACCTTATTTTTTAGATAATTTTAATGCCAAAAATGCTTACATTTTATTGTTTTTGCACACTTTTTTAAAACGCATATCCGTACGTTTATTGTATCACAGCGCCATAGTGCACCTGAAAAGCCAACGATATGGCAGATAGATTAAAACGTTCACCTTAATGCCAAGCACGGCGTTAGCTTGCGTGTGTTTTAGCACTGATGATTGAAATAATAAACAAGGCCATAGCAATAAAAATCATGCCAATCAGCTCGTAATGACTAGGCACTTCCCCCAACTGAACCCATGCCGCAATAACGCCAATCACCGGAGCTAGCATAGAGGCCATGCTAGCAATCCCCGCTTGCAAACGCTGTAGCGCATAAAGCCATAACAGCCATGCCACACAGCCACTAAAAATAACATTAAACAATACGCTAAAAATAAAAATAGGCGTCCATTGTATGGGTGGCGCTGGCAACACTAAAGCCAGCAGAACCATTGGCACTGAACCTAACAACATTGGCCAAGCAGTGATATTAAGCAAATCTAAATGCGGCGCGCGCCGGTGTAGATTTTTTGAAATAATGGCTGATATTGCCCAACAAATACCAGAACATAGCGCGAGCAACATACTAAATCCGTCAGATTTAATATGTAAAGGATCAAAAATAAGCACCATGCCAAACAAGGCAAACGCCACCGCCAACCACTGCCAGCCTTGCACTTTTTCACCTAAAATCGGCCAAGCAAATAGCATCACCCAAAACGGCATGGTGTAAGTGAGCACGGCAGTTTTACCCGCACCACCTTCTACCAGCGCCCAAATAAGTAGCCCTGTAAATCCACAGGTCTGCAACAAACCTAACACCAGCATCACAGAAAAATTTTTAAGCACCAAGGGTCTTTTTGTAAGCGCCATCAACAAAAAAATGAGTAGCGCACCAAAAAAAGTCCGCATTGCAGCAAATTGAAACGGGCTTGCATATTGCACTGCCAACTTCATAATGACCCAGTTATAGCCCCAAATAAGAGTCAGTATAAATAAAGCAAAAAATGCCTTAATCGTGGTATTTTTATGCATGGTAAATAGTGTGCCTAAAATTTAATCATTAAAAATGCGCTCGCAACGCTTATTGTGCTGACATGATTATAAGGTGTATATTTTTACGGCAGTAATAAATATGGGTAGAACAACATGAAAACATTACAACAACTATTAAACAATAAAAAATATAAAACCTTAATTTCAATTGCGCCGCACCGCCCTGTATTTGATGCGCTGGTCGTGCTTGCGGAGTACAAAATTGGCGCCCTAGCCGTTTTAGAGGACAATCAATTAGTGGGTATTTTTTCTGAGCGCGACTATGCCAGAGAGATTATTCTTAAAGGAAAATCATCCAAAACAACTCCGATTAGTGAAGTAATGTCAGCGCATGTGCTCACAGTCAAACCAAGCGATACAGTAGAGTATGCAATGTCGATGATGTCAGAAAAACATATCCGACATTTACCCGTGCTCGATGGCGAAAAAGTAATTGGCATGCTGTCCATTGGCGATCTCGTCAAAGAAACGATCAGTCATCAGCAAGCGCTTATCAAACAGCTAGAAAGTTATATTCAGGGCTAAAAACCCTTACAAACAAGGCTAAATTAAGGCTACATTTAAAGTGAGCGCCTGATTAAATAAAGGCAAAATCACCCGCTGAACTTTATGATTGGCGCTAGAATGCAATATAATCAAACTTAGATTTTGAAATTCTGTTTTAAAGTTTGTTCTCTGCGGTACGGTTTAGGCTAATAATTCCTTGAACTAGTTTATCGCATCGGTTTTGGTCATTCGAGTTGCGGTGTGAGCGCCCCATTGCGGGCGCACCTGATGCGCTCTAGGCCGCTACCACTTGAGCCTTTTTGGTTCAGGATGCTGGCTTAGGCTGTATTCGTAGAGAACTCTTCCCCATTCACAAAGTGAGAGAAAATGCGTTATTGGTTGATGAAGTCTGAACCCGCTGATGTGTCGATTGACGATTTAGCCAAGCTTCCAAACCAAACCATAGATTGGTATGGCGTACGCAATTACCAAGCGCGCAACTTTATGCGCGATCAAATGAGCATTGACGATGGGGTGCTTTTCTACCACTCCAATTGCCAAGTGCCAGGCATTGCTGGCATTGCCAAAGTGAGCGCACTCGCATACCCAGATCGCTTACAATTTATTAAAGGGCATCGCTATTATGATGAAAAATCAACCCCAGAAAACCCGCGCTGGCTTAATGTAGATGTAACGTTTGTGCGTAAAACAAGGCTATTGAGTTTAAAAGAATTACGTGAATACCCTGAGCTCGCCAATATGCGCATTTTACAGCGGGCAAATCGTTTATCGATTACCCCCATTGATCCCAAAGAATGGCAATTTATTGCGCAGTTGCTTAAATAATAACATCTACAATCTGCACTAAAATTTAACCATGAAACTCGCCACTTGGAATGTAAATTCACTCAATGTGCGCTTGCCGCACGTCTTAGATTGGCTGCAAGACAACCCGGTTGACGTGCTGTGCTTACAAGAAACCAAGCAAGAAGACAGCAAGTTTCCATATGCTGATTTAAAAACGGCAGGCTATCACGCCATTCACAGCGGACAAAAAACCTATAATGGCGTGGCTATTTTAAGCCGACACGCAATGTGTGACGTTGAATATGGCATGGCAGACTTTGAAGACGAGCAAAAACGTGTGATTTCTGCCACGATGAACGGGGTGCGCGTGGTATGCGTTTATATTGTGAATGGTCAAGCGCCTGATAGCGAAAAATACGCCTACAAAATGCGCTTTCTAACAGCACTTCATACATGGCTCAACGGTGAGCTAAAAAAATACCCAAAACTTGCTTTATTAGGTGACTACAATATCGCGCCAGAAGATCGTGATTGCCACGACCCGGCCGCATGGGCGGGGCAGATTTTAGTGAGCCCACAAGAGCGTGAGCACTTTAAAGCGCTATTGCAATTGGGCTTGCATGATAGCTTCAGATTATTTGAGCAAGCCGATCGAAGCTTTAGCTGGTGGGACTACCGCATGATGGGCTTTAGGCGCAATCTTGGGATGCGTATTGACCACATTCTCGTGAGCAATGCGCTTAAGCCTTTGTGCGTAGCGGCACTCATCGACAAAGCACCACGCAAAAGAGAGCGCCCTTCCGACCACACACCCGTGGTTTTAGAGCTCAATCTTTAAGGCTACTTAATTTTAATGCCAAGCTGCTTGAGCTTGCGATACAAATGAGTGCGCTCTAAGCCCGCGATATCAGCCAACTGACTCATATTATTGGCAGAATTTTTCATATGATGCTTAAAGTAAATACGCTCAAACTCATCACGCGCCTCACGCAGGGCTTGATTTAAAAATTTAAAACCATTCGAGTCATCTACCTCCTCTTCTTCAAAAGAAACGAGCGCTTGTTTTTCAGCCTCCATAGTTTCTTGCGATGCTTTTAAAGCATCAAACTGGCTTAATACCCGCTGAACATCTTGCAAAGTAATTTTTTCAGCCAAACTGGTATGTATTAAATTACGAACTGCCGCATCAAGCTCTGCCAAATCACCGGGCCAATCAGCGTTACGCAGGGCATTTAAAGCAGCAACATCAAACTCACGATAGCCCAAACCTGCTAATTCTTGTTGCAAATTTGCAATCGCAACCGCCAAGTCTGGAATGTCTTCTTTATGCTCATCCAAGGCCGGCACGCGCAATGAAACCGCTGACAACACTTGCAGTAGATGATGATCAAACAAAGCCGCGGCTTGCAACTTTGGCAAGTTTTCGCTGGTGCCACACACCACCCGAACATGGTATTTTTCTGATTTTGCAATCAGCAACAACAAGCCTTTTTGCTCAGTTTTTTTAAGCGCTGCAACCTCAGCAATATAGAGCACTCCACCTCGAATAGACTCTAAAATATCCAAAGGGGCGTCTGCCAGCTGACCAAATTCAGTGAGCGCCAACCAAGGACTGCCAGGCTCTTGTAAATAGTGAGCGCAAAGCTCGGCTCCGCACCCTTTAACGCCAATCAGCAGCACCGGGGCAAAGCTCGGACTGACAGAAATTTTATCTAAACGCTCTTTTAAAGCCGTTACAATGGGGCTCTTGCCAAGGCTGATTAAATTCATTTTTGACCTTGGCACTTGCTCACTATGCTTTAATGCGGCACTCACGGTTTTTAATAGCTTTTGCAGGGCAATGGGCTTTTCTAAAAAATCAAAAGCGCCAATACGCGTTGCCTCAATCGCCGTATCAATAGTGCCGTGGCCTGACATCATAATCACAGGCATGGTCAAAAGGCCGGCACCCGCCCATTCTTTAAGCAGCGTAATGCCATCGCAGTCTGGCATCCAAATATCTAATAAAACAACGTCAGGACGCTCATGCAGCCTGATAGATCGCGCGTTAGTCGCATTTTCAGCCATCTGCACCTGATAGCCCTCGTCTTGCAAAATATCACGCAACAGCTCTCGAATACCAATTTCGTCGTCAACAACCAATATATGTTTTGATGCCATTTTTTCGTCTTTATAACTCTAAATTACTCATTACCTCTATCAAAAGAGGGATTTTAATACTGATCATTGCGCCTGATTGTTGCTGTAAATCAAGCTTGGATCTATTTTCGATTTTAATGCTGCCCTTATGCTCTTCAATAATTTTCTTAACAATTGCCAAGCCCAAGCCCGTACCATGGGCTTTAGTGGTTACGTAAGGCTCAAAAACGTGCAACAGCATCTCTTCAGCAAAACCAACACCATTATCGGCAACGCTTAGAGCGAGCATTTCACCCTCTATTTTTGTTTTAACTTCAATGCTTGCTTGAGGGGTTTCTGCCAAAGCATCTTGTGCATTTTGTAATAAATTATGAATCACCTGTCTTAGCATGGTGCTATCACCCTTAATTGGGCAAGCTTGCTTTTCTAACAGCAAATGAATGGTTCCGCCTATTGGCTCATAAAGAGAAACTACTTCTTTAATTAAACTATTCAAATCAAGAATTTGCAATTGCGGTGAAGGTGAGCGCGCATAATCGCTAAACTCATTTACCATGCGCTTCATCGCATCAACCTGATTGACAATAGTTGCAGTAGATTGCTGCAAAACCTCCGCATCAGCACCATCGAGCTTACTCAATAATTTATGCGACATACGCTCTGCTGAAAGCTGAATAGGGGTAAGCGGGTTTTTTATTTCATGCGCGAGTCTTCTTGCCACCTCACCCCAAGCGGCATCGCGCTGCGCTTGTATCATGCTGGTTGCATCATCAAACACCGCCACATATCCGCCATCAGGCAATCGTGCGCCCCTTACAGTTAATATCTGCTTACCGTGTGCGCTTAATAACTCTACCTGTGTTTGCAGATCAGCTTTATGGCTCGCGGGTTGTTCAATATCATCTACACTGCTCGTGGCAATAGGCAGCAAAAAACCCTCTAAACGCGGATACTTAAGGTTAATCTGTTCTAATTTTGCGCCAATAAACGCCTCAAGCGGAATATCTAAAATACGCATTGCCGCCTCATTAAAGGTGCGCAATTCACCCCGCGCATTGAGCGCGATCACCCCCGATGACAAATAGGCCAGAATGGTTTCTAAATAACGACGCGCCGCCTCAACGCGGGCTTGATTATTGTCAGCTGCCTTGGTTGCATCATCGAGTTTTTTGGTCATGCTGTTAAAAGATTGCAACAACATTCCGAGCTCATCTTTACCGTGCGTGGGTAACATAGTGCTGTAATCGCCACGTGCAATCGCTTTGGTGCCTTCAGCCAAAACAGTCAGAGGCGCAGATAATCTGCGACTTAATACAAAAGCAATCGCAATGGCACTTAGCATCGCTAATATCATGACTAAAGTCAGCGTCAGGGCAAATACTTCTCGTAATGAGTTGCGGCTGTAAGATAATTGCTGATAATCCTGATACACGTCTTGCACCGCTTCTGCAGTAGCCACTAATGGTTTAGGCACAGCCTGCAAAAGTTGCAAGATACGCACCTCCCCCGCTAAATCCTGCCCACTCACAGGCACCAGCACCCGCAAAAATAATCCCTTATTGCTGATAGGCTGAATGCTTGCAAGCGTATGCTTGCTTGCTTGCCTAAGGCTTGTAACACTAGGGAGCTCAGGCAAAAAAGTGGCAGAATCAGTGCTTGAAACCTCTAAAATTTTACCTTGCACAGTCAGCAAGGTCGCATCTTGTATGCCACTTTTTTCTCGTAAATCATTTAATATCGAGCGAGCGTGAGGCGGCTGAAACGACAGTGTCGTTGCCATACTCTCACCTTTTTCTTTGACATCTGCCAGCATCGTATCCAATGCGGTGCGCCCTAGATTGAGCCCGCCTTCTAGCGCTGCCTCTACCTTAACGTTAAACCAAGATTCAATTGAGCGCGTTAAAAAATTCACTGAAACCAAATAAATCACCAAACCTGGTATCACTGCCATCATGGCAAAGCTGGTTAATAGGCGCAAGGTAAAGCGACTGCCTACCACATGAAGATGAATTTTTTTGTATAAACGCCGTACTTGAAAGCCAATCACCAAAACCAAAAAAATAGCCAATACGATATTTAACCTCACAAGCAAGGTATAGTACTCGCCTGATGCGGCGGTATTGGCACTGGCCGTGGAGAGTAAGTACAGCAAATATACGCCCAATGCAGCACTGGCAATGACGATGTACTTCATTTTGTTATCGCGCTCATTACATTATTTATCATGCAAAAAAGTGGGTCATTTGAATAAGCTTGGCACCCATTCAAAACGCTGCGAGCTCATGCTCCAGTCATCTGAACCCACCACTTCTCCTTGCAACACCTTGGGCAGTTTCTTAGGGTCTAAGCGCACCAAAAGAGCAGCTTTATAACTCTCACCCTTTTCAATTTCTGATTTTTGAAACACCTTAAAATCACTCAAATAAGATAAATCATCCATCGCCTCATCCAGTCGCACAAATGTTTTTTGCTGATCGCCACGTATCAGTAAAAACTGCCTTGAAAGCGCATGGTAAGTTAATGTGACGTGTTGAGTCGCCGTTGCAATTTCATCATCAAACCAATACTTACGTGGGCTAGAAAGTTGAAACTCAATCAAAAAATTAAGCGCAAAGCCTTTACTCACAAGCTCTACCATTTTTTCACTTAACTTGATATCAAGGTCGGCATTCAGCGAATACGCTTCTTCAGCGGGGGTTAAAGAAGCGCTTTTAATGTTAACACTGCTCGCCCCCGCCAATGCCTGGGCAGCAAACAGCCCAAGAAGCAAGTGCAAGACTAAGAATTGTTTAATTTTTTTGTAGCAAGGCGTAAAAAAAGCCATCGTGTGCCTTTGATGAAATAAGCTGACCGTTGATTTGTACAATCTCCAGAGTTTCTGCAATTGGCGCATTGTGTGCGATATGCGTATTTTTTGCCACCGCACTCGCGAATGGCAACTCAAACGGCAGTTGCGTTGCATCTACATTATTTTGTAAGAATTGATCTACTTGCGCCTGATTTTCTTCATTAAAAACCGAACAAGTCACATAAAGCAATTTACCACCCTTTGCCAGCATCTGCCATAAATTAGCCAAAATTTTAGCTTGCTGATGCGCAAAAGAGGCGATGTCGGCTGCGCGGCGTAAATACTTAATGTCTACATGACGGCGCACGATGCCAGAAGCACTGCACGGCACATCCGCTAAAATTCTGTCAAAGTGTTGTGCGTCTTGCCCTTGCCAAGCATTTGAAGAGGCGTCGCCCACCAAAAGTTGCGCGCTTAACTGAAGCCGATCTAAATTACTTTTCACTTTTTGCAAGCGCACTGCATCAACATCTAAAGCCGTTAATCTCACATCCGCCAACTCTACAATATGGCTGGTTTTACCGCCTGGTGCCGCACACGCATCTAGCACGCGCATACCAGCCTTGGCATCAAGCAAGTATGCGGCAAGCTGCGCACCTAAATCTTGCACAGAAACCCATCCTTCATCAAAAGCGGGTATTTTTTCAACTGAAATAGGCTTACTTAACACCACCGCCTGCATCCCAATATGCGCAGCCTCAATGCCTTGCTGGGCTAAAAGCTGCACATAATGGTCTATGCTCACTTTTTGCGTATTCACGCGCAAAGTCATTGGAGGATGCCCATTCCCCGCCTCAAGCATAGCCTGCCAATGACTTGGGTACTGATGTTTGAGCTTGCTAATCCACCATTGAGGATACGCGTAAGTAGCCGCCTCGCTTGCTTCAACTTTTACAACCAGCGCCGCTTTTTGACGTAAAAAATTACGCAAAATGGCATTCACCAAGCCCTTAGCCCAGCTCTTTGCGGCGGGCTTTTTAAGCTGAGAAACCGCCTTAACCGCCTGATCAACCACGGTAAAAGCATCCGCCTTATCGTGCAACAACTGATAAATCGCCACCAATAGCAAAGCGTTGATGCGCTGATCTGTTAAAGGCTTTTGCAAAAGCTGCACAAGATAAGCATCTATCTCACCATAAAACCGCACAGTGCCATAACTTAAATCTTGAGCCGCGCCGCGCTGCTGCTGCGTTGCTTGCGGAAAACGCGCCAAAGCCGCAGGCAGCGCCAAAGTAAGATTACGGCCTAACAGCACCTGATTAACAGCATCGGCTGCGATTTGTTGAGAAAGATACAAATAAAGCTTTCTTGATACTTAAAAATGTTGATTAACTATTTATTTTATTTAAACCATTGACTTTATTTAAACAATTGATTTTATTTAAAAAATTACCGTATTTTTTATCGCCACATTTTCAATCAGCCCAACCAAACCAAACATGACGCATAAAAAGATTGGGGCTGTCCTATATAACTAGCCAATATATTGTTTAACCCATTGTTTTAATTGTAATAACTGTGCTTGCGGTGTTGGGTTATTAAAACGCCACTCGCACTCCTTCAAAAACAGCTCAAAATTAGCCTTTGGAACACCGTTAAATTTACGCATATGTCGCTTGGCTTGGTTCCAAAAGTTC
>JAVKLV010000025.1:0-20552 GCA_031538905.1 Methylotenera sp. | reverse complement strand
GGCGTGGCGTATTGGTGCTGGTGTTCTAATACCATCCGAACTGCACGCTCTTTGACTTCGGGGGAGTATTGGGGTTTGGCTTTCGTCATCTTGATATTCTCTCATGATTAAAGCTCTCCTTAAAACTCGGGGTGATTCACCTTCTTTATTGGCAATGCTTAAAAAGTCGATAACTCTAAAAAAAACTTCGTTCAGTTTGTTGTTCAGTTTGGTTAAATTATTTATTCACGCTAAAAAAATTGAGCGTTTTCATAAGACCAGAAGCTTTGTCTAGGGTTTCGACAAACTCTTTTTCAAGCACCGAGTCAGCCACAATGCCTCCGCCAGCATAAAAACTCATCTCACCTTCTTCATTATGACCTTGTTCACACCCACCTTCCACGCAGTCATCTTTTATATACACCGCAGTTCTAATCGAGATGCTGGCATCCATACAACCATCAAAGCCAATATAAGCGATTGCACCGCAATAAACGCCTCTTCGATGAGGCTCTAACTCCTCAATAATGTGCATTGCTCTTAATTTAGGCGCACCGGTAATAGACCCCCCAGGAAAGCACCCCCGTAAGATATCAAGTGCGGTTTTGTCTTTTTTAAGCCTAGCGGTAATCAAGCTCACCAAATGATGCACCTGCGTAAAGCTTTGCAAGAAAAAAAGTTTGTCTACTTTAACCGAACCCATTGCGCAGTTTTTGCCAATATCATTTCTAAGTAAATCCACAATCATTAAATTCTCAGCACGGTCTTTAATGCTCGCTTGCAGTTCGCGTGCATTTTTAGCATCTTGCAGCGCATCATTATCACGTGGTCTTGTGCCTTTAATGGGCATGGTTTCAACGCGATCGCCAACAACTCGCAAAAAGCGCTCTGGCGAGCCAGAAAGCACCTGAAAATAACCAAAGTTAAGATAAGCCATAAAAGGTGCAGGGCTTACTTCTCTTAATTTTTGATAAAAAAACCAAGCATCACCGCGAGCCCTGGCCGAAAAACGCTGTGCCAAATTCACCTGATAACAATCTCCAGCTTGAATAAATGCTTTAATTTTTTCAAAAGCTTGCGCATAAGCAGGTTGAGTCATATTGCTTGTTACTGGGCTTGTTACTGAAAATTGATTTTTGGCAAGTGCAGCCTCATGCGCACATTCATCTGCATCTAATTCTGCATCAAATAAAGCACATAAATCTAACCAGCCATCTCGCGTCGCTTTTTGAAACCCATTTGATACCAGGCAAGCTGATTTTTTAACGTGATCAACCACAACCGCCCAATCATAAATACCCACCATCATATGAGGTAAACGCTCATTTTTAGGCGCATGACTAGGAATTCTCTCAATTTGGCGGGCTAAATCGTAAGAAAAATAACCTACAGCACCGCCACTAAAAGGATACTGACTTTGCGCACATTGATAAGGGGCAAGCCATTCATTCAAAATTAAAAATGGATCATCAACACTGATTGTTGCTTCACCTTCTTTAATAATTTTTGTCACCATGTGGACGTCACCGCTATTGCCATCGACGTGCTCTTGAGTAGTCATGGTCACAAACGGGGCAGCAACCATAATGTCATAACGCCCATGTTCACTTGCGGCTTTTCCGCTATCTAACAACATCGCCCAAGGGTGATGACGCAAGCGCGAAAATAAGCGTGTGCTATCAGGCTGATATTTAAGAGGGTGAATAAGTGCCGTCATTGTGTGTTTTCACCTAGATTAAACGCCATCTCAAGCACCTTGATGAAGCGCGTGCATCAGTGCAGTTCGCCATATATTTTTTCTGCCAGATGGCGACTTAAGCCTTCTACTTGAGCTAGCTCATCAACGCTGGCAAGCCGCACGCCTTCTAAGCCGCCAAAGCGCGTGAGCAAAGCCTTGCGCCTTTTTGCGCCAATGCCTTCGATTTCTTCTAAACGAGAATGTAGTCGTGCTTTTGCACGCTTGGTCCGATGTCCGGTAATGGCGAAACGATGCGCCTCATCACGTATTTGCTGCAATAAATGTAAGCCTTTATTATCTTTTTGTAAATTGAGCATTTCACCCGTATCTGAAAAAATCATCGTCTCAAGCCCAGGGCGACGCTCTTCTCCTTTGGCAATGCCCACAAGTAAAATATCCTCTAAACCAACCGCAGCCATCACCTCTACGGCAACCGCCAATTGCCCTTTACCGCCATCAATAAAAATCAAATCAGGCCGCACGCCCTCGCCCGCCGCCACTTTTTTGTAACGCCTAGTGAGTACATCGCGCATCGCAGCGTAATCATCCCCCGGGGTAATACCCGTGATGTTGTAACGTCGATATTCGCTATTTTGCATATCACCACGATCAAACACAACGCAGCTGCCAACAGTTGCCTCGCCCATCGTGTGACTAATATCAAAGCACTCAATACGCTCGGTGCTATCGGGCAAGTTGAGAGCTTCGCGTAAAGCAAGCAATTTAGCTGCTTGATTAGCTGAAGTTGCGGCACGTTGATGAAGTGCAAGTTCAGCATTGGTTTGTGCCATTTTTAACCAAACGCGCTTATCGCCAATTGGGTGCGTATTGATTTTCACCTTACGCCCCGCTTGTGCGCTCAACACTTCTTCAATCACAGCGGTCTCAATTTTAATGCCCACCACAATCAATGGCGGCGTGTTTTGTGCAACATAGTGCTGTGCTAAAAAAGCCTCTAGGCTTGCCTCGAGCGTTTCACCATCAGAGTTTTTAGGCAGGTAGCTTTTATCACCCAAGTGCCTGCCGCCACGTATCATGACCAAGTTAATACAATGCTGGCCTTGTAGTTCTGCACAGGCAATCACATCCGCATCCGCCACATTAAAATCACTCACAAACTGCTTTGCCTGCACTTGCCGCAAAGCTTGCATACGGTCACGAAAAACCCCAGCCATTTCATAGTTTTGATGCGCCGCTGCTGCGTTCATTCGAACACCCAGCGCATCAATCACCTCATTGGTCTTGCCTTGCAAAAACAAAGCCGCCTGATGCACATCATGATGATAATCTTCTTGTGTAATCAACCCCACACAAGGCGCAGTACAGCGCTCAATTTGATGTTGCAGGCAAGGGCGGCTTCGGTGCGCAAACACCGTATTTTCACAAGTGCGTAATTTAAATACTTTTTGCATCAGCAAAATGCTCTCACGCACCGCAACCGCATTAGGAAACGGCCCAAAATACTGATTTCCTTTGCGCTGTGCACCTCGATGAAAAGCCAGCCGCGCGTACTGATCGCCCGTTAAAGTAATGTATGGATACGATTTATCATCGCGAAACAAAACGTTGTAACGCGGCATAAGGCTTTTAATCAGGTTATTTTCTAGCAATAAGGCTTCAGCCTCATTGTGCGTCGCAGTGGTTTCGATGCGCGCAATGTTACTCACCATCATGCGTGTGCGGGGGCTAGGCAGATTTTTATTAAAGTAGCTTGAGACGCGCTTTTTTAAATCTTTTGCCTTGCCCACATAAATCACCTCGTCCGCAGCATTGATCATGCGATAAACACCAGGCAAATGAGGCAAACTCTTTAAAAAAGGTTTGGCATCAAAGATTAAAATATGCTCAGACATAACACGATGTGTGCGCCCATGCGGCGCTGATAATAGGCGTGAATTGAAGCGTCACGATGCGTGTGCGGTCATCCGGCTGATATTCAAAAATCATCAAAAGTCACCCTGCCTTAAGTACGCCCGCGCCGATGTAAATCTTAGTTACAGCAAGACTAATAGACTAAATGGTTTTTAATTGCGTAGTGAATTAACTCCGAGTTATTACGCAAGTTTAATTTTTCAAGCATCCGCGTGCGGTACATACTGATTGTTTTTACTGACAATGATAATTTATCAGCCACCTCGCTCACCGAAAGGCCCGATGCAATCATTGTCATGGTTTGAAACTCGCGGTCTGAAAGTCTTTCATGTGGCTCTTTTTCAGCTTTTATACCAACTTGGTTAGCTAAAATAGTCGCCACCTCTGGTGAAATATATTTTTTACCACTCGCCACCACGCGAATGGCATTGATAAGCTCAGAAGCGGCACTTCGCTTACACAAATAACCTGCGGCGCCTAACTTTAAGGCGCGTATTGCATACTGATCTTCTTGATACATCGACAACATTAAAACAACCATTTGCGCGTTCGTATGCTTGATATATTTAAGCGCATCCATGCCGCTACGGTCTGGCATGGCAATATCCATCAAAATAACATCAACACCTGGCTGGCAACCAAGCTTAATCGCCTCTACTGCATTTTCTGCCTCAGCTACAACTTCTATATCATCTGTCTGAGCCAAAATTTGTTTCAGCCCTTCTCTCAAAATAGCATGATCGTCGGTAATAATAACTTTGATTTTATTACGCTTTTTCATTAAATTTCCCGAAAAATATCGTACTTTTGGCTGTTTATTTGCATACCGAAGGCATGCTTTGCAATACGCTTGATTGTAAGAAAATCAATGCTGGTGAAGGCTTTGATTTGCGTTTATCAATGATGGGCTGATTATATCTAAGCAAACTAGATGGGGCTAGGCTTTTTGCCTACTTGAAGTTAAGTATAATTGAATTTTTAAACCCACCATTTTAAAGTCATGGTGCCAAAACGAATACTCTTACAAAAATGACGCCAAAAGAAATCTCACCCAAGCACCCTGGTGCCAATAATCTTAAATTAGATTTAAAGCCAAACCAATCCATTGACTTGCTGAAAGCCTTGCACATTCTCACGCGTGAGGGCAATCTTAATCAAGACAGTCGAAGAAAACTCAAGCAGGTTTACCATTTAGTGAATTTTATTGAGCCTTTATTGAATGATGTCATGGCACACAACGCCACGCCTGTTATGGTAGATCATGGGGCGGGTAAATCTTACTTAGGCTTTATTTTGTACGACTTATTGCTTAAGCAGCACCCGGCAGGGCGCATCATTGGCATAGAAACGCGTGTAGAGTTGGTTGAAAAATCTCGCCAATTGGCTGCAGATTTACATTTTGAACGCATCCATTTTCAGCATTTAAGTGTGGCAGACTCAATCACATCACATGATTTGCCAGGCAAGGTTGACATCGTGACAGCGCTACACGCCTGCGACACCGCAACAGATGATGCCATTGAGTTTGGGCTTAAAAAGCAAGCGCAATACATGGTATTAGTGCCATGCTGCCAAGCAGAGGTAGCCAAAACCTTGCGCCAGCATAAAAATGAAAGCCTGAGCAACACTTTTTTAAGTGAAATTTGGCGCCACCCCATACATACCCGTGAGTTTGGCAGCCACATCACCAATGTATTGCGCTGCTTACAATTAGAGGCACACGGCTACCAACTCACCGTGACTGAACTCGTGGGGTGGGAGCACTCCATGAAAAATGAACTCATCATTGCCAAATATACTGGACAAGCACGAAGCAACGCAAAAACCAGACTAGAAGCGCTTTTAACAGAGCTTAACCTAGAAACTCTAAAAAGTAGATTTTTACAAGACCTCTAAAAAGCAGATTTTCAAGCACACTCACTACGCACTTCCTCGCGCGGGCGATGATTAAAGTGAGATACACGTGATAAAAGGCTTATCAATGTTAGCTTAATGTCGCTGTTTATTATTATAATGAACGCCACGCCACAATGAGAGCAATCGCACCATGAGTTTGAAGTTTCGCCTCAATTTACTCATCACGTTATTATCGCTTGCCTTTGTCTTGGTGGTGAGCAGCATTTTAATCAACGACACCCGCATTTCTATTCGTGAACGTGTAGAGGCCGCAAGCCGCGTGACTGTGCAACTCCTTGACACGGTTATTTTGAACTCTGCCCTTAACCCTGAATACGGCTCTACTCACAAAGTGCTGCAAAACTTTTTACAATCACTTGGCTATGTGCGCAGCAGCCACATTGTGCTTTACGACGCATACGGTGTCGTGCTGTATGAATCGCCAGAATCAAGCTTTAAAAGTAATGTGCACCCACCCGCTTGGTTTGTAAAATTAGTTGCCCCAAAAACAGAAACCATAGAACGTAAAATTCGCTATGGCACCTTAGTGGTTTCATCGAGCGCGGCCGGCTCAATTCGCGAAACGTGGTCAGGCTTTAGTCAGCTCATGTGGGTGGGTTTTGGGTTTTTTATTTTACTCAACGGCATGGTATATGGGCTTTTGAGTCACTCGCTTAGGCCCATTAAAAGCATTTTAAGCTCAATCAATCAAATGGAAAAAGGCGACTTAACAACGCGATTACCTCGCTTTCACCTTCCAGAGTTTGACCGCATTGGTCATAATTTAAATCGAATGGCAAAATCTTTAGCAACGGAGCGCGAGCTAGAAGAAAATCGTCAACTCACACAAATCATTCAAACGCATATTGAAGACGAACGCCGCAGCCTAGCGCGCGAGCTGCATGACGAGCTTGGGCAGTATGTAACAGCAATCAAAACTTTTGCAGTGTCTATTGTCAACAAAACTTCTACTAGCGCACCTGATATTCACAAAAGCGCGCAAGTGATTGTTTCGGCCGCCAACCAAATATATGATGGAATGCACAGCATTGTGCATAAGCTGCGCCCAGGCGCTTTAGATAACCTGGGGCTGTGTGAAACCTTACGTGATACTGTTAATTATTGGCAAAAGCTTAATCCTGACATTTCAATTGACTTGGTGTTAAAGGGCTCTTTAGACCATTTAGGCGAAACACTTAACATTAACCTTTACCGCATTATTCAAGAAACAATCAACAACGCACTTAAACACGCGCAAGCCACGCTGATTGATATTCGATTAGAAGCTGTCAATGACGAGACATCTCCTCACTTAGCAAACATTCTTTTAAGTATTGAAGATAATGGTATCGGCATGAATATAGACACTGTTGACAACACCAAGCACTTTGGGCTGCTAGGTGTGCGCGAACGGGTGCAAAGCTTTCATGGCAGCTTTGATGTGGTTTCTGAAAAAAACCAAGGCACGGCCATTCATATCAACATTCCGCAAGTTAAACTCTCGTAACACCAACAAAAGGCGATCAATACAATATGAGTGCAATCAATGTGATGTTAGTCGATGATCATGCAGTGGTTAGAATGGGCTTCAAAATGCTGCTAGAGTCTGATTCAGAAATTAAAGTCGTTGCTGAAGCCGAAAGTGGCGAGCGAGCAATTCAACGCTTTGTTGAATTTAAACCACACGTAGTGGTCATGGATATCACCATGCCAGGCATTGGCGGGCTAGAAGCAATTGAGCGTATTTTAGCGAAAGACAGCACCGCTAAAATTTTAGTTTTATCTGCACACGAAGACTCCGTTCACCCTAAACGCGTTTTAAACGCTGGTGCGATGGGCTATTTAACCAAGCGCAGTGCGGCAGAAGAGATGATTAAAGCCATTCGCTTAGTGGCTTCAGGAAAAAAATATATTGAAGCCAGCGTTGCGCAACAAATGGCCATACAACAATTATCTGGCGATCAAAATCCTGTAGATGTACTCTCGCCCCGTGAGTTTGAGGTTTTTATGGCTTTAGCAAAAGGTAAAACAACGAATGAAATTGCTGAGACTTTATTTTTAAGTCCGCGCACGGTAGGCACGCATCTTTACAATATCAAGCAAAAATTAAATGCAGGAAACTCAGCAGAAATCGCTCTCATCGCTATACGAAGCGGCTTACTTGAAGCTTAAATTAAGGATTAAGGCTTGATCAAGTTAAGACGTGCACGCTTAAGATGTTAAGCGAGTACTTTAAAGAAAATTAAAACTTGTGTGCCGCCGCAATGATTTGGCACTCTAAATTGTAAGCATATCGGTTGATTAAGCCCTCGTTGCTACGTGAGGGTGATATAAACTGCATGCCAATGCGGTGTTTAATGCTGCCATCTTTAAGCGTGACTTGCGTGATATTTTTAATTTGCAGCGTTAAGCTCGCCTCGCCCACTTGAGGAAAGTTAATTTTACACTCATTAAAACGAGCACCGATGACAAGCGCTTCATCAAGCGGATCAGCCGCCCACGCCCCCACGCCACCAAGGCTCACATCCAGCAAAGTTAAGTGGATTACTTTTTTAGCCGCCGAACTCTTAACTTCATTAAGATTATTAACCGGCATGACACAATCTACAGTGGTGGCAAGTGGCGTTGCAAGTCGAAAAAACTCGCGGCGCTGCATGCGCATCAAGCTTTTTGGCAAAGAAATCTTAATGGCTTTACCATCTTTTAACTGCGCCAAAGAAAGCTCTAAACTCGTCCATTTAATTTTAACGCCCTCTTCTTTGCTAAAAAGAACGCGCTTACTTGAAATGAGTCGCCGATTAAAATCATCATCGAGACCAACATCAAAATACACAGCCTGATGCGCCGCATCAACAAAAACAATCGTTGTCACATAAACATCATCACCAAATGAAACTTTAAGCTTGTCATGACCTTTCGCCAATTCATTCAACACTTGAATAATTTGCTTTTGGTTGTAAATCATCCATTGTTCTTCTTCTGCACTTAATGCGGGTTCCATATCACTTTCCATTCACCTTGCACGACATCATAATAATGCCGCTTGATAGAAAAAAATCGTTCACACTCACTTCACACTCAACTCAACAATCAATGACGCACCGTCAGCGCTGACGCGGCAGGCTCTGCAACTTGACCCATACGACTCACGCCTTGTTCAATAAAATTTTCAATCGGCTTTAACATGGCCGGCAAAGACAAAGCCAATACCAAAAAACCAATACTCAGCGTGACCGGAAAACCAATGCCAAATAGATTAAGCTGCGGTGCGGTTTTGCTCAGAATACCCAAGGCCATATTAGTAATCAATAAAGCAGTGACAGCCGGCATTGCCAGCATCAAGCCCGCACTAAATATAGCTTCGCCCCAGAGTGCAATTTTTAAAGGGCTGATGCTACCACCGTCAATTGTAATGGGCATCGTAACGAAGCTATTAGCCATTGCAGTGATAATCAACAAATGTCCGTCTAAGCTCAAAAACACCAGCATGGCGATTAAAACTAAAAATTGATTGACTGCAGTCGTTTGCCCTTGTGATTGTGGATCATAAAAACTCGCAAAACCAAGCCCCATCGACATACCAATCACCTGCCCGGCAAGCTCAATGGCAGAAAATACCAAGCGCATAGTAAATCCAATCGCCACGCCCAAAATAAGCTGCTGAACCAAAACAAGCAAAGCGGTAAACGAAAATATCTCAAAATGTGGAACAGGGGGAGAAATCGGCATAATAATCAAGGTCAACATCACGCCTAAACCAACTTTAACTTGATTGGGTGTTGCTGTGTGATTAAAAATAGGTGCCGCGGCAATCACACCAAGCACGCGGGTTAAAGGCCAAAGTAAGCTGATAATCCAGGTTTGGAGTAAATCACTGCTAATTAAAACCATTTTTCAAACCTTGTGAGATTGATCAAACATAGGAGAGCCTTAAAATACTTCAGGTGGTCATTGCAGGAATGCTACTAAACACCAAATGCATATAGTCAACTAGCGTTGTCAACATCCACTGACCGGCAAACATCAAAGTAGCAAACACGCCGATGAGCTTAGGAATAAACGACAAAGTCGCTTCATTGATTTGCGTTGCCGCTTGAAAAATACTCACCAACAAGCCAATTGCAAGCACCACAAGCAAAATGGGGGCCGCAACCAACAAAGTGATTTCCATCGCATCTCGACCTAAAGTCATCACGCCCTCTGGAGTCATTTATTTTATTTCCTTTGCTTTTTTTAAAGACTTATTTTCTAATTACATGCTTGTTTTCTAAAAATCTATTTTTAGAAAAATCTAGTAAAAACTTTGCACAAGTGAGCCCAACAACAACTGCCATCCATCTACCAGCACAAATAACATCAGCTTAAATGGCAACGACACAATAGAGGGCGACACCATCATCATCCCCATCGCCATTAACACGCTCGCCACCACCATGTCGATAATTAAAAATGGGATGAATATCGCAAAGCCAATTTGAAATGCGGTTTTTAACTCACTGGTCATAAACGCCGGAACTAACACCAACAAAGGCACTTGAGCTGGCGTTTCTATTTTTTCAATTTTTGCCATTTTAACAAATAAAGCCAAGTCACCTTCTCGCGTTTGCTTCATCATAAAAGCCTTTAACGGCTCGGCCGCAGTGGTCATGGCTTCTTGTAGGGTGATTTTGTTTTCTGATAAAGGCTGATAAGCATCTTGGTATATTTTATCTAAAGTAGGGCTCATAACAAAAAAAGTAAGAAACAAAGCCATACCAATCATCACTTGATTAGAAGGCGCAGATTGAGTACCAAGCGCCTGACGCAACAGTGAAAGCACGATCACAATACGGGTAAAACCCGTCATCATGAGTAGCGCGGCAGGTAAAAAAGTGAGCGAGGTGATTAAAATAAGCGTTTGCAAGCTCAAGGTGTAATTTTGCCCGCCACCCGCCAAAGGCGCCGTCCGAACTAAAGGAATGCCATTTTCAGCGATTGCCTCCATCGGTAATATCAGCATACTCAGCAACAAAAACACCGCTATTGAAATGGAGGTTTTTAAGCCAAAAATTACAGATGATTTTTTCATGAATTTTATAATGTATTTTATTTTTTATCTAAAAATTTAGCCGCTGACTTTTCGAGCCAGCTCGAAAAATGAGGAGCAAGACCACTTGCTTTTGGATTTAAAATATCTTTTTCAGCTACCTGTTCAGCTATCTGTGCTTCTGGCAAATCAAGATCTGCCAGCGTTAAAGGACCGTGCTCTAAACTTGCAAGCGCATTCACGCGGCCAGGTGCCACTCCAACAACAATCCAGCGACCAGCCACCTCTAGCACCACGACACGCTCACGCGAGCCAACACTCACGCCGCCAACAATTTTAATCACTGACTGACGATAATGGACACCGGTCAACATACGCTTTAATAACCAAGCAAGTAATGCCATTACCCCCAACACAATCGCCAAGCCCACTGACATTTTAAGTAATCCAGTGGCAGGCGATGCTGGCAGATTTTCTGCAGAAAATGCCCAAGATGACAACACACTGAACATGATAAAAAAAGTGGTCATAGCGAGTTTTTTAAACATGCTGAGCTTTTTAAAAATAGTGAGCTTTTTAAACATGATATTAAGTTTTATTTGTGGGATATGAATCACTCAATTTTACCTGAAATTTACGCATTAAACATTGGGCATCTTAAAATGCTCACGACACTAAACTCCCCTAAAAAGGCTTAAAATCAGCATAAAGCAATGGAGCTAAGCCACATTCAAAGTAGCGTTAGTTTTGCTTTAAAAAAGTATTTTATTTATGCCAAAAATAATCAAGCCACAAGCAACCCAATAGCCTGATACACCAAGAGAGAGATAAAAAATGAGGGGTTACAATGATTTCTGCGCCCGCTAAAGGCTCAAAGTGTAGTGATTTTTTTGCTGATAGCGCTAACCAAAATTCCATAGGCATTCGTAATTAAAAATGCCGCCACCAACAACATAGCGACGGCATTTCTTATGCGATAAAACTCATGTGTATTTTTTGAAAATTTTAAGTAAAAAATAAACAAAAAATTACATTACATTTTAACCAGTGATAACTGCAAGATTTCCATAATCATCACGCACCGTAACAGACGAGCCGCTTGTCAGCGCAATATAGAAGCTCGCATCTTTTGTCGGGTTTGTAGCATTGAGCTCTTGTCCAGTATTGGCATAGCCGGCACTTCCAGTATCAGGGCCTTTAAACCAAAAAGCAGATCCTGAGTTAGTACTAGACCACGTTATATTCTCATTTAGGTTATAAACCTTAAATGTTTGACCTGCCAGCGTAACAGTGTCAGTAGCTGACAGAAATGAAACAGCAACATCCACAGTGCCAGAAATAGTGCTCGATTGAGCTTCATTGCCCGCAATATCTAAAACCCTCGCTGTAATCACGTGCGAACCTCCAGCCAAAGCGCTTGTAGTGAAGTTCCAGCTTGTGCCAACCAAGTTAGCAACACCCAGCTCGTTATTGCCATCGTAAATTTTAACAGTAGATCCAGCTTCTGCCGTACCACTTAAGCCCCAAGTCTGGTCACGTGTCGTGTCACCACTCACGATAGATGTCACTGCGGCACCCACATTATTAAGGCCTAAATCCGTACCAATGGCGTTATCAAGCGTAACGGTAGGCGCGCTTGTATCAAACACATAAGGCTGAACGAAAGCATTTGCGCCAATATTACCTGCCGCATCAACAATCCGTACTTTTAAAGTATTTGACGCTGTAAGCACTTGACTCGCCAAGCTCCAGTCAGTTGAACCAGCCGGTGTAACTGCATCGCTCCAGCTCGTGCCATTATTTAAAGATACTTGTACTTTTTCATCTGCACCAAGCACGGCAGAAACTTTTCCACTGATGGTCTGGTTAGCCACATTGGTAATAAAATCAGCATTACTTGCACCTGTATCTGCACTAAATTTAATGTCTCCAAGCAGTTGTGCCGGAGCTGTCACATCATAATTAAGCGTAGCGTTGTTAATGCTACTAGAGCTAATAGTATTGCCCGCAGCATCATAAAGTATCACTGAAACCTTACCCCCCGCTGTGATAGCACTACCAAGCACGCTGGCAGTCACCGTGCTATCGCCAATAGCAATAACACTATCCGTTGCAACTAGCTTAGTGCCAATATAAAACTCTGCCCTACCACCCACGGCTTCATCTGTAATCGCATTACCCGCCGTGATGCTGGCAGTGAAGTTAACACCCGTATTTGTACTATTAAAATAAGTAGCCACCACATTACCACCCGTCGAGCTGACCCCCACATGACTAGGGCGCGTAGGAGCTAAGTTATCAACCGCCACATTAAATGAGTTTGTAGCTAAGGTGTTTAAGGCTAAGTCAGTGACTTTTGCACTAATGGCGTGTGTGCCTTCATCCATAAAGCCGGTATTAAAAGTCCAGCTCGTGCCGGAGGTGCTCGCAAAACCCATGCTGACCATGCCATCAAAAAGCTCAACCGTACTTCCCTCCTCAGCAGTGCCTTTAATGGTCCAGGTATTATCTTTAGTAGCGCCATCATTGGCAACCGCTGGTGTTGTACCCCTATCGGTTTCAATGCTATTAATCGTTGCTGGGGTAACCGATTGGTCAACCAGCGCTTGTATCTTAGCCAAAGTATTCACAGCACTACCATCATCAGCACTTGCTTTGATGCGACTCAATAAATCAGCGGTTTGACCAGCCGTTAAATTAGCCACACCAAGATTAGTTAACTCAGCTTGTGTAATCACTTGATCAACATTCGCCGCAAGTTTTAATACGCGACTTACAATGTCAGCCAAAGCTTGCACTTCAGTCACTTGGTCACTGTCAGCTTTGGCTTTGCGATCTACCACTGTGTTGAGCAAGCTAAGTAAATTACCCGCACTCACACCTGCAATGCCCGCCGCAAGATAGTTATCTGCCGTCGGCAAGGTATTGGTATTAGCATCGGCGTAATTAGCAATTAAGGCAAGCGCACCCACTTGCTCTCTTGCGCCTTCATTGGCCCAAAATTGAATTTCAGGATCAGTGTCAACCCCACCCTCATCTCGACTTAAAATTTTAGCATTTACCGCAACCAAGTTATCTGCCGTAACACCGGTAATGCCCGCCGCAACGTAATCTGCCACCGTTAAAGTCGCAGGCGTTATACCATTGCCATTGTTATAAGCTTCAATTTTAGCCAAAGTATTATTGGCTTGTGTCACCAAAAGCTGAATTTTAGCAACGCTGTCTGCGCCACCTGCAAGTTGAGACAAAACGCTCGCATTCACCGCGGCAACGTTGTCTACACTTACCCCCGTCACACCAGCCGCCACATAATCTGCCACCGTTAAACCAGCAGGACTTGTACCATTGCCATTGTTATAAGTCTCAATTTTAGACACTGCATCGGCAATCGCCGTATTCGCTAGCGTTTGAATTTCAGGAGAGCTGTCAGCACCACGAGGCGCCGCTGCCAACACTTTAGCATTGACCGCTACCAAGTTAGCAGAATTAACTCCCACAACACCCGCCGCTGCGTAATCTGCCACGGCTAAAGACGAAACTGCGCCGTTGTTATAAGCCTCAATTTTAGTCAAGGCATCATTGGCTTTTGTTATCAAAGCTTGAATTTTAGTCGCGGTATCCGCTGTCGATTTAAATACCCTATCCACCTGCGCATTCACCGCAGCAAGATTATCTTCCGTAACTCCTGTCACGCCTGACAAAGTATAATCACTTAAAGTAGGCTTACGGTTTGTCGGATTATCCGCGTAATTGCTAATAGTCGTAATCGCAGCCGACTGAGCCGCCGGCGCTCCGTTAACCAAAGCTTGAATTTCAGCAGGCGTATCAGCGCCAAGCGCATCAGCAGCTAATACGCTTGCATTGGCTGCTGTTAAATTCTCTGCCGTAACCCCTGTCACGCCTGCCGCTACATAATCTGCCACCGTTAAAGCAGTAGGCGCCGTGCCATTGCCATTGCCATTATTATAAGCCTCAATTTTAGCCAAACTCGCCACAACCGATGTCACTAAAGCTTGAATTTCAGGTGCACTGTTCGCTTCACCCGTAGCCGCCGCCAACACTTTCGCGTTGACCGCAGCGAGGTTATCAAGACTCACGCCCGTTACACCCACTGCCGCGTAATCATCTAACGTTAAAGCAGCAGGTGTCGTGCCATTGCCATTGTTATAAGCTTCTACTTTAGCCAAAGTCTCATTGGCTTTTGTTACTAAAGCTTGAATTTCAGGCACAGTGTCAGCGCCGCCAGTTGCAGCCGCCAACACTTTAGCATTGACCGCAGCGAGGTTATCCAAACTCACGCCCGTAACCCCTGCCGCAACGTAATCCGCTAGCGCCAAAGCCACAGGTGTCGTGCCATTGCCAACGTTGTAAGCTTCAACTTTAGCCAAGGCTTCATTCGCCTTTGTTACCAGCGCTTGAATTTTAATAGCGGTGTTAGCACCTAACACATCAGCCGCCAACACTTTAGCATTGACCGCAGCGAGGTTATCCAAACTCACGCCCGTAACCCCTGCCGCAACGTAATCCGCTAGCGCCAAAGCCACAGGTGTCGTGCCATTGCCATTGTTATAAGCCTCGATTTTAGCCAAAGGCGCATTCACCGCAACCACCAAAGCTTGAATTTCAGACGCCGTGTCAGCGCCACCAGTTGCCGCCGCCAACACTTTTGCATTGACCGCAGCCAAGTTATCAGCCGTCACATCTGTAATACCTGCCGCCACGTAATCTGCCACCGTTAAAGCCGCAGGCGTCGTGCCATTTCCATTGTTATAAGCCTCGATTTTAGCCAAAGCGGTAGCAATGGTTGACAGCGCAGTATTAGCCGCTGTCACTAAAGCTTGAACTTCAGGCGCAGTGTCAGCACCGCCCTGAGCTTGATCAAGCACTTTTTTATTCACTGTAGCAAGATTGCTTACATTTACCCCGGTCACACCAGCGGCCACGTAATCTGCCACCGTTAAAGCCGCAGGCGTCGTACCATCACCATTATTATAAGCCTCGATTTTAGCTAAAGCGCTAGCAGTAGCTGCCAGCGCAACATTAGCCGCCGTCACTAAAGCTTGAATCTCAGGCGCAGTGTCAGCGCCGCCAGTTGCCGCCGCTAACACTTTTGCATTCACTGCAGCCAAGTTGTCACTCGTGACCTCTGTCACACCAGCCGCCACATAATCTGCTAGCGTTAAAGCCGCAGGCGCCGTGCCATTGCCATTGTTATACGCTTCCACTTTAGCCAAAGCAGTATTAGCTTTTGTCACCAAAGCTTGAATTTTAGAGCTCGTGTTAGCACCAAGCGCATCTGCAGCCAGCACGCTCGCATTAACAGCGGCCAAGTTGCCGACCGTAACCCCCGTCACACCTGCCGCCACATAATCTGCTAGCGTTAAAGCCGCAGGTGTCGTGCCATTGCCATTGTTATAAGCTTCTACTTTAGCTACTGCATCAGCAATCGCAGCAATCGCAGTATTTGCAAGCGCTTGAACCTCGGTAACCGTGTCAGCACCAGCCTTGTCAACGCCGCTTACCATGGCATTAATAGCGGCAAGATTAGCCTCTATCACACCCACCACACCAGCCGCCACATAATCACTTACCGTAGGCTTAGAGTTAGCTTCAGAGTCGGCATAATTACTTATTTTAAGAAGCGCCTTCACGGACTCTGGCACTGTGTCAATACTCAGCGCGACAGCATTATTCGCCTCATTGCCATCCACGTTAAGATTACCAATCGTGTCACTAAATTGACCAGAAGCAACACTGACGCTACCCGAAAGATTACTATTTTGAGTTGGAGTAAAAATTGCGGTGCGCGTTAAACCCGTGCCGCTCAACTCACTTAAAGTACCTCCAGTGACCACAATGTCACCGGCACTGCCATCCCACGCAAAGCTACCGCCTGGATCTTTATTAAAAGTAAAGGTAATCGTACTCACCTCGCCCACTTTAAGGGCCAATTTATCAGCAGTAATAACAACCGATGGCGGCAAGGTATCAATACTCAGCGCAACAGTATTATTACTCTCTGAACCATCCGCATTTAAGTTCCCAGCACTATCGCTAAATCTACCTGAAGCCACGCTGATTTTGCCAGCAGCCGTGGTGTTTGCCGCAGGAGTAAACGTTGCCGTGCGGGTTAAGCCAGTTCCACTCACAGCGCTTAAGCTGCCGCCTTCTACAACAACATCATCTTTGCTAAAACTATTGATGGGGTCTTCACTAAAAGTGAACGTAATTAAACTAGTATCGCCTGCTTTAAGGCTTGACTTGCTAGCTGAAACTGCAACAGTAGGCGCAACTGTATCAAGCACATTCAGCGTCCACGTATATTGATTAGCGCTGGTATCAGCACCACCATTCAACGTGCCACCATCATCTTGAACCTTAAACTTAACGCTCGCAAAACCCAAACCAGTAGCGCCGGCGGGCGAGGTAAATGTCAATTTTCCAAGATCAGCCGCCTCAATCACCGCACCCACCGCAACGTTCACCCCGTTTAGCTTTAAAGAGCCCGCGCTTGGCAAAGCGGTAATAATCACTGCTTTTAGGTTGTTGCCCGAAACATCAGCCGCATCACTAAAGCCCACATGACTGGCTGAAAATGCAAATGGCACGCCACTTTCAACTGCTAAAGTTTTATTAGCCGCCGTAGGTGCATCATTAAAATTATTGACTTCAGCAACAATCACACTTGATGTGCCACCAGCATCAGAAGCACTCACAGAAAGCCTTACCCCAGCGGCCACGGGAGCATTAAGCGTCACTGCATAATTGCCATCTGCGCCAGCTTTCGCTACCCCCAGCACCTCACCCGATGCGCTTTTTACAGTCACCGTTGCACCAGCATCACTATTACCAATCACGGTTAATCCATTAGGGTTTACCGCCGCAGAATTAAGCACAGGCGGCGTGATGTCTCGCGCTGTGACATTAGTTACAGATGAAGCATTGCCTGCCGCATCACTCACTGTAACACTCACTTTTTCACCATTAACGAGTGCAGATGCAAAAGTTTTAGTAAAAACACCCGTCAAGCTCGGGCTCACAACCGCATCAACCGTGCCATCGCCATTAATGTCGATTTTTACAGTGCTGCCCACCTCTGCCGTGCCAGTCAAAGTTCTTCCATCAGCACTTATCACTAAGTCGCTAGCTGCATTAGGCACTGTGGTATCTGGTGCGTTTACCGTCACTGCCGATGAAGTATTACCTGCCGCATCACTCACTGTCACAGTGACAGCCTGACCGTTTTTAAGCGCAGGCGTCAGCGCTCTAGTAAATGCACCTGTTGCACTTGCCGTTACCGTAAAATTAACAAGACCATCCCCATTCGTATCAATTTTTACCGTACTACCAGGCTCTGCCACACCAGAAATACTGTCCCCAGCGGCGCTAATAGCAAGACCTGTTGGCGTTAATGGCGCAGTTTTATCTAATGCTTTCACACTCAAAGGTGCTGAAGTGTTGCCCGCCGCATCGGTGACTGTAATTTTAATCGTTTCGCCATTAGTGAGCGCATTAGGTAAAGTTGCTCTAAATATCCCCGTTGCGGCATTGGCTGTTGCCGTTACGTCAGCAACCCCATCTCCATTGACATCAATGCTCACGGTACTGCCCGCCTCAGCCGTGCCAATGACACCTGTACCCGTTGCAAGAATACTTGCATCTTTAGCTACCAGTGGCTTTGTGGTATCTGCCGCCTGCACACTCACAACTGGCGAATTATTGCCTGCGGCATCACTTACCGTAACTTTAACCGTTTCACCATTAATCAGCGCGCTAGGCAAGGTAGCCGTAAATGTGCCCGTACTGCTCGCCTTCACCGTCACATCAGCCGTACCGTCGCCATTGGTATCAATTTTAACCGTACTGCCAGCCTCGGCCGTACCCGTCATGGTTTTACCCCCTGCAGCAATGACAAGATCAAGCGCAGCCAAAGGAGCAGAAGTATCTAAAGCATTCACACTTAATGGGGTTGATATATTGCCTGCCGCATCAGTCACAGTAAAACTCAGCACTTCACCATTGACGAGCGCAGGACTTAAGTTGGCTTTAAAAGCACCCGTTGTTGTGTCAGCGGTTACCGTTACATCCGCAGCACCGTCACCATTAGTATCAATTTTAACCGTGCTACCATGCTCGGCTGTGCCGCTCACGCTGCTACCATCAGTACTAAAGACAATGTCCGTTGGCTGCCTTGCAGCATCTGTAACTGCTTGAATTTTTGCCTGCGTAGCAACATCGGCACCGCTTTTTTTATCTACTGCCGTATTCACTGCGGCAAGGTTACCATCAGTCACCCCAGTAACGCCCGCATCGACATAATCTTGTACAGTCGGAGCTGAATTAGTCTTACTATTATTTGCATAAGCCTCAATTTTTGCCATGGCCGCTACGGTTTTAGACAAACCCGACGGCGTAGCAGTTACCCCATCAGCAGTCTTAGAAATCGCTACTGATGCCGCAAGCTTCTCTTGCGCTGCACTAACATTCCCCGCATTATCTTTTGCGACAGCCGACATTTGCGCCAATACCGCACCCGCAAGGTTAGTATCAGGATTTACCGCACCAGCACTGGTGACGGTGGGCACAGCATCAATGGCAGTAACGTCATTTGCCCCCAAGCCATACGCCTCTGATACCGCTTTGTTAATCGCAGATACATCAGTGCTAGCGGCAATCGCAGCTGTTTTGCTAGCAACACCCGCTTTACGGGCCGCAACATCCGTAATGGGGTTAACGTTAATGGTGTTGGCACCAATTCCCACAGTCGCAACAGCCGTAAGCGCAGAAGTACTTAGGTCAGTGGCAACCTTAGTGGTTTCATCTAAATAATCTTTATTGGTGGATTTAGAAAATACCCGCACCACCACATTGCCCACATAGCCACTGGCAATGTTGACCTGGTAAGCACCACCAGCTTCAACGCTATCATCGCGACCAAGCTCGGTTTTACCATCAGCGGCATATACCACCACAAACAAATCGTTGTTAGCTAATACAGGACCAGCGGTGACTTTACCTTTCACAACTGAAGGTGAAGTTGGAGAAGAAGATCCGCCCGAACCTGAGTTACTGAGTGCAGATACCCCAAACCCCACAGCCACCGCACCCAAAGCCCACAAGCCAGCAGTCTTAACAGCACTACCCATTCCATCTAAACCAGGAAAACTTAAATTTTGCAGGCCAAAACTTGGCATCACAAAACCAGACTCCGCTCCCACAGCAACAGTGGCATCAGCGCCTGAACTCAATGCGCCTAAAGGAGCTGCACCCCCCGTGGTATGAAACTCAATCGGATTTTCGCCTGCACGGCTTGAACCCAACAAACTCGCACCTTGCGTGTAATAACCCTCAAGCACCACCTCAAATACGGCACCAGTTTCATCTTGTGCACTGACTTGCAAGTCATCGCCAAGGCGCTTAACTTTAACTGACTTAGGAGCCACGCCAGTTAATTGATCAATAATCTCAAACTTTTCAGAAGAGCCAACCGCAATCGTTTTCAACTTACCCTTAGCCATTCTCACTTGATTAAATTTAGTTTTTAAACTTAAGTTTTTAATTACGATCGCCATCATTCCACCTATTTAAAATAATTTTACAATTTAAATTATAACGCCATACATAAACTTTACCAAACTATCACTCAAAAGTACTATCACCCCGCATCAAAAGCAACTGCAGCCATTTATGCGTTAAACCTGATTGATTTTAATTAAGGGTAAAAGTCGCAAAAATGAAGCCCATTAAAATTAGCATTTTTTTCAAAACGGCTCGTTAATACCCAAGCCAACGCGCGCCCTGGTAAAAAACAAAGCTTAGCGCCCACGCTAGGCTCAAAGACCAGCCAATAGAGAGCCACATAAAGCCAGTGCTTTTAGATTCGCTTTTCAACGTGGCGATCGTAGACAAACACGGGGTATAAACAAGGGTAAATAACATAAAGCTTAAAGCTTGCACCCAATCGATTTGCGTTGCCATATGTGCCATCAGCGCATCGCCTTGCAAACCATAAATCACCGCCAGCGAGCCCACTACAATCTC
>JAVKLV010000024.1:0-6479 GCA_031538905.1 Methylotenera sp. | reverse complement strand
TCTTCTATAATCGAATGCGCAGGCATTCAAGTTTAGGTTATATTGCACCAGCCCAAATGTTGAAATTATTTGAGCAAAAAGCAAGCAAGTTAGATATGGTTGTCTGAAATGGCGGTGTCCATTTTATTCGACAGGGGTCACTTCGTCTAGCTTATAAAGCCAAGCCAAAATCTCAGCAATCGCCTGATATAAAGACGGCGGAATATGGTCATCAAGATCCACTTGCATTAACAACGCCACTAAATCTTTAGACTCGTGCACAAAAACATCATGCTCGTGGGCTTTGGCAATAATTTGCTCAGCAACCACACCGCGCCCTTTGGCAACAACTTTAGGCGCAGCATCACCCGCCGCATAAGCCAAAGCAATTGCTTGCTGATTAAGCTTTAACTTTTGATTGCGCTCATCCATTTAACTGACATTAAATCTCAAGTAAATTTTTTAAAGCCACACAAAGAGACATCGGCTTATTAGTCATAATGCGTCACAGTTAGCGCATCTAATTGCTGACCATTTTGAGTAATGGCCTCGGCCAAGCTTTGTCTTTTTTCCTTAAGAACAGCTAAAGTTTCAGCCTGCTCTGTCAAAACACTCACCCTCATCCGCCCATCAACTAGACGAATGTTTGCTGAAACCTTACCAAGATGAGGCAAATGCAAAGTCATCTCGCTAAAAATAGGTTTATCATCAGACGCTAAAGACAGCGAGGGTGATTGACTTTCAGGCTCACCTTGTGACTTTTCATACACATCCCAATCCATGAGCTGACCCGGCCAGACCTCCCCACGCCAAGTCATACGCTGATTTTCTAGAATGGCTAATTGCTGACTCGTTAAATGAGCAATAGCAGTATTTGTTTGGTTTTGCGGCTCCTGCCTAATCGACGAAAGCGACTCTTTACCTTGAAGTAAATCACGCAAATGCGACTCATAAAATAAGCCGCTTTTGTTCACTGCATTTTTTAAATCATGTGCGAGCGCCTCTGCATTGGCCGGCGCTTGACTGACTACGCCACCAGCCTGAAGCCTAGTTGACACGCCATCATCCTGAGCTTGCTTCAAATAATGACTAATCAGATGAGCTGCATTGCTGATGTCTATTTTATTGACAAGGTTTGCATTGGGCTGAAGCAAAAAAGTGGGTAATGGATTACCCTCGATATACCGCAACGTTAAAATCTGCCCCGCTTTAGCGGCAACGCCCAAATCCATTCTAAGCAAAGACCCACTTAGATTACCATTTTCAACTTTAACGTTGTAAGCGGAATCGCCTACTTTTGAAATTACCTTTGCAATGTAATCTTGCCCATTCACAAACTCCGAAGCCTTGTCACCAAGCCCTTGCGTAACGCCACCTTCGTTACCCACATTGCCGACAGGCACATATGACAACACTCTAGCGACAGGGTTGATGCTGGCAATATCAGGTTGCTTGAGCATTTTTTAAAGAAAAAACTACTGAATATACCTGCGAGTTAATTTCGCTTTTGTATGTACGCCATTGGCAAGCGAATCTAACCTCACCATCCACGGTAAAATAATATCGCGTATTTCACGGTCATCCGCCAAAATGCTTTTTATACTAGCCAACTTACGCGAATAAGCCTCATCTTCTAGAGTAAAGTCGTCTTCTTGAAGCTTTAAGCCTGCGATTTCTGCGGCGCAGGTTTGCTCTAAAACAGCTAAACCATCCCAATCTTGCTGTTTTGCTGCCTGCAACATTTGCTTGGTAATACCCGCAACATTTTCATATATACCGACTGAATTGAATTGATTTACTGACTGAGTCACAAACTAAACCTTTACATCACTAACAACATTGCGATTAAGCATAGCTTCACCCGCTACACTTTTAACGCCTTCAATAGCCTCCCAAGCACTTTTTAAATCAGCCAGCAAATTAAGTACCTCGCGCGCAAGCTCTGGCTTATTATGAATGTTCGCCTCAACCAGCTTTCTGCTCATATAGGCATAAAGTGCATCCAAATTTTCCGCCATTTCTCCACCTAGCTTTTTATCAAGACTCACTCTTAAGCCAGAGTCTATAATTGATATTGCCTTTGAAAGCATAATGCCTTTATTGGCAATATCTTGATTTATCATAAAAATTTCTGCACTCCGGCAAGCAGAAATAGCACCCTCATACAACATGATAGTGAGCTTATTTGGACTGGCAGCTAAAACACCCGTCTCGATACCAACTTTAGCGTAGGCATTTATACCACTTTGATTGCGCCCAAACATCTTTACCCTTTACACTTTTGCTTAATTATTTGATTTAAATGCCGCAATTTGTTGAGTCAAATAACTGCTTGTTGAAGACATATTCGACATCAGCGTATCGAGTCTCGTAAATTGAGCGCGATATCTCGCCTCAATCGCTTTCAATCTCAATGTAATCGATTCTGACTGTTTGTCTAAGCTCGATATGGCACTACTTATACCCTCTGTTCTTGAAGTTAAAACGCCCTTGGTATCGAGTATATTATTAATAGTAGCGTCTAGCTGTGCAGCGTAGCCAATACTGACGGTCACCGTACCTCGCTCACCAGTAGCACCCCCGTTCACTTTTACAGTCAAACCTTCACTAGCATCACCCTTGGCGCCAATTAAACTATTGCCAATAACGCTTGCAGCCGCACCATTAATAGTACCAGCAAGTGGTGACAAACTCGTTACATTTACAGCATAAGTACCCGCTTTTGTTTGGCTGGTGCTGGCTAAATAACTGATTTGGGCATCTGTTGTTTTTGCAGAAGTCGCAAACAAGCCCGCAATATCAGAAAAGTTAGAGGTAATAGCACTATCAAGCTTGGTCGCATCTATCGCAAGCTGACCAGAGGCCTGAAACGACACCCCTATTTGACTTAATGTAGAAAAAGCCCCTTTCGAGCTTACCGCATTAGTCATCACTGAGCGCAGACTTGTTAGCACGGAGCGTGCCGTAGCATCACCTAGCAAAGGACCTGAATTTTTACCAGTAGGGTCGTACCTTACAAGAGCACGCATAGAAGTATCGAGCTTATTATAAGCATCAACAAAAGCTGTTACTGAAGTTTTTATCGCCTCTTTATTGCTGGCAACACTCAAATTAACACTCTCTTTACTGGTGGAGAGCAAGCTCAAACGCACCCCCGCAATAGCGTCAGAAATAGTATTACTTGCCTTAACAACATCAAGACCATCAATGTTTAACAGTGCATTTTTTGCCGACTGCATTTGCGACAAGTTTTTACCACTACCCACTGCGGCAGTCGGGTCATAAGCTAATTTTGACAAACCTACATTGTCAGTATGATTACCATCAGTATCAGTCGTTGTGATTTTAAGCGTATTAATCTCGCCCGTGTCTTTTGAGGTAATGACAAGGTGATTGATTGCACCATCATTCACAATCGAGGCGCTTACACTTGCATTTAAACCATTGATAGCATCACGCACACCAGACAAAGTGTTATTTGAGCTATTAATTTCGAGGGTTAAATCTGTTTTAGCCGCATTAGGAACGAAAGTATTGGGTACATTGGGGGCAACTGCAGTTGCAGGGTGATAAGTGCCAAAAGAAATAGTTAAGGCGCCCGTGCCTACCGTATCATCTACACTAGCCGTGCCAGCAAAAGTGAGCTTTTGTGCGCGTGCCAGCTGATTAACAGTAATTGCGCTATCGCCCAAGGCGGCCGTGCCAGTTGATGTTGCAGTAAATACACTGGAGTTACCTGAAACCAGGGTTTGCGCGTTAAACTTAGAAACACTTGACAAGCCATTCGTAGCAGTTTGAAAAGTAGACAGTGCGCTTTTTAGCGTGCCATAAGCAGAAACTTTAGACTGATACGCACTTTTTTGATTAGCTACCGCGGTGAGTGGTTTCCTCTCAACACTCATTAAACTCGTCACAATAGACTCAACATTAAGACCAGAACCTAATCCTGGGGTTGAAATAGCCATATCAAATATCCTTAGTTTAAGCGGTATAAATACTTATTTTGACATTGTAAAACTTTCAAACAACGCTCAAATCATTAAACAAACACACTAAGCCGTTTGTCTAATCATTAAGCTTTGCAGTTTATCAAGCGTTCTAGACATCGCAAGCACCTCTTTATCCGGAATTTGCCTTAATACCTCTTTAGACTCAACATCAACCACGCGCACCACCATGCGATTAGATTGCTCGTCTAAAGAAAATTGCACCGTTTGCAGCGCAGGGGCAACCAAATCGTTCAGCTTTTTGACCGCATCCTCTAACTCTGCCTTACTTACCTTAGCATCAGCTGTTGCAGCCCGAGGGCTTGCCACAGACTTAACCACAGATGAACCAGCTGATCTATTGACCGAAATATCAGTACCTATATTCTGCACGGCGGTCAATTTTTGAGCTTGACTATAACCATCGATCGGCAACTTAAACATAATGTTCCTCTTTTGCAAAAATCCGCAGACCGATTAAGCCTGCGGATGGTAGTTTTTAGCTTAGCTAAAAATACTAGTTCAATTACAAATTAACTTCTTATTAACCTCTTAACAAGGCTAACACACCATTAGGTAGAGAGTTTGCTTGAGCTAACATCGCTGTACCTGCTTGTTGCAAGATTTGACCACGTGTTAAGTTAGCTGTTTCTGAAGCAAAATCTGCATCCATAATGCGTGATTTAGCCGCTGCTTGGTTTTCAGAAGAAATTAGCAAGCTGCTGATAATAGACTCAAAGCGGTTTTGTGCCGCACCGAACGTTGCACGTACACCATTCACTTCAGTTACCGCTTTATCAATTTGATCAATCGCTAATTTAGCGTTAGCAACAGTATCAACTTTGATAGTATTCAATGCTGTTTTAGCTACTTCTGATGCAGCTGCAGTTAAGTCAACACCAGTAACCGTTACTGAGTCGTTAGCTGTATTGTTAGCACCCACTTGAAAAGCAATACCGGCCGCACCATCTGCACCTAATGTGTTTTTGCCGTTAAACATAGTATTATTAGTAACACGGGTAATTTCAGCTTGCAACTGAGTAAACTCAGCAGCCAAACTCGAATTATCTGTAGTGCCGTTGGCGCCCTGCACAGCAAGTTCACGCATACGTTGGAATGACTCATTTAATTTGCTTAAGCCACCATCTGCAGTTTGTGCAAATGAGATGGCATCGTTAGAGTTACGCATCGCAACGTTCATACCGCGCACTTGTGAATCCATTTTTGTCGCAATAGCCAAGCCAGACGCATCATCTTTAGCACTGTTAATACGCAAACCTGATGACAAGCGTTGCATTGAAGTAGATACAGCGCCTTGCGATGCGGTTAAGTTACGTTGTGTGTTTAATGAGTTAATGTTGGTGTTAATAATTGCAGCCATGATAATTCTCCTAAAGTTAAAGTTCACTACATCTTAATTGCTATGAGCGTTGTATTTATTTTTTCAACACTGTTAAAACTTTTATCGGCAGGCTTTTTAAAAAATTTAGGGTTGTTTCTAAAAATTTTTATCGCTTGACCGATGAAGCAACTTGGATACAAACATTATCGGTAACACTTTATAAAACTTTAGTATTGATGACAAAAATATCAGTCTCCAGCCCTAAAAAAACCTTAAATCCCTTTTAATACGCCATCTTCACTCAAAATAAAGCGCTTTTAATTTCAGCTTATCTAAACTCAAATCTTGCTCAAATAAGGGGTAATCGGCTTTATTTAATATCCAACTTTTAAATGATTTGCCTTGAGTAAAGCCTAAAAACTCACGATCAATGAGCCCATCGCTCATCATTTTTTGCTGTTGAGCGTGCTTTTCTTCTGCATCAAAAGTAGATTTATGCGCTAATTTATCAGAGGCTAATGCATGAAAAACAGACTGATAAGAATCGAGCGACTTAGATTTAACTAACACCAAATGCTCCGCGTTCAGATAATTGGCTAGCCATGCGCTCAAACTATCTGAGCTCACCTGCCAATGTTGAGGGACATTAGGATCAGCCATGACCATTTTGCTTGGCAACCAAATCATGGTTTTATTTTGCCTGCCACACTCTGCGATTTCAAGCGCAGTGCTGACCGTCTGAAGCGAGGGGTTCATCGCCGCCAGCAATAAACCAAACTGATCCATTGCAATTAAAGCCAAATGGTGAGCAACCTCATCACTCACCTTGCTGGCTATTTGCGCCTCGCGCACTGCATCTGCAAAAATGCCCCCGCCTGGCACAATCACAACTCTGCCATGGGCGTGCCGAGCCAAAACAGCCAACCAACGCGGCAGCTCAGCCGCCCCCAGCATACTCCCCCCCAGCTTAACAACCCACATAAACACCTTTGAATCACCCCGAGTTTCGTGGAGTGCATTTGGTTAAAGTAAAACTGAATCACCCCGACTTTCGTGGAGTGCATTTGGTTAAAGTAAAACAGCTTTACTTGTGTTTGTAGCAAGCTCTTTATAATAACATTCTTCCGCTTCCGCAGGAGGAACGTGTCCGATAGGTTCTAGCAAGCGCTGAT
>JAVKLV010000023.1:0-5431 GCA_031538905.1 Methylotenera sp. | reverse complement strand
GGTGTTCCAAAGGCTAATTTTGAGCTGTTTTTGAAGGAGTGCGAGTGGCGTTTTAATAACCCAACACCGCAAGCACAGTTATTGCAATTAAAACAATTGGTTAAACAATATATGGGCTAGTTATCTAGGACAGCCCCAATTTAATTTTTTAAACGTATTGAACTTAAGCTGGCTTCTTGCCTTTTATTTTTTGCCTATTTAATTTCGTATAATGTATATTATGTTAAATTAAATAGATAGCAAACTCTTTTCACGTAAGCTTTTGATGCGGCGCTTTGCTTTTGTTTAAACTCTTGGTACATGAATTTAATATAGCTTATGTGAAAAACGCTTAATTTATTACCTACTGTGAGCGGCTTTTAATTACCTGCTGACAATACGATCGTTTATCGCTGATTAACTAGAGTTTTTATAACTAAATACGGGGACTACTTTGCGTCCAAGCGGTTGACGCCCACGAATACTATCTGATATTTTTTCGGCCATCATAATCGTTGGTGCATTTAAGTTTCCGGTGACGATTTCCGGCATGATAGACGCATCAGCAACGCGCAACCCTTGCACACCATGCACCCGTCCTTCTGAGTCAACCACTGCCATTTCATGATAACCCATCGCACACGAGCAAGATGGATGGTATGCCGTTTCAGCGTATTGACGCACGAAAGCATCGATTTGCGCATCAGTTTGCACATCTTCACCTGGCGATATTTCCTTACCAACATAAGGCTTGAGTGCCTCTTGTTGCATGATGTTGCGCGTAATGCGCACCCCTGCGCGAAACTCTCTTTTGTCTTGCTCGGTAGACATATAATTAAATAAAATACTTGGATATTCAAGTGGATGTTTTGAGCGAATATATACGCGACCGCGGCTAGGTGAGCGCATAGATCCCATATGTGCCTGAAAGCTATGAATTTTAATGGGCTTGCTGCCATCATAGTTAATTGCCACTGGCAAAAAATGATATTGAATGTTAGGCCAAGCAAAACTGTCGTCACTACGAATAAAACCACCTGCTTCAAATTGATTACTTGCACCAATTCCTGTGCCTAAAAATAGCCATTCTGCGCCAATGAGCGGCTGATTATAAAGCTTTAACGCAGGCGCTAAAGACACTGGCTTTTTACATTCATATTGTTGATAAATTTCCATATGATCTTGCAGATTTTCGCCCACGCCTGGCAAATCATGCACTACAGAAATTTCTAAATCACGTAACAACGTTTTTGAGCCAACACCTGAGCGTTGTAATATCGCTGGAGAAGCAATTGCACCAGCACATAATAAAACTTCGCGCCTTGCATGGGCGTTTTTGAGCTTGCCGCGATGAAGGTAAGCCACACCAATGGCTCGCTTGGCTTCAAACAGAATACGGTCAGTCAGTGCGTGCGTGATAATGGTGAGGTTTTGACGACTGCGCGCTTCATCTAAATATCCCCTTGCAGTGCTAGCGCGCCTACCTTGTGCTGTGGTGGTGCGATCCATCGGGCCAAAACCTTCTTGCTGGTAGCCATTTAAATCTTCAGTACGCGGATAGCCCGCCTGCACCCCTGCTTCAACCATGGCTTTAAAGAGCACATTATTGTTAGATTTTGGCGTGGTAACACTTACTGGCCCTTCTCCACCATGATAATCATTGGGGCCAGTGTCTCTTGTTTCAGACTTTTTAAAATAAGGCAGGCAATCAAAATAAGACCAGTTTTCTAGGCCTTTGCGTTTTGCCCATCCATCGTAATCTAAAGCATTGCCACGAATGTAGCACATTCCATTGATTAAAGAAGAGCCACCTAGGCCTTTGCCACGTCCGCATGAAATACGGCGATGATTCATGTGTGGCTCTGGCTCGGTTTCATAAGCCCAGTTGTAACGTCGTCCTTGTATAGGGTAGGCTAAAGCTGCTGGCATTTGCGTGCGAAAATCAAAACGATAATCAGGTCCGCCCGCCTCTAGCAAAAGCACGCTGACATCAGCATCTTCACTTAGTCGCGCTGCCAGTACATTGCCCGCAGAGCCCGCCCCTACAATGATGTAATCGAATTCTAAGTTTCTATTCATTACATTCCTTTAAGTTTTTTGCACCCAATTTAAGTTTATTAACTGCAGTTGCCATTGATATCAAAACACGGAGTTATAAGCACCTAACTCTACTTGAATTGACTTAACACGCGTATAACTTTGTAGGGTGATTAAACCATTTTCGCGCCCTACTCCAGATTGTTTATAGCCGCCTACTGGCATTTCTGCAGGCGACTCTCCCCATGTGTTAATCCAGCAAATACCAGCCTGAAGCTGATGAATCACACGATGTGCGCGACTGATGTTTTCTGTTACCACGCCAGCGGCAAGGCCATATTCTGTATTATTAGCACGCTTAATCACTTCATCTTCGCTGTCATAAATAAGGATACTCATCACTGGGCCAAAAATCTCTTCACGTACAATCGTCATGTCATCTGTACAATCGCTAAATACAGTAGGCTGCACATAAGCACCTTTTGCATAAGCGCCGTTAAGCTCGCGATTGCCCCCTGCCAATAAACGCGCGCCTTCTTTCATACCCAGCGCAATATAACGCAATACATTGTTTAAATGTGCCTCGCTCACCAGTGGTCCAAAATTAGTGTTTTCATTTTGAGGGTCGCCCAAGCGAATACGAGCAATACGCTCAAGAATTTTTTGCTCAAACACCTCAAGGTTTGAGCGGTGCACAAACACGCGAGTGCCATTGGTGCACACTTGCCCTGAACTATAGAAGTTTGCCATCATGGCGATGTCAGCGGCTTTATCCATATTGGCATCTGAAAAAACAATCAACGCTGATTTTCCGCCCAACTCCATGGTCACTTCTTTTAATGTTGAGCTGGATGCACTTGCCATCACTTTTTTACCGGTAAGCGTGCCACCTGTAAATGAAACTTTCTCAATGCCTTGATGCGCCGTTAACCAAGCGCCTACATCAGCACCCGCCCCATTGAGTACATTAAATACCCCCGCCGGCAAGCCTGCTTCGGTATAAATTTCAGCGAGCTTTAACGCGCTTAAAGGGGTGATTTCACTGGGCTTGAAAATCATGGCGTTGCCAGCAGCTAAAGCTGGGGCTGATTTCCAAAGGGCAATTTGAATTGGGTAATTCCACGCACCAATGCCGGCAACCACACCCAAAGGCTCTCTGCGGGTGTAAACAAAGGTGCTTTCACGTAATGGAATTTGCTGCCCCTCTAAAGCGGGAGCCAAGCCCGCATAGTACTCCAGCACATCGGCACCTGTGACAATATCCACGTAACGTGTTTCAGAAAGCGGCTTTCCTGTGTCTAAAGTTTCCAGTGCGGCAAGTTCATCATTACGCTCACGCAAAATCTCTACTGCCCGCCGTAAAATTCGTGAACGCTGCATGGCGGTCATTGCAGCCCAAACGCGCTGTCCCTGACAAGCACTTTCCACAGCCAAGTCAACATCAGCTTTAGAAGCCGCTTCTACATCAGCTAAAACTTCACCGTTGGCTGGATTGATCGTCTGAAATGTTTTGCCGCTAGTCGCTTCTACATGTTGACCGCCAATATAAAGTTGCTGTAATTCAAAACGTGGCAAAATAAGTCTCCAAGCATTTTTTTAAAATAAAGTGTTTATTGATGAGTTAATTAAGAATACTAAAATCTCTGTGCGTCAAGCAACCCTTAAATTGCGACTAAAATTTAACCAAAACCGACGCATATTGAAAATGACGCATCGTCAGTGCATCACGATTAAAAAAACGCCCATTAAAAAAACGCCCATTAAAAAAGGACACCTAAGCGTCCTTTTTTAATGAGTATGATTGAGATTGATTCAATCAAATTGATTATTACGCCATTACCAGCTACGTTTAATGAAAAAGGTTAATTTACGGTCATTCACCACTTTACCGTTATCGGTGGTGTAATACTGCGTTTTTGCTGAACATTGCTCTTCATTAAAGGTGTCTGTGTAGTAAGCGCCGGCATTAAAGCCATCAAGTGCTTTGCCAGAGGTTGGCAATGAAAAGTTTCTGTTTAAGCCAAGTAAAAAGTCTTTTTGATTAAGACAGATATCACTAGAACGTTGATAGCCTAATTTAGCGTTAAAGTTTAAACCTCCAAATGGCAAGGTGTTGGCGTATTTAAATTCATGATACTCAGCACCGCTGGTATCATCTGCTGCATTGGCAGCAGATGCGAAGTTACCTAGCGCGCCATCACGTCTTGTGTTGCCAATACCGTACCAGTCAGTAAAGGCGTGATAAAAAGTATAGGTAAAGCCCGCTGCAGAGATATTTACATTACCCTCAAAAGTGTTTTGACTTCTGTTATGGTAGGATTTTTCACCCTCTGGATACCACACATAATTACCACCAATCCCTAAAGTGACCGGGCCAAATGTATGTGCGTAACCACCGTACCAATCGGTTTCAAAATGATCACCCGTACCTAAAGGAAGCCCACTTGGATCGGTATTTGTCACTGTTCCAGCACCGCCTAACATAAAGCGGTCTGTTGTAGAAAACCAGGTGCCTAGATAAAAGCCACTGCTGTGCGCCCAATCTATACCACCTTGCAGGACTGGACCATCGCCAATATCAACACCGCGGCTGATGTAATGAGAAAATACACCTAAATTGAAAGTCACCGAGCTAGCTGGCGCTGCTTCAGCTGCCGCCGCAGGCATTGCATCTTCAGCTTGTGAAAAGCCTGCGCTTAATAATAAAGGGGCGGCGCATAATGCAACCAAAACATGACGATTTAAGACTTTATTCATAGCAACTCCCTTGAGATTTTGTAAAAAATATTTTTTATAATTTTATTTATTGAGTTATACACTTTATCACCATACATTATCAAAGACGATATTGAAAATAAAAATAACGACAAAAAATATGACATAAACGCCTAATGAGAACTAATTTAAGCGCTTTGTTTAATAAAATTAGATGTGGTTTGACGAAATGAGAGGTGAAGGCTTTAATTTAGGCGGCCTCATCACCCTTCATCGTCGTGCTTATTAAGCTCGTGAGCGCCTTGATATGCCCTCTAAATAATCAAGAGGAATCATACGAATCAGGGTAAAAGTCAGCAAATACACCATCTACGTCTCTTGGTGTCGTGTAGTCTTCTTGATGATACGGCTCATAATGGGATCATTAACACAAATCAAGCTTAAAAATACTCATTAAATGAGCATGGTACAATCAATCTTAAAGTAACCATTACGAATTTTTAACGCAGGTGAATTCAGTAAAAATTATTCAATGAAACTGCAGCACTGTAAAAAATATATAGGGGCTGTCCTAGATAACACATAAAATGTTATAAGGACGTCATGAGAAAGAGCAGATTAAATTCAGCTAAGCAGTCGAGGTTAATTGAACATTTTGTTGCTGGCACAACGGCTAGATGTGCAGCAGATTTGATTGGCG
>JAVKLV010000022.1:0-13116 GCA_031538905.1 Methylotenera sp. | reverse complement strand
GGCGTGGCGTATTGGTGCTGGTGTTCTAATACCATCCGAACTGCACGCTCTTTGACTTCGGGGGAGTATTGGGGTTTGGCTTTCGTCATCTTGATATTCTCTCATGATTAAAGCTCTCCTTAAAACTCGGGGTGATTCACGACCTTGAAAATGACATAATGCATTGGCCATCGGAGTGGAATGAAACATTTAACGGGATAACTTACCTCAGTCATAGTCGTGCTTAGTTAAGCACAGACGTCCATCATTACAAATTAGAAGTGCGTAACTGCTCAGTAAAGCGGGGGATGTCCAAACCCATAAACATAAATAAGTAAAAGCTAACCAGAGTGGCATCTAAGAAATATACGAAAGCAACACTAAAGCTTGAATTTTATTGAATATGTTGTTATGTTAGCCATGTATTTTTTAGTCTCTTTTTTCTTAATAAGGAAATAACATCATGTTTGAGAATACCCCAGTTATTGGTCGTTCAGAATCGGCAGAACTTGCTACCAATAGAGTTTTGCGCAATACCTATGCCATGCTAGGTTTAACCATGATACCTACTGTGCTAGGCGCATTTTTTGGCGTGAGTATTGATTTTAGCATTGTGGCAATGCATCCATTCATTGCATTTGGTGTGTTTATGGCGGTAACCATTGGCATGCAAACAGCGATTAGCGCTCATCGTAACAGTGGTTTAGGGATTGTGTTATTGCTTGCATATACGTTTTTCTTGGGACTCATGCTAGGGCCTTTGTTGCAGCACGCTTTGCATATGCGTAACGGTGGTCAGTTGGTTGCTTTGGCTGCGGCTGGCACCGGCATTATTTTCTTAACCTTGGCGACAATTGCAAGTGCCGCCAAAAGAGACTTTAGCTTCTTAGCTAAATTTTTAACAATAGGCGTCGTAGTTGTATTTTTAGCGATTATTGCCAATTTATTCTTACATATTCCGGCACTTTCCCTGACTATTTCAACGGTATTCATACTGATTTCATCAGGCTTTATTTTGTATGAAGTGAATCAAATTGTGCGCGGCGGTGAAACAAATTACATCATGGCAACGCTATCTTTATTTATCAGTATTTACAATATATTCAGTAACTTGCTAAGAATTTTGATGTCTTTTAGTCGCAATGACTAAAAAATGGCTCTCCGCCGCACTTAACAGGTGCTGGCGCTGGTCCTTTTAATTTAAGCTTGAGTTTAAAAACGCCTGATTATTTTATCGGGCGTTTTTATTTTAGGTGTGACCGTTAATCTTTTAGTGAATTTTTTTAAGCATTGTTTAATAAGAGGGGATGACAAATTTTTAATTAAATTTCTTTATATCTGTGGTAAGTTATTGTCTTATAATCATTTAGCTTGTTATTATTTAAGACATAGACTTAAATCAGCGCATCAATCAAACCATTTCACATACTTCGTAGGCTCGCATGTCCAAACTGTTAATTGTTGAATCTCCCTCTAAAGCTAAAACACTCCAAAAATATCTTGGAAGTGATTTTGAGGTGCTTGCTTCTTACGGGCACGTGCGCGATTTAATTCCTAAAAATGGCGCAGTCGATACTGCGCATGATTTTTCTATGAAATACGACATTATCGAGCGCAATAGCAAGCACGTAGATGCGATTGCCAGAGCCGTAAAAAACGCCGAAAGCATTTACCTCGCAACCGATCCTGATCGTGAAGGGGAGGCTATTTCATGGCATATCGCAGAAATTTTAAAGTCTAAAAATCTCATTAAAAATAAGCTCATGAAACGTGTTGTGTTTCATGAAATTACCAAAAGTGCGGTTGAGCAAGCCATTGCCGAGCCGCGTGATATTTCTATGGCAATGGTGAATGCACAGCAGGCAAGACGCGCTTTGGATTACTTAGTTGGCTTTAACTTATCGCCGCTGCTATGGAAAAAAATTCGGCGGGGCTTATCTGCGGGGCGCGTACAAAGCCCTGCTTTGCGTTTAATTGTTGAGCGTGAGTTAGAAATTGAGGCCTTTAAATCGCAGGAATATTGGTCTATTCATTTAGATGCCTTAAAGCATAGCCATGGTTTTACAGCAAAGCTCATTCAGTTTAATAATGAAAAAGTTGAGCAATTTACGGTCACCAATCACGATCAGCAAATTGATATTGTGGGCAAGCTGTTGCTTGCAAGCGCTGGCAAAACAACGGTTTCTCGAGTTGAAAAAAAGCAGCGTAGTCGCAGCCCTGCGCCGCCTTTTACCACTTCAACCTTGCAACAAGAAGCGGTGCGTAAGCTAGGATTCACCACGTCACGTGCCATGCGCGTTGCCCAGCAACTGTATGAGGGCGTTAATGTAGGTAGCGGCATTGTGGGCTTAATTACCTATATGCGTACTGATTCATTTAGCATTGCTGCTGAGGCAGTTGCACAGATTCGCAGCTATGTGAAAAAGAATTTTGACGCAGATTATTTGCCAAAATCGGCAATTTTTTATAAAACAAAATCAAAAAGCGCTCAAGAAGCGCACGAGGCCATTCGCCCGACAGATATCGGAAGAGCGCCTGCAAGTGTGCGTAAACACTTAACAGATGAGCAATTTAAACTCTATGAAATGATTTGGAAGCGCGCGATTGCTTGTCAAATGTCGCCTGCTAAATTTGACGCAGTGAGCGTTGACTTGAGCGTGGGCTCAGAAGCCAACTTATTCCGCGCCTCTGGTCAAACCTTAGTTTTTCCTGGATTTATAGCGGTTTACATGGAAGGTGCAGACGATCAAGAAGAAGAGGCCGAAGCGAAACTGCCTCAGCTTGAGGTCGGCGAAGTGCTCAGTGTTGAAAAAATTTATGGCGACCAGCACTTTACCGAGCCGCCGCCACGTTATGGTGAGGCCAGCCTAGTTAAAATCCTTGAAGAGTATGGTATTGGGCGTCCTTCTACCTATGCAAGCATTATCAGCACGCTACAAGATCGTGAGTACGTTTTGCTTGATAAAAAACGCTTTACTCCCACGGACGTTGGGCGTGTTGTGAATAGATTTTTAACCGAACATTTTACCAAATATGTAGATTATGGCTTTACAGCCAATCTAGAAGATGCGCTTGATAGCGTGGCCGAAGGTGAGCGCGAGTGGGTGCCGCTGATGCATGAGTTTTGGCAGGGCTTTAATCAGCAATTATTAAGTAAAGCCGACGTTGATCGCCCTGGTAATGAGCTTTTAGATGAAGCTTGTCCAAAATGCGGAAAATCACTTCAAAAACAGCTGAGTCGATATGGTACTTTTATTGGCTGTACTGGCTATAACGATATGCCAAAGTGTGACTACAAACGCAGCATGAATGACTCTGCGCAGTTAAGTAGCAACCCTATCGTGATTGGTGCTGACAGCAAAACAGGGGTAGATATTTTGCTGATGAACGGCCCTTATGGTCCTTATTTGCAACTTGGTTTAGCTGTTGAAGGCGAAAAAAAGAAGCCAAAACGCGTGAGTGTGCCAAAAGAAATATCCATCGCGGATATGTCTTTAGAAACCGCAGAGATGGTACTTTCTTTGCCGCGTGACTTAGGTTTGCACCCCATAACAAATAAAAAAGTTGTCGCTAATATCGGGCGATTCGGGCCTTATGTTAATCACGATGCTAAATTTAAATCTATTCCTAAAACTGAAAGTGTGTTCACCATTGATTTAGATGGTGCAGTCGCTTTGTTAGCGGCGGCGCATACCGGCCCTGCGCCATTATGCTCACTAGGCCAACACCCCGCCGAAGACGGACAAATAGAAGTTTTTGCTGGTCGCTATGGACCTTATGTGCAACATGGAAAAATTAGAGCAACGCTGCCCAAGAGTGTTGAGCCTCAATCGCTCTCGCTAGAAGAAGCGCTAGAATTATTGACCGCTAAAGCGCAAAAAGAAGCGCCTGCTAAAAAAACCAGCTCCAAGAAAGTGCCTGTTAAGAAAGTACCTGTTAAGAAAACGCGCGCTAAAGAAGACGTTACCAAAAAAGCAGCCAGCGTTAAAAAGACCGCTAAAGCCACACCCGCTAAAAGTAAGGCCGCGTTAAAGAAATAAGATCGTGCTTAAAGCTGGGCTTGATCAAACGCGGCGCTTAACCGCTGATTTTTTCACCTAACGATTCAACATCTTGGTACTCAATCCATTTTCTGACCTTATTTGCATCAGAAATACGTGATTGCTTGCTGACCGAGTCGAGCAATACAATAATCATCGGCTGACCAGAAATTTCAGCCTGCATGACCAAACAACGCCCCGCCTCGTTGGTAAAACCTGTTTTAGATAAACCAATCATCCAGGCACTGCTGCTGACAAGAGCGTTGGTGTTGACGAAATGAAGGGGGTTGTTGTGCCCATATAATCTAACTTCTTGAGACTCTGTTGTTGTTATCTGGCGAATTTGAGCGTAGCGATATGCTGCGTTAACCATTTTTGCTAAATCTTCAGCAGTAGACACATTATTGCTATCTAACCCTGTGGCATCATAAAAACGCGTTGATGTCATGCCTAATGACTGCGCTTTGTTGTTCATTGCCAAAATAAACGCAGCAGACCCGCCAGGATAGTTACGGGCAAGCGATGCCGCAGCGCGATTTTCTGATGACATTAAGGCTAATTGTAAAAATTCACCGCGTGTAAGCTGCGTGCCTACCGTTAATCTTGAGTGCGTGCCTTTGAGATAATCAACATCTTCATCTGCAATAAATAACACATCATCCATTGCCAAATGTGCATCTAACAGCACCATGGCGGTCATGAGCTTAGTTAAAGAGGCAATCGGTGTTGCTTGGCTGGCATTTTTCCCATAGACCGTTTTGCCAGTGAGCTGATTGATAACCAAAACCTTGCTAGAAGCAAGTTGTAATGGGCTGCTTTCGTCATAAGAAGGCATATAAACCATGTCAGATTTTTGTGAGCGCACATGCATATTAACCTTGCGATGACTTGCCTTAGCACTTGATTTATATTTAATGAGCTTATATCCACTCGATTTTTTAGCGCTTGATTTGTTGTGAGAGGCGCGGATCTTGTTAGAGGAACCAGCACACGCGTCTTTTTTGGCAGCATACGAACTCATGGGAGATACACCCAAGGTCAAGGCAATAAAAAATAATCCAACCAGCTTTAACATACAATTTTTTCCAGATATTTAAAGATAAATACTTATTTATCTCATATAGTTACAGCATAATCTTATACAAAACTTTAAGATTTGTCATTAACAAATTTATTTTTGACATAAAAATGACTTTCAAAAAACTATTTTTATAATTACTCCTCGCCCAAGCTCGCTAGTAAGTCGGCCTGGTGCTCTGTAGATAATGCGCCAATTAACTCATCCATATCGCCTTCTGTAATCGCATCAATTTTGTACAGCGTGAGGTTGATACGATGATCAGTAATGCGCCCTTGTGGATAGTTATAAGTGCGGATACGCTCAGAGCGGTCGCCAGAGCCAATGAGATTGCGGCGCTCAGAGGCGATTTTGCTGTTTTGCTCATCCACCTGCTTGGCTTTAATCCGCGCCGCGAGCACCATCATAGCTTGTGCTTTATTGCTGTGCTGGCTACGCCCATCTTGACACTCCACTACAATGCCAGTGGGAAAATGCGTAATCCGTACGGCCGAATCGGTTTTATTGATATGCTGACCGCCAGCACCAGAAGCGCGGAAGGTATCGAGCCGAATATCCGCAGGGTTAATCACAACATCGCTCACTTCATCTACCTCGGGCAAAATCGCTACAGTGCAGGCAGAGGTGTGAATTCTACCTTGCGTTTCAGTGTCTGGCACACGCTGCACGCGGTGCCCGCCACTTTCAAACTTCATTTTTGAGTACGCACCATAGCCTTCAATTTTTGCAATAATTTCTTTGTAGCCACCCACTTCGCCTTCGTTGGCAGATAGTATTTCCACTTTCCATTTTTGTTTTTCTGCGTACCTTGAATACATGCGAAATAAATCACCGGCAAATAAGCCCGACTCGTCGCCGCCCGTGCCTGCGCGAATTTCTAAAATGATGTTTTTTTCATCATTGGGGTCTTTGGGCAATAATAAAGTTTGCAAGGCGCGTTCAGCTTCTTCTAACTTAGCTTTACCTGCTGCAATCTCTTCAATGGCAAACTCTTTCATGTCGGGGTCATTTAACATTGATTGCGCTTCTTTGATGTCGGCTTCAGCTTGTGCAAACGCTTGATATTGCTCAACAATGGGCGTAATTTCAGCGTGCTCTTGTGTGAGCTTTCTGTATTTATCCATATTATTGGTGACGCCTTCAGAACTCATGAGGCGGTTAATTTCTTCTAGTCGCTCGCTGAGGTTGGCGAGTTTGCTAAGCATACTGGGTTTCATATCAATCATTGAGCAAGTATTTTAATGGCATCATTATAAACGATATCGTAAAGCCCGCTTAAGCGCATCTCATGCGGCACGAGCAAGACAGCCCCCCCACTAGAATACCCCCTAGATAAGCAAGCAACTAAACGAGAATTGCTGCCTAGCAAAATTCAATCAGCCTATGCTAAGCTTATGGGATTAGATTTAATTAAGACTTAATATACAACTCATTATCTAGAGCTTATGTTGTAGAACGCATGTTGATAAACCGCATCAAATGGCTACAATTGAATAATTCATCACATTACGGATATTTTTATGCTGACTTGGCAGGAGATTGAAAAACGCGTGCAACATGGCAACCCTTCGGCCAAGCAGCGCGTAGAAAAAACCGATGATGAATGGCGGAGCTTGCTAACTCAAGAAGTCTATGAAGTGACGCGTGAGGCAGGTACGGAGCGCCCATTCAGCTCTCCTATGTGCACGCATTTTGAGCCTGGGGTGTATGCGTGCGCTTGTTGCAACACGCTTTTATTTGACGCTACTCAAAAATTTGATTCTGGCACCGGCTGGCCTTCATTTACACAACCCACAGAGCCTGATGCGGTGGCTTACTTTAATGACGCTAGCTTGAGCCGTACTCGGGTTGAAATCACTTGCAGCACTTGTGATGCGCACTTAGGCCATGTGTTTCCAGATGGCCCTGCGCCTAGCAAACTGCGTTATTGCGTGAATGCGCTCTCATTGAAGCGCACCAGTTAATTTTACTGTTACCAAGCAAGCGCTAGAATAAGCAACCAATACATCAAACGCCCAATGATTGAATTTGACTTTGCTGTGCACGCCACATTTTTGCATAATGCTGGTCATTTTGTAGCAAAGATTCATGCGTGCCACGTTCAACAATGCGGCCTGAATCCATCACTAAAATTTGATGTGCGTGCGTGACTGTAGATAAGCGGTGCGCAATAATGAGCGTTGTGCGATTTTTAGCTAACTCGTTTAATTCTTTTTGAATACTGCGTTCCGTTTCAGAATCCAACGCCGAAGTCGCTTCGTCAAAAACCAGCAAAGACGGATTTTTTAGCAATGTTCTTGCAATGGCTACACGCTGCTTTTCGCCGCCCGATAGCTTGAGGCCGCGCTCGCCTACATTGGTGTTGTAAGCATCGGGCAATGTACAAATAAAATCATGTATTTGCGCAGACTTTGCCGCCGCCTCAATTTCAGCTTGAGCGGCGCCCGGCCTGCCGTAAGCGATGTTAAATCCTATGGTATCGTTAAACAGCACTGTGTCTTGAGGCACAATCCCTATGGCCTGCCTAAGGCTTGCTTGCTTAACTGATCTGATGTCTTGATTGTCTAAATAAATTGCGCCTGACTGCACGTCGTAAAAGCGAAATATCAATCTAGCCAAGGTACTTTTACCTGCACCGCTGTGCCCAACCACAGCGGTTGTTTGTCCGGGCAATATCTCAAAAGATACTTGATTGAGTATGGCGCGGTTTTTTTCGTAATAAAAACTCACCTCTTTAAAAATCACGTGCGGCCCTGTTTGAGGAGATGTGATGCGCAAGGCTACCGCGTTTTGAGCGTCTGGAACTTCTTGATCGGTTTCCAGCAAGCTAAACATTCGGTCAATATCAGTAAGTGACTGCTTCATTTCTCGGTACAGCACCCCCAAAAAATTAAGCGGTATATAGAGCTGTATCATCAATACATTCACCAATACCAAATCACCAATCGTCATTTTTCCGTGTGCAACGCCTTGGCTCGCCAAAGCTAAAATACACACTAAGCCAGTAACAATAATGCTTTGCTGCCCAACATTTAAAAATGCCAAGGTCTTTTGCGATTTGATGGCCGCTTGGGCGTACTTTTTTAGGCTCGCATCGTAACGCGATGATTCAAATTGCTCGTTACCAAAATACTTAACCGTCTCAAAATTAATTAAGGAATCAACCGCGCTTTGGTTAGCTTTTGAGTCAAGCGTATTCATTTCACGCCTAAAATTGGTTCGCCATTCAGTCACTAGCACGGTAAATACCACATAGCACATGAGCGCAATCAATGTAATGAGCACAAACCAAAGGTCGTAAGCATACGCTAAGTATCCTAGCACCATTGCAAGCTCAATCATGGTGGGGATAATACTGTAAAGAGAATACGAAATAAGCGACTGAATGCCGCGCGTACCGCGCTCGATATCTCGCGTCATGCCACCGGTTTGACGCGACAAATGAAAGCGCAAAGATAACGCGTGTAAGTGATCAAACACCTGCAAACCAATTTTCCGCACCGCTTGCTCGGTGACTTTTGAAAAAATAAGTTCTCGTAACTCTGTAAATAACGAAGAGGACAAACGCAGCACACCGTAGCCCAAAATTAAGCCCACTGGCACCACCAACAAAGCACGAGGGATGCTATTAACATTCATTGCATCCACAATTCTTTTTAGCATCAACGGCACGCCAAGATTAGCTGATTTGGCAAGGACCAAGCACAATATGGTCAAGATGATGCGCGCTTTGTAAGCGCTCATGTAGGGCAATAAATTCTTAATCACTTTTAAGTCATAAGATTGTTTTTGTGGTGTGGAGCTGTCTACTGAACGAAAGTGGCGCATAAGAGTAGTCTAAAAAATGCTCATCATGGTAAAAAAATAAGTTGTAATAAAATGACCTGAACGCGCATCACTAGGCGATAAAAAAGCATGATGCTGTCTTGGCTTTAACTATAAACGTGCTGCATAAAAATTATTCTAAGGCCGATTTTAAACGTTCAAGCGCCTGCATCACATTCACCCTAGGGGTGCCGATGTTCATGCGCATAAACCCCTCCCCCCCGCGCCCAAACATGGCCCCGCTTGATAACCCTATTTTGGCTTTTTGCACAAAAAATAGGGCAAGCGCCTTGTCATTTAAGTTTAATTTTCTGCAATCAAGCCAAAGTAGGTAACTGCCCTGCGGACAAACAACATTGATTTTAGGGATATGCGCACGAATAAAAGCAACCGCCTCATCACGTGTTGTTTGTAGATAAACCATTAAGGCGCTGAGCCAGCCAGAATCCTCGCGGTAAGCCGCTTCAAACGCAATTATGCTCAATGGATTATTCACCGAAACAGCAAGCCGCGCGAGATGCGTTTGTATCGCCTGACGGTGTGCGGCATCGGGCACAATAAGCGCAGAAAGCCCCAAGCCTGGAATGTTAAATGTTTTGCTGGGCGAAACAGCGGTAATAATCGGGTGAGACGCATGGTTACTTGAGGGCGCAAGCTCAAAAGCTAAGCGACTTAGCGTGTGATGTTGTGCGTTGTCATACACCAAATCTGCATGAATTTCATCGGCTACAATAATCACATCATGTTTTTTGGCAATCGCCAATAAAGCCAGCAACTCTTCTTTTTGCCACACCCTTCCAACGGGGTTGTGCGGCGAGCACAGCATGAGCAGGCTCGCCTCTGTAGCGCAGGCTTCTAACTGCGCAAAATCCATTTGATAATGCACATGACCCAAGCCATCGTCTTGCAAAACCAAGGGATTTTCAATCAAACGTCGCCGCTGATTTTGCGCTATGGACAGAAACGGAAAGTACACTGGCGGCTGCACGATTATCCCTGCATTTTCTTGAGTGAGTGCCGCCACAACCAAGTTTAATGAAGGTACCACGCCAGGCGTTAGCACAATCCACTCGCGCATGATGCGCCACTGATGTTTTGTGAGCATCCAGTCAATCAGCGCTTGATAAAGGCTTTCTGGCGCCATCGAATAGCCATACACAGGATGACTAACCCTTGCTTGCAAAGCTTCTACAACGGCATCGGGTGCTGCAAAATCCATATCGGCCACCCACATGGGCATGACATCACTCGTGCCAAATGCTTCAATTCTGCCATCGTATTTGAGCGATGCACTGCCATCTCGCGAAATGGCTTTGTCAAAGCAGTGCATCAGCTGATGCGTTCCCACAGGGTCACTTCAGATAAGCTATGTTGAAATTTATGGCGCGTTTCACGAATCACAAAAGGTATCTCAACGGGGGCTTGCAAAAGCTTAAAGTGCTGACCAAGCAAGACCTTAAGGCCATCTAAAGTAGTTACATTTTCGCCGTCTTGCTTATAGCCGCCTACCCATTCCTCTCGCGGCGTGTGCTCTTCTAGCCAGGTGTAGGGTGAGGCAATCATCAAAACGCCGCCTATGTTTAATCTGTGATGAATGTGGCTTAAAAAATCACCCGGGTTATAAAGGCGATCAATTAAATTGGCAGCTAAAATAAAATCATAGCCAGTAAATTGCGACTTAAGATTGCAGGCATCCCCCTGCCAAAACTCAATTTTATTTACCACATCGGTTAATTTAAGCTCAGCCAAACTGCGTTCTTGATAACTGACTAAATCACCTTCGTTGACCATGGTGTATCGCAATATACCTTCTTGGGCGAGCCTCTGCGCCAAGCCGATAAACCGTGCAGAAAAATCTATGCCAGTCACATGGTCAAAGTGCGCGGCTAACTCAAACGTAGCGCGACCAGTAGCGCAGCCTAAATCTAAAGCTTTTTTAGTCGGTCGTGCTTGCAAGTGCTGCCGCGCAAAATCACTCAAGGCCTTAGGAAAGTTAGGTACGTCAAAATAACGATCTCCATAATGAAACTCGGCATATTCTGAAAGTTGCTTATCGGTTTCGTAATGTGAGGCGTTAATATGTAAAGGGGTATCAGTCACGATGTAGCGGAATCCTGCGTGTTGAAAAAAATGTCGACGAAACGCGTAACGCGCGCTTTTTAAGGCTTCGTTGCCAGTGGCTATCCACGAGCCGCCTTTCATGATGTTGTGACGACCATCGAAAGTAGGGGTGGTAAAGTCGTCGTACAAAGGATGCACCTTAAACCCATCAAACGGAAAAATAGGCGTTTCTGTCCATTGCCAAACATTACCCACAACATCAAATAAATCTCCGTGCGCAAAGGTGTTCACTGGGCAAGAAGAGGCGTAATGATCTAAAAATAAATTAGCGCTCATGCTGGAGCTTAGCATTTCATCTGACAAGCCAGCATGTGCATATAAGCTATACCACTCGTGCTCCGTCGGCATACGCACTTGCTTACCAGTGATAACAGATTGCCAGTTGCAGTAAGCTTTAGCCTCATGGTAATTTACTTCAACAGGCCAGCTCCAGGGCATATCAATTTCTTCTGCCATAAGCCTGAGCTTCCAAGCGTCACCTTGCTTGACCCAAAAAGTGGGGTGTTTGGCTTTGGCAAATTGCCGCCAAGCCAAGCCTTCTTCTTGCCAATACGAGTCATTGTCGTAACCGCCGGCTTTAACAAAATCAAAAAATTCAGCATTAGAGGTTAAGTATTTAGCCGCCTGAAAAGCCGAACATTCAGATTCAAAATGACCATACTCGTTATCCCATCCGTAATGCTCGAGAGATTTACTTAATTTAACGCGCCTGGGCGCTATATTCACCAAGCTATTGGCGGGAGCGATGGTATCAACAGCTTGACATGGGCGCCAAGCAGCTATTTTTTGCACATAATGCAAAGCGTGCTGGCGCATCAGTACAGAGCTGGTTTCTAAATGAATGCGCTCATGCTCGATGCCCATTAAAATAGGCCACCATGGACTGCTCCAATCAATGGGTGAATCAAGAGGCAACGTACAAATAAGCTCATCAACCACTTGGCGGACCTTCGCACGGTATGCCTTAACCTCTAACGGCGTAGGCCAGCTGTAATTTTTTGTATTGACATCATCCCAGCCCATTTCATCAACACCCACGGCAAACATCGACTCAAACTGAGGATGAACACGCTCGCTGATGAGCCCTGCTAACATCAGCTTATTGATAAAAAAAGTATGGGTATGCCCGTAATAAAAAATCAACGGATGCCGCAAGCTAATGGGCTTTAGGTAATACGCTTGGTCAGACACCAGCGTTTGAAATAAAGACTCATACAAATCAGCCGTTTGATGAAAATACTGGCGAATTTCATCACGAAGCGCAACAGGCTCGCGGCTGTTAATTAGGGTGCTGCGATTTAAATAAAGACTCATTCAATGTATGACTTGCTTAGCGCTTACTTTAATAGACTTGTGATAGTGTCTTTATTATAAATGAATAAAGGCGCCAGGCTAAGCTCATCTTTAAAGATGGCGAACGCTTAGTCAAATACATAGATTATTGGTGGTGTCAGTATTTTTGTGTGTTCGAAGTGATGGTTAAATTTCACGTATTTTTTAAATTACATCTATATTTTCATATATATAGTAGACATTTTTATATAGGTTTTTGATGTCAGGATCATAAACGGCGAACCCGCTCTCGTTCAGCTTCCCAACCTATACATTTTTTATGAAGCGAGCCTTAGCCATACAAAATGTCCCATTAAAAAAAGTCATTCAAAACTACTTTTTTTAATGCAAGCCCATTGTAAACCGCCTCGAGTTTAGTGAAGGCTATTTGGTTTAGTAAATACCACCGAAGTGGCTGTTTTTTCGGCGGCCTGCTGCATCTACAAGCAGACGGTAATAGGTTAACTCAGCTTCTGCCGGTGGAATATAGCCAGCTGGTTCGAGTAAACGCTGATGATTGAACCAATGCACCCATTCCAGCGTTGCCAATTCCACTGCCGCCTTGGTTTTCTAAGGTGCGCGTTTGTGTATCAGCTCCGCCTTGACCCCTGTCGAATAAAATGGACACCGCCATTTCAGACAACCATATCTAACTTGCTTGCTTTTTGCTCAAATAATTTCAACATTTGGGCTGGTGCAATATAACCTAAACTTGAATGCCTGCGCATTCGATTATAGAAG
>JAVKLV010000021.1:0-32948 GCA_031538905.1 Methylotenera sp. | reverse complement strand
GCGTGGCGTATTGGTGCTGGTGTTCTAATACCATCCGAACTGCACGCTCTTTGACTTCGGGGGAGTATTGGGGTTTGGCTTTCGTCATCTTGATATTCTCTCATGATTAAAGCTCTCCTTAAAACTCGGGGTGATTCACTACTTCATCTTGTGATATATTAAGCAAGTTTTATTTTAACAGGCTGTATTGAGCATCTCCTGATTTTCTTTGTGCTTAAATTTTAGATTTAAAGTGCTTTTTAGTAAGTCGTTATTTTAAGGTAAAAAATTATGTTAGATCAAATTCGCACCCTTGCACAAGGCTGGGCTGGCAAGGCTTTGTTGGCTTTAATTACGATTCCTTTTGCTTTATTTGGTATTGAGTCTTTTTTCAGCAATGCGGGCAGTCGTGTGGCGCTTGCAAAAGTTGGGGGTAATGAAATTTCAATACAAGAATATGATAATGCTTTAAAAAATATGCGCAGTCGCTTGCAGTCTGAAGGTAAAGTTGACCAAGCGCAACTTGACGCAGAGCTTCAAAGTTTAGAAGTCAAATCTTTGGTGCTCAATGGGCTTGTTAACAAGCAGTTGCTCAATGATGAAATTAAGCGTGCACACTATGTCATTAGTGATGCACAACTTACGACCTACGTCACGGGTATGCCCGAGTTTCAAAAAGACGGTAAGTTTTCACAAGAAATTTATGATAAAACCTTATCTCAAAATCAGCTCACTCCCAACAGATTTGAAGCGGCTATGCGTGCAGATTTGCTCACACAGCAGGCGCAAGATGGCATTGCTAAATTTGGCTTTATTTCTAATGCGCGTGCAGATCAAATGATTAAGTTAGCAAATCAACAACGCGTGGTGACGGTTGCTGAAATTAAAACCAAAGATTTTGTAGACCAGGTAACTGTTAAGCCGGAAGAGGTGAGGGCTTATTATGAAAAAAATAAAAATAAGCTCATTGTTCCAGAGCAGGTGAAAGTCGAGTTTTTAACTTTAGCGCCTGTAAATTTTATGCGTATGGTTAACGTTGATGATGCTGAAGTTAAAAAATACTACGATGAGAATTCGGCTAAATTTCAAGGTAATGAGCAAAGACGTGCCAGTCATATTTTGATTGCGTTTGGCGTTAATGCAACAGCACAGCAAAAACAGCAAGCGAAAGCTAAAGCCGAGGATATTTTGGCTCAAGTAAAAAAATCGCCCAAAACCTTTGAAGCGCTTGCGATTAAATACTCTCAAGATCCTGGTTCTGCAGTTAAAGGGGGCGATTTAGGGAGCTTTGGTCATGGTGCAATGGTGAAGCCATTTGAAGAGGCTGCATTTAGTCTTAAACTCAATGAAATCAGTCGTTTAGTCGAATCTGAGTTTGGCTACCACATTATTAAAGTAACCGAAATAAGTGGTGGCAGCTCTGATTTTGAAACATTAAAACCTCAAATTAAAGGTGACTTGATGTTTCAAAAAGCAAAAGATGAATTCGCTAAGCAAGCCGAAACATTTAGTGACTTAGTCTATACGCAATCAGGGAGCTTGGCGCCTGCTGCTAAAGCTTTTGGTGGTCAAGTACAAAAATCTGATTGGATTAGTCGCGACTCTGGTGCAAAGTTTTTTAAGAATAACGACAAAATCATGAGCTTGATTTTTTCTAATGAAGTGTTGAAAGAGCATCGCAATACCGAGGCGGTTGAGATTTCTCCTGATAACCTCATTGCTGCGCGTGTTGTAGATTACAAGCCTTCTGCCCCAAAGAGCTTTGATGAGGTAAAAAGTGGTATTGAAGCTTTGCTTAAATTAGAGGCGGCCTCAAAATTAGCGGTAGCTAAAGGCGAGGCTGCGCTTAAAAATTTACGTGAAGGTAAGGCAGTTGCTGGTATTGAGTGGATACCAGAGGTGACGGTAGACCGTAAGCACGCTGAAGGCTTGACTGACTTGGCAATGAGAGAAGTGTTTAAAGCCAATACGAATAAGCTTCCAGCTTACTCTGGCTTGGCTGACAATAAGCAAGGTTATCTCATTGTTAAGGTAATTAAAGTCGATGCGCTTGCGCTTGATGAAGACGCTGCAAAGACGGCTAAAAATGAACTGAATGCCGCTCTAGCAAGTGAGTATTTGGCGGCTTACAAGCAGTCTTTACGTGAAAAAGAAAATGTGACTGTGAATGAAAGGCTTTTGTTAAGCGGCGCTATTAAGTAATCTCGCCACTTAGGCTAAATTTTCATTCTGTAAAAAAATAAAGAATGGACTTCACCTACCTCTGTAGGTGGGGCTTCTGTTTTGTAACTTTCGAGCATCATCGCACAGGCAGGTCTTTAGGATACTAGAGGCTTGCTATTTTTTTGTAAATTTCAGCCATCTCTTCAATTGTAAAAGGTGGTCTAGTTCTATGAATAACTCTATGGCAATTTGCACATACAGGAGCTAAATTTTTGATAGCCTGCTCTATGGTTTTAATTTGGTCTTCATCTTTATACATATAAATTGGTGTTTGATGGTGAACTTCTATAAAACCTTTACCAGCACTTCCATATTTTTCTTCATAATTGAATGAACAGATATTACAAGACAGAGAGCCATAGTCTTTTAAGAAGCTTTCTATTGCGGCGTCGCGCAGTTCTTTTGAGCGCTTATAGATTTTTGTTTCTTTAGTAGCCCCAGTATCACCTTCAAATATTTCCTTAAATATATCTATATTGGCCTTGGGGTCTGATAGTGCTACTAATGCGGGCTTTACATCGCCCCATGAAAAATTATTTTCCATTAGATAATCAATTGTTAATTGGTTAGCTAATAAATGAGATTTACCTTTTTCTGTAATTTTTAGCCCACGTTGATCTTGTATGTAATCGGCAAAGCCCAAAGTATCTAAGGTTCTGTGTGATACTAAATTCCTTACTTTTTGAGAAAAGTGGGTGTCATTTCTACCAGCTATAAGTGCGGCATCTTTTCCTGTTGGGTTAAGCCTTTTAGTTAAGCTTACGATTAAGTCGGATGTCTTGATGAACCCATCTGATAAATCTAGCATATAAAGAGAAGGTAAAATAAGCTCTGCTTCGCTGAATGCTGCCATTTTGAAGAGTCCTTATTAGTAGTTAGTTATTAGTAGGTGATTGACTTCTTTCTCGTTTCTATTCATAAATGATACTAAATAAGTCTTTTCAAATGAACTTATTTTAATACCTGGCTTGTTGTATAAGGTATAGATAAATTCTGTGTTTTTGATAATTAACATCCACTTAGCTTTGCATTCTTTAACCAAATAAGAGGCTAGTCGTTTTTGGTCAGCTTTAGCGAATGCATTTTGTGAGTAAGTGTTAAATTCACTATCATAGGGAGGGTCAATAAAAATGAAGTCTTCACTAGTCGGATTGTTTGAGCGTAAAAACTCTTCAAAATCTTGGTTGCAGATTTTAGTTTTGGCTAGGTGCTTGAGTAGTGTTTCGTCCTTAAAGTAATCCAGTTTTTTACTTAATGATTTACTGTTATAGGCTATACCACCATACGGAACATTAAAGCTACCGCTTTTGTTATAGCGAAACATAGAGGAATAGCAGTAATTGCGAATGAAAAAGTATAATGTTGCGATAAAAGATTTAGTAAATTTGTATTTTGATATATTGTTGTACAAGTATCTGAAATGCATATACAAGCCGCTTTTAATGCTGGCTTCATAGTTATCGATGATGTCATTATCTGGCAATGCACCACGTTTTAACTCGATTTTTTTCATGCGCTTTAGTTTGCTCAGCACATTTTTATTGAGCTCATGCAAGAAATTATTGATATTCGTATTTAGTTTGTTGTTTAGCATACCGTTTAACTCAGCGGCATGATGAATAAAGAACGTAATAACCCAATCTTTCAAGTCTTGTTCACTCAGTCTGTCTGCTGAAAATTCGCGATAGATATCGATTATTTCTTTGGCATATTTCTTAGGGAATGCGCCTAGTAATGTCCAATTATGGATGATGTCTGCTAAGTGTTTGTGAAAAACTTTATCTGCCTCAGCTACTCTTTCATACAGATTTATTAGCTCGTCTGAATAATCATTTACAAGCATTTTATCTGCTTCTACCGCAAAATATACTGCACCCCCACCTAGAAAAGGCTCAAAAAATCTGTCTGCCTTTTCTGGAAGTGCTGGCAATATATATTTAAGCTCATTTTCCTTACCGCCAGGATATTTTAAAAGAGGTCGTAATCGGGTGCTTTTAATCATGAGCTTTTCAATAGTCTTTTGGACGTAGCCTCACTAGTGTGAAGAGTTCTGCACCTAGCTACTTGGCTACCGTCAAATCCTAAGATCGGGAGGGGTTTTTAAATGATTAAGCGCTTCTTGCTTAAATAAGCTGTTGTTTGTATTAAATTTAATCAATAACGCCCGCAGCGGTAATGTTCATGCCACCATCAACATAGGTAATTTCGCCCGTCACGCCAGAGGCTAAGTAGCTACATAAAAATGCGCAGACATTTCCTACTTCTTCAATGGTGACATTGCGGCGTAAAGCCGCATGCTTTTCATTGTAATTGATCATTTTGTCAAAGCCTGCAATGCCAGAAGCCGCGAGCGTTTTAATAGGGCCAGCTGACACTGCATTCACACGAATGCCTTTAGGGCCTAAGCTTTGTGCCATATAGCGTACATTAGCTTCTAAGCTGGCTTTAGCCACACCCATGACGTTGTAATTGGGCATGGTGCGCTCTGCACCTAAATAGCTTAGTGTTAATAAGCTGCCATTACGTCCCATCATCATTGGCAGTGCGGCTTTGGCCATGGCAGTGAAGCTGTAAGAGCTAATATCGTGGGCGATACGAAAATTTTCACGCGTAGTTTTTTCAACAAAGTCACCATCAAGCGCATCTTTAGGAACAAATGCCACAGAGTGAACAATGCCATCTAGGCCATCCCACACTGTGTTTAAATGAACAAATAGTTCGTCAATCAGCTGATCTTCAGCAACATCACAGTGAAACACCAGTTGAGAATCAAAGTGGGCAGCCAAATTGGCAACGCGCTCTTTATGTTTTTCTACTTGATAAGTAAATGCAAGTTCTGCGCCTTCACGTTTCATCGCCTCGGCAATGCCGTAAGCAATGGAGCGATCGCTTAATAAGCCAGCAATGAGTATTTTTTTACCTTTAAGAAATGCCATTATTATTCCTAATCTCGTTAATTTACATTGAGCCGCTATTTGCTTCGTGGGTCTAGTGCGTCACGTAGACCCTCACCAAGTAGATTATACCCTAACACGGTAATGAGAATGGCCATGCCAGGGTAGAGTGAAAGCCACCATGCAAACTGAATATACTCTTTGCCATCGGTCAGAATGTTGCCCCAAGAGGCTTGCGGCGCTTGTACGCCCAGCCCTAAAAAGCTTAAGCCAGACTCTAAAAGTACAGCGCTGGCAATGCCAAGCACAGCGCTGACAATAATGGGCGTTAAGCTATTGGGCAGTAGATGAATAAAAATTAAGCGTGCATCTTTTGCGCCTAAAGCGCGTGAAGCTTGCACAAACTCACGTTCTGCTAGACTTAAAAACTCAGCCCGCACCAAACGTGTGACGCCCATCCATGAGGTGAGCCCAATGACAATCATAATGTTGATGATAGAAGGCGTTAAAAAAGCAATAACCGCCAGTATTAAGAAAAAACTTGGGATAGACAGCATAATATCGACTAAACGCATCACCACAATGTCTACCCAACCGCGATAGTAACCCGCTAATGCCCCCAAAATAATGCCTATTAGTGTGGATATTCCAACTGCAACTAAACCCACTAATAATGAAATACGCCCACCATAGAGCATACGACTCATCACATCGCGGCCAAGTCCGTCGGTGCCCATCCAGTGTTGTGTAGATGGGGCAAGTAAAATAGCTTTAACGTTAATCTCATTGGGGTCGTAAGGGGCAATCCACGGGGCAAACATCGCTAAAACAAAAATTGTCATAATGAGGATAAAGCCTGCTTTTGCCAGCGGGTTTGATAACGCTTTTTTTAGTAGCATTTTATTCATGTTAGCCTTTTATCACGCCGCGTCTTGCGCGCGGGTCGGCCCATGCGTAAGCTAAATCTGCAATCAGATTGCCAATCAATGTTAGCGCTGAGCCAATGGTGAGAATGCCCATGACGACAGGGAAATCACGCATGAGCACCGCATCATAAAATAATTTACCCATGCCAGGTATGGCAAATATCGTTTCTGCGATGACCGATCCGCCAATTAAGCCCGGAATAGACAAGCCAATAATGGTAATGAGGGGCAGTAGTGCATTACGAAGTGCGTGGGTGTAGACAACCTTTTGTTCACTCAGGCCTTTGGCACGCGCGGTGGTGATGTAGTCTTGGTGTAACACATCAAGCATCCCGTTTTTGACAAATAAAGTAATTCCGGCCAAGCCTGTGACCGAGGGAATTAAGACCGGCATAACGAGGTGGCTTACGCTATCTTTAAGCCTCGCCCAAGTGTCCATAGACTCGTAATTTAAGCTGTGCAGCCCTGATATAGGCAAGCAATTGCTTGCAACGCCCAAGCCATACATGAGCAACAAAGAAAGCCAAAATCCTGGAATAGAAAAGCCGACAAAATTAAATAGGGTAATTGAGCGATCTTGCCAACTTTGGTGTTTTTGTGCGGCGATAACTCCAAGCGGAATAGCTAAAGTAAGTGTAATAACCAAACCTAAAAGATTGATCATTAACGTAATGGGTAGGGCCTCTTCAATCATGCCCTTGGTGTAGTGACCTTCTTTGTCGGTGCTACCTAAAAAGACCGGTTTTTGGTGGCTCGCAAAAGAGTTTCCAAAATCAAGTTGTGCCATACGCTTTAGCCATAAGCCATATTGCACAATCACGGGCTTGTCTAGATTGTATAGCGCGCGAATTTTTTGGCGCGACTCTTCGCTTGCTTTAGGGTTGAAAGCGGCTTCATTATTCGTAATGTCGCCAGGCGCTAAATGCATAATGAAAAAAGAAATAAGGCTAATACCAATCAACATTGGAATCATCCATAACACACGTTTAATTAAGTAGTTAAGCATGGTGCGGCCAATACATCAGGTTGCCAGTCATTTAGTATTCGCTCATTTCGTTGCGTCTGAGCGGTTTTGGAATGTACCATTTTTGCGAGTCGTACCCTACCCCTGCTGGCGGCACGGGGCTCACAATACCTTGCACTCGTTTATTTATCGCGGTTAATCCATAGCCGGCAGATAAATAAACAATTGGACTATCATCTAAAAGAACTTTTGCAAACTCATGGTAGATTTTCATGCGCTTATCAGGATTAAGCTCTGTGCGGCCTTGTTCTAGCAATTTGTCCACAGTCGGGTTGTGGTAAGCAATAAAGTTAAACTGCCCGGGCGCTTGCTGGCTTGAATGCCATATATTGTATTGATCAGGATCTAACCCCAGACCCCAGCCTAAAATGACCACATCAAAGTCACCCGTTTTAATAAAGCGACTAATAAAGCTTGCCCATTCAATGGCGCGTATTTTTACATCAATGCCCACTTCTTTTAAGCGCCGCTGAATAAGCACGGCGGACTTTTCGCGCTCTTTATTTTGATTAGTTAAAATTTCAAATACAAAGGGCTTGCCATCACGCTCGATGATGCCATCCCCATTGCTGTCAACAAACCCCGCTTCTTTAAGCAATGCCTTAGCTTTGGCGGGGTTGTAAGGGTAGGGCTGTAACGCTGGATTGCTCCAGCGCGTGCCAGGTTTGTAGGGTGATGCGATGTTGATTCCTAGCCCCAAATAAACACCATCGATAATCTCTTGCTTATCAATTGCATAGTTAATGGCTTTTCGCACACGGGGGTCGTCAAAAGGTTTGTGTTTAAGGTTAAAGCCCATGTAAGTGTAGCTATTGCCTAACTCTTTGTATAAATTAAGATTTTCTTGTAAGTCAGGGCGCGCAGGAATAATGCGCGAATACTTAATTGGGTCTAGCCCCATGCTATCAATGTTGTCCGCCATGAGTTCTAAAAATTGGGCAGAATTATCTGGAATGATACGTGTCACCAGTTTGTCGATATTTGCTTGACCTAAAACAGAGAGGGCATTGCGTGAAAGCTTGATATTTTCGCCATGTGTCCAGCTGTCTAGCTTATAGTAATTACTGCCAATGGGCTTACGTGCAAAAGCAGTTGTGTGTATATCTTGACCTTGTAGTAGATGTTTGGGCAGTATTTGCAAGCCAGACCAGCTATCAAGCGCTGGCGCATAAGCTTGTGCATAGGTTACTTTGAATGTCAGCGGGTCGGGGGCTTCTGCAGCTTTAACTAACTGATAATCAGAAGCGTAAGGGCTGTGCGTTTTTTCGTCGGTCACCAGTTGCCAGGTAAATAAAACATCTGCACTAGTTAAGGGCTTTCCATCGGCCCATTTAAGATTTGGCTTGAGTTTAAAGGTAATGGTTTTTTGATCATCTGAAATCTGCCAACTTTCGGCCAGTTCACCCGTTAAATCTAAATTTTGGTCATATTTAAGTAATGAGTTAAATATGTTTGAGGCGATGGTAGCCGAAGCTGACTCGCCAGCAACCATGTAAATGAGGCTGCTGGGTTCACCTGTTATTGCGCTAATCATACTGCCGCCAGTGCTGGCAGCGTATTGTGTTTTGCTGCTGAGCTTTGCCGTCTGCCCGCGGTGGTTTTTGTCGTCGCATGATGTGATGAGGACCGCGCCAAACAAGAGCAAGCATGACAGCTTGATGCAATAATAAAAATGATTTTTTGTTTGCATATTGTTGATATCAGCGTTGTTTTTTAGTTACTTTTTCTAATTTTACCTGTCATGACGTTTGATTTTGCAGACGTTTCTTGAGTGCTGATTTTTTTGACCATTGTCAGTTTATTTGCATTTGTTTTTTTAGCTTGATGCTTCATGCTGTTTTTACTACGCGTGTTATTTTTATTGCGGCTTTTGGGTTTAGATTTTTTTTCATCATCATTATTTTTTATACGGCTAATTTTTAAAGTTTGTCCCACGGTAATTTTATTTTTTCTCAGCGAATTTAAACTGCTGATTTCTTTAACACTTACATGGTAGCGCTTTGCAAGCGCGCCTATGGTTTCACCTTTTTTAACTGTGTGTGTGACGTTGGTTGCTTGATTAAATTCAATTTTATCTGAATGCTCGTCAAGCGCGACTTCCGATTTGCTGGTGTCTATATTCGCCGAGTATTGTTTATTTTTAATGTCAGAGGCGCTTTGTGTTTTATTGGTTTCAGAGGGGGTTATTTCATTATTGTTAGCATAATCTATATTTTTTTGCGGTGTAGAGACATCAGTTTTATTGCCGTTAGGCACTAACATACTGGTGGATTTTTTAATTTTATTTTGATCTGGCAGGTTATTGACGCTGCGTAATTGTGATATTTTCATGCCAAATTTAGAGGCAATGTTGCGCAGTTTTTCGCCGCGCTTGGCAACATAAATGCGCCAGCTGACAAGGGGTTTATCGTAGGTGGCAAGATTTTCTTTAAAAGTTTCTGCCGCAAGAATGGGAAGCAGTATCTCGTGCTTTTCGCCATTGCCGGTAAGTACCGGGCGCTTACTGCTTGGGTTGAGCGCTAAAAATTCTTCATCACTAATTTCTGCAAGCTTTGCGGCTAAATGCGCATCAATTTGTGCGGGCGCTGACACCTTGGTGAAATAAGCGGTATTTGCAATAGTTTTAACTTTGAGCCCATATTTTTCAGGGTCAGACATTAAGTTTTTAATGGCTTGTAGCTTGGGCACATAATTTTTTGTTTCTTCAGGAATATCTAAGCTATCGTAATCAGTAGGTAAGCCCAGCTTGCGATTACGCTCAATCGCCCGTCCAATCGTACCTTCGCCCGCGTTATAAGCGGCGAGCGCTAAATCCCAGCTACCAAACATACCATATAATTTTTGCAGATAAGTGAGCGCGGCATCGGTTGCACTGGTGATGTCCCGCCTATTGTCAACCCACCAGTTTTGTTTTAGCCCAAAATGCTTACCTGTGGCAGGCACAAACTGCCAAATACCAGATGCGCGACTTGTTGAATTGGCTTGCGGGTTGTAGGCGCTTTCTATCATTGGCAATAACGCAATTTCTGTGGGCATATTGCGTTTTTCGACTTCTTCTACAATATGAAATAAGTACTTTTGGCTACGCTCGACCATGCGCTTAATGTAATCTGGGCGGGCGCTATACCAGTCTTCATGCCGCTTCACTAGGCTAGAGTTTAACTCTGGCATTGCATAGCCATTTTTAATGCGTAGCCACAGGTCATCGGTTTCAACAGCAATGGGTTCTTCAGGAGCGCTGGCGTCGTGTAGCTCTTTTTCAAAGGTATCGCTTAGTTTGAGAGCGGCTGATTTTTTGATGTTTGCCTTATTGTCAGTAGTTGAGTCTTTACCGTTAGGCTTAAAAAAGGCGTTCGCGTTGTCAATAGGCTCCCCCATCACATTACTAGATTCAGCATGGAGCGTGCTTGTGCATAAGCTTAGGCTGAAAGTGGCGACAAAAACAGACCAAATAAACTGAGTTGAAAGTTTGATAAACATTCTCAAATGGTTGGGATGCATAAAGCGGCTTAGTGGCGCTTGAGTGCAAGTTTAGGGTGAGGCGCGAGGCCGCTTTAAGGTCAAAATAATCAAAAGATTTTAATGAAAATAGCGGTTTTAAGTCAAGATAAATGTAATGTAAATGTTGAGTGGTTTGGCTTTATGGCGAATGAAGTCGATGCTATATGCGTGTTGAAAATAGGTATAATTTGCAGATGACTTACCAATCTCTTCATTTGTTTTGCACATTAAAATGCCAGCAAAATTAGCCTTTTATAATAAGGCGGCTTGGTTAAACTCCGCGGCAGGGCTTTATTTACAAGCAAGAGAGCAGACTTTATATGATGAGGCGATTGTTGATTTATTTGGCTTTCATGCGCTGCAAATGGGCTTTGCTCAAATAGATTTGCTGCGGCATTCTCGAATTTCTAATCGCTATATTGCAAGTGAATATGGGGATGCGCGTGCTCAAAATCATATCAGCTGCCATGATGATTTTTTGCCTTTTGCTGACATGAGCTTAGATTTGCTACTTTTGCCACACCGTTTAGAGTTTAGTGCTCGTCCGCATCAAACTTTACGCGAGGCGGCAAGAGTGATTGTGCCTGATGGGCATTTATTGATTTCTGGCTTTAATCCATTGAGTTTATGGGGCGCAAAGGCTCAGTTTAAAAATGCTTTTTTAAGCAGTGCAAGCTATCCTTGGAGTGGCCGATTTGTAGGCTTAGCCCGCTTAAAAGACTGGTTGACGCTGCTTGGTTTTGAGCTGATTTCCGTGCAGATGTGTTGTCATGTTCCGCCTTTTGCTGAAGATGCTTGGCATCGGCGATTTTCATTGTTTGATAAAATAAAAGCCAGACGCTTTTTGATTATGGGGGGCATCTATTTTATTGTGGCTAAAAAACGTGTGATTGGCATGACCCCCATTAAGCCGCATTGGAAATTAAACGCTTTAAAAACACCGCTCATTATTAGATCTGCACCTACAAAACCGACACAACATCATAAGAATAAACTAAAAAAACATGAGTAATCACAATATGAGTCACACTAAAGAAGTCGAAATCTACGCAGATGGCGCGTGCAAAGGCAACCCCGGGCCAGGTGGCTGGGGTGTTTGGATGCGTTATGAAGGGCATGAAAAAGAATTGTTTGGCGGCGAGTTAGAAACCACTAATAATCGTATGGAACTAACCGCCGTGATTCGTGCTTTGGAGGCGCTTAATCGGCTATGTCACGCTAAAATCTACACGGATTCTGTTTACGTGCAAAAAGGCATGACTGAATGGATATCGTCATGGAAAGCGCGTAATTGGCGCACGGCTGATAAAAAGCCCGTTAAAAATGATGACTTGTGGCGTGCGCTCGATGTGCTTGCTGATCAGCATACCGTGCAATGGATTTGGGTAAAAGGTCATGCAGGGAATGAGGGCAACGAGCGGGCGGATAGACTTGCTAACAAAGGAGTAGAACAAGTGTTACAAGGGGTGAGAGTATGATGCGGCAAGTATTTTTAGATACCGAAACCACCGGTTTATATCACGCACAAGGCGATAGGGTGATTGAGGTTGCGGCAGTTGAAGTGCTTAATCGTCGCGTCACCCAGCATCATTTTCATCATTACTTAAATCCTGATCGCGAGATTGACGCAAAAGCGCAAGAAGTGCATGGCATTTCACTTGAGTTTTTGCAAGATAAGCCGCGCTTTGCCGATATTGCAAATGATTTAATCGCATTTATTGCAGATGCAGAACTCATCATGCACAACGCCCCCTTTGACGTGGGTTTTTTGAATGCTGAGTTGACGCGGCTTGGGCAAAAGCCAGTTGAGAAGATTGTTGCAAAAGTAACTGATACGCTCAAAATGGCTAAAGAAATGCGCCCTGGTCAGCGTAATAATTTAGATGCTTTATGTAAGCATTTTGGTGTAGATAACGCTAAGCGCACCTTGCATGGCGCATTGCTTGATGCCGAACTCTTGGCGGATGTTTATATGGCGATGACGCGCGGGCAAGAGCGCCTGGTGATGGATGTTGCGCCTGCTTTTGGGCAGCTTCATGCGGCGGCTAATCAAGCACAGCCATTGCCAATAAAACTTGCGAGCCCCGCTGAAAATGAGGCGCATCAAGCTTACTTGCTTGGTTTGGATGCTGCGGGTGCGAGCGTTTGGGGTGCGCTTCAATCTTTAGGTGACTAAAGACTAATCAAAAAATAATCAGAAACACATTAAATTTACGAAGCACATTCACATAGGATAAAAATTAGAAATGAATCAAACCATTATCGTGACAGGCGGCGCAGGGTTTATCGGGTCTAATTTTGTATTGGCCTGGATCAAAGAAGGGCGGGGTGCTGTTGTTAATGTAGATAAGCTCACTTATGCTGGCAACTTAGAAAACCTGGCGCAAGTGCAATCTCATCCACAGCATATTTTTGTGCGCGGCGATATTGGCGATGAAGCCCTGCTGACAAAGTTGCTACTTCTGCATCAGCCTTGTGCGGTGGTTAATTTTGCGGCCGAAAGTCATGTTGATCGTTCAATTCATGGGCCTCAAGCGTTTATTCAAACCAATGTGGTGGGTACATTTCATTTATTAGAGGCGGTGAGAGCTTATTGGGGCGGGCTGCCTGATGACGATCGTCAGAAGTTTCGTTTTTTACACGTGTCAACCGATGAAGTCTACGGCTCTTTGGGTAAAGATGATGCGCCTTTTACTGAAGCGCATCAATATGCGCCTAATAGCCCATACTCGGCTTCAAAAGCCGCTTCAGATCATTTAGTGCGCGCCTATCATCACACTTATGGTATGCCCATGCTCACGACAAATTGCTCTAATAACTACGGTCCTTATCATTTTCCGGAAAAGTTGATTCCATTGGTGATTCATCATGCGCTGGCGGATAAGCCTTTACCTATTTATGGCACGGGTCAGCAAATACGTGATTGGCTATATGTTGAAGATCATTGTGCTGCGATTAGGTGTGTACTAGCCTCGGGCAAGGTGGGCGAGGTGTATAACATTGGTGGCTGGAACGAAAAGCCCAATATCGAAGTTGTGAACACGCTGTGTAAAATGTTAGATGCAAAAAAGCCGCGCCAAGATGGAAGGTCTTACGCAGAACAAATCACCTTTGTTGAAGATCGTTTAGGGCATGATCAGCGTTATGCGATTGATGCAACAAAAATCGCAAGAGATTTAGGCTGGAAGCCTAAAGAAACCTTTGAAACAGGCATAGAAAAAACAGTCAATTGGTATTTAGATAATCAAGATTGGGTAGCGCGTGTGAGTAGCGGTGAATACCGCCACTGGATTGAAAAAAATTATGATTAAGGTACTTTTGGCAGAGTTTAAATGGTGTAATTTTTGGTGTTTGCAAGTTTTTTTGATTTTTGTACGCTTGATGGTTTTTTAAGCTTTAACTAAGTGCGTCAGCCCAGTTATTGGGCGTTTCGTACAAGCGTACTTTCTCTAGCTTTAAGTGGTTGCCATAAGTGTCATGATATTGATTTTTGAGTATTTTAAATGCTTCTTTCGCCATATTTTCAGCGGTGGGCACGGTTGAAAATACAACGGTTTTATGCTGTGGCAAGGTGTTTAAGAAATTGAGTATTTCTGTGTCATGTTGATAAACTAAAAATGCGTGATCCCAAACCTCAACAACTGCTTTTTTAGCAATCGCCTTGACCTCTGAAAAATCCATGACCATGCCATTTTCAGAGATATTTTCTTGCATGATAATATCGCCAGAAAGCGTAATTTCAATTGCATAGCGATGCCCGTGTAAGTTTTTGCACTGGCTTTTATGGTGGGGGATGCGGTGACCTGCATCAAATTCTAGGCGGGTAGTGATGTGCATGAGTTTCACTTTAAAGTAATCAATAACGCCAATTATACCCTGATGGCTTAATATTGAGCTCATGTTTGAGCCCTATTGCTTGATTGCCGAGGCCGCTTTAAATTATCTTAAATGATTGGATAATGATTTGGTTTATTGCCATTTTTTTAGCTTAGTATCATGTGTTATGAAGCCTGCGAATAATGCTAGCTTAAATAATGAAGCGATATCATGTAAGCTTAATATCAAACTCAAGCGGTGAATGATGACAACCCTCTCAAAGCCAGTCGTGTTAATTCCTGCCGATGTAGTGCAACGCGGTCATCATGCATTTCATGCGGTGGGGCATAAATACCTGGTGGCGGTAGCAAAAGCCGCGCATGCCATGCCTTTAGTTGTTCCTGCAATTTCTGATTTGTTAGAAATAGATGCTTTATTAGCCATTGCTGATGGCATATTGCTCACCGGGTCGATTTCAAATGTGCATCCATCGCATTTTGGTGAGGCGGTGCATGATCCTAAGCTCCCTTTAGACCCCGCGCGCGATGCGCTTACATTAAGTTTAGTGCAAGCTGCCGTTAAGGCGGGTGTTCCGCTATTAGCTATTTGTAGGGGCTTTCAAGAAATGAATGTGGCTTTTGGCGGTAGTTTGCACCAAGCGGTGCATGAGGTGCGTGGTTTAAGCGATCATAGAGAAGCTCCGGATGTTGCATCCGATGTGCAATATAAAGACGTGCATTCAATAGAGTTGGTGGCGCACGGAAAGCTTGCAGAAATCGTTGGCTTAAGCCGTATGATGGTCAATTCGCTGCATGGTCAAGGCATCAATAAGCTGGGGGCAGGGCTTTGTGCTGAAGCCTATGCGGCGGATGGCTTGATTGAGGCGGTCAGTGTAATGCAAGCAAAAACTTTTGCACTGGGTGTGCAGTTTCATCCTGAGTGGAACGTGATGGAAAATCCACAGTATTTAGCCATATTTAAGGCGTTTGGTGAGGCTTGCAGGCTGAGAATGAGAAGGCATGAGCCGCCAGACTAGTGCGTAATTTAAAGTTAAGCTCAAAGTTAAATAAAAATTTAAACAAAAAAATTAAATTAACACTTAAATCAAATCGCGCATAGGCGAATGCCGGAGAATAAACATGACTGAACAAGTGGCAATGAATCAGCTTGATATGGATAAATGGCTCACTGAAAATAACATTACAGAAATTGAGTGTTTGGTGCCCGATTTAACGGGGGTGGCACGCGGCAAAATTTTACCGCGTGAGAAGTTTTCAACAGACCGTGCGATGCGTTTACCACAAGCTGTTTTTGGCATGACGGTGACGGGGGAGTCGCCAGAAGGCAATGCAGGTTATGACCGCGTGTTTGGGATGACCGATAAAGACATGGTGCTGATTCCAGACCCCACAACATTGAGATTAGTGCCTTGGGCGGCAGACCCTACCGCGCAAGTGATTATGGATTGCGTTGATCACAACGGACAATCTATCGACTTTGCCCCGAGAAGCGTATTGCGCCGTGTGACTCACTTGTATCAAGCTCTTGGTTTAACGCCGATTGTCGCACCGGAGTTAGAGTTTTATTTACTGGAGCGTAATCCTGACCCTGATATTGCATTAAGTCCTCCGGTGGGGCGAAGCGGGCGCAAAGAAACAAGTCGTCAGTTATACAGTATTGATGCGGTAAATGAGTTTGACCCTTTATTTGAAGATATTTATGATTATTCGGCTTTAATGGGGTTGGAGCTTGATACGCTTATTCATGAGTTTGGCGCGGGGCAAATGGAGATTAACTTTTTGCACGACGAGCCCATGATTTTGGCGGATAAATCTTTTTTCTTTAAACGCTTATTACGCGAGGCGGCAATGCGCCACGGTATGTATGCCACTTTTATGGCGAAACCCATGCAGCATGAGCCTGGCTCTGCGATGCACATTCACCAAAGCGTGATTGATATGAAAACAGGAAAAAACATTTTTAGCCTTGCTGACGGGTCGGCTTCAACTTTGTTTTTTCAATATATTGCAGGTTTGCAAAAATACCTTCCTGCGGCCATGGTGTTGCTGGCTCCCTATGTCAACTCATATCGCCGTATTGTGCGTAATGGCGCTGCACCAATTAACATTGAATGGGGTTACGATAATCGCACTGTGGGTATTCGCGTGCCTATTTCAGAGCCTGATGCGCGTCGTGTTGAAAACCGTGTTGTGGGTGCAGATGCTAACCCTTATTTAGCCATGGCAGTGACGCTTGCCTGCGGCTACCTGGGGATTAAAGAAGGACTCACACCAACGGCGGTCACTACAGGCAGTGCCTATGCCTCAGATTATCAGTTGCCACGGGGCTTATCTGAAGCGATTCGTGCGCTAGAAGACTCACACGCCTTGCATGAAGTGCTGGGTAAAGATTTTGTCGATGTATATTTGGCGGTGAAAGATGCCGAGCATGATGAGTTTTTGCGCGTGATTAGCCCTTGGGAGCGTGAGCATCTGCTTATGCACGTGTAAAGAGCTGACTATTTTTTAATTTTTTTTAGAAGCGAGCGCAACATGACGATGAACACCCGTGATATTCAAGCAAGAGATTCGGCGCATCACTACCACCCATTTACTGACCATAAAGCCTTGGCGGCTAAAGGTGCGCGCATTATTACAAAAGCCAACGACATTTATATTTGGGATTCTAACGGTGCAAAAATTTTAGATGCCATGTCTGGTTTATGGTGTGTCAATATCGGTTATGGTCGAAAAGAATTGGCAGACGCCGCTTTTGCGCAAATGCAAACGCTCCCTTTTTATAATAGCTTTTTTCAAACCACCAATGTGCCAGCAGTTGATTTAGCTGAAAAAATCATTGCGCTTGCAGGCGACTATTATTCTCATGTATTTTTTGGCAGCTCCGGCTCAGAGTCAAATGACACCAATGTGCGTATGGTGCGTCATTATTGGGCGAGTTTGGGGCAAAGCGAGCGTCAAGTGATTATTAGCCGTAAAAACGCCTATCACGGCTCTACCATGGCGGGCGCATCGCTTGGCGGCTTAAGTTATATGCACGAGCAAGGCGGCTTACCTATCCCTGATATTGTGCATATTGAGCAGCCTGATCATTATGGCTTGGCGCCCAATCAAGATAAAGATGTCTTTGGGCTTGAAGCGGCAAGCTGGCTAGAACAAAAAATTTTAGAAATTGGCCCCGAAAAAGTGGCTGCATTTATTGGTGAGCCTATACAAGGTGCGGGCGGGGTAATTATTCCGCCTAAAACTTATTGGCCGGAAATTCAACGTATCTGTGATAAATACGGCATTTTGCTTATTTGCGATGAGGTGATTTGTGGTTTTGGGCGCCTGGGTGCTTGGTTTGGCTCGCAAGTGATGGATTTTAAGCCTGATTTAATGACCTTTGCCAAAGGCGTGACTTCGGGCTACATTCCTTTGGGCGGCGTTGTGATGAGTAAGCGTGTTGCGGATGTACTTATAGAGCGCGGCGGTGATTTTAATCATGGCTACACTTATTCGGGGCACCCGGTGGCTTGCGCGGTTGCTTTAGCTAATATCGAGATTTTAGAAAAAGAAGGCATTATTGAAAATGTAAAAAATAATACCAGTCTTTATTTGGCTCAAAAATTTGCAGAATTATCTGCGCACCCTTTGGTGGGAGGTGCAGAAACTTTTGGCTTTTTGGGAGTTTTTGCGCTGATGAAAGATAAAACACATCATATTGCCTTTGATAAAAACTTAGCGGTGGGCATGATGTGCAGAAATCATTGCTTTTCTAAGGGGTTAATTATGCGTGCAGTGGGTGACCGCATGATTATTTCGCCGCCGCTTGTGATGACTCAAGCTCAAATTGATGAAATGATGAGCTTGATTAGCGTGTGTTTAGATGCCACATTAGCCGACTTGAAAAAACAAGGCATGATGTAAGTAATGGTGGTTGGGGTTGGATACATATTGTAAGATTGCTGTTGGTCTATACAATACAAAAATATAGACCTTAATTTTAATGTTTGTTTAATTTTAAGATTTATTTAATGTTAAGTTTGATTTGGTAAAAAGCTTTTAAAGCTCAATACGCCGCCATTTTTTTGAATAGAAAGTTTATTAAATATGAAATTATCTTATGGTAAATACTGGCTTGGTTTGGTGATAGTTGCTGGGCTGGTGACGGTTTCATGTAGCAAGTCTGAAAAAAACGCGGGTGAGGCAAATAAGCCCGTTGTTGCAGAGGTGGGCGCATCTGAAGAAAAAGTGTTGAATATCTACAACTGGTCAGACTATATTGCGCCAGATACGATTGCAAACTTTGAAAAAGAAACAGGCATTAAAGTGCGTTATGACGTCTTTGACAGCAATGAAATTCTGCACGCAAAGTTGATTGCAAAAAATACTGGTTATGACATTGTTGTTCCTGGCGCTAACTGGGCTAAGCTACAAATTGAAGGCGGCTTATTTCAAAAGCTTGATAAAACAAAATTGCCTAACTGGAAAAACTTAGACGAAGGTATCTTGAAGCAAATGTCCGCGCTTGACCCCGGCAATGCTTACTTGGTTGACTGGATGTGGAGCTACAACACCGTGGGCATCAATGAAGACAAGGTAAAAGCGGCATTGGGCGATACGCCTATGCCAGATAATGTCTGGGATTTAGTATTTAACCCCACTTACACGCATAAGTTAAAATCATGCGGCATTACCTTTTTAGATTCACCTGCCGATGTGTTTCAAGCGGCGCTGCATTACCTTAATAAGCCAGTATTTACTGGTACGCCTGATGATTATCAAGCGGCGTTTGATATGTTAATGAAAGTGCGTCCAGACATTAAAAAGTTTAATTCGGGTGGTCAGATTGATGATTTGGCAAGTGGCAACGTGTGTGTGGCTTATGGCTGGGCGGGTGACTTTAACTTGGCTCACAAACGCTCAATTGAAAACAAGGCCGAGCAAAACATCAAAGCGCTGGTGTCAAAAACAGGTGGCATCATGTTTATGGATACCATGGCGATTCCGGCTGATGCCAAGCACCCTAATAATGCCCATCTTTGGATGAATTACATCATGCGTCCAGAAGTCACTGCGGCAATCACTAATGAAGTGACTTATGCTAATCCGAATAAAGCGGCAACAGAGTTTGTTAAGCCGGAAATTAAAAACAACAAATCAATTTTCTTATCTGATGAAGATATTGCTAAATTAGTGCCACCGGGGGTTGAAGACGCTAAAACCAAACGTAATATGACGCGTTTATATACTAAATTTAAAACAGGCGTTTAGTACTTAAAGTGGGGTTTGTAGGGGCGTTTTTAATGGCGCCCCTCATTTTTTTAATCGTGTAGATAAAGGTTTTTATGGCAAGCTCACCTAATGCGTCAAAGAAGCCAGCACAAGAGGTATTGCTGCGTTTAGAAAACATCACAAAAATTTACGATGGCACCGTAAAAGCAGTGGATGATGTCTCGCTTACGGTAATGAAGGGCGAGATTTTCGCCTTGCTTGGCGGCTCAGGTTGCGGAAAATCAACTTTATTGCGGATGATGGCTGGCTTTGAAAAGCCAAGCAAAGGAAAAATTTTTTTGAGCGATCAAGAAATCACACATTTATTACCCTACCAACGTCCAATCAATATGATGTTTCAGTCTTATGCGCTTTTTCCGCATTTGAGTGTGTGGGAGAACGTGGCATTTGGTTTAAAGCGTGATGGCATCGCAAAAGATGAAATCGCCGAGCGGGTAGAAAAAATGCTCAGTTTGGCGCAGCTCAATAAATATGCACAGCGCAAGCCGCATCAGCTTTCAGGCGGGCAGCAGCAACGTGTTGCTTTGGTGCGCAGTTTGGCTAAAAAGCCGCAGCTATTGCTTTTAGATGAGCCGCTTGGCGCGTTAGATAAAAAATTGCGTGAAACGACTCAGCTCGAATTGGTCAACATTATTGAAGAGGTGGGGGTCACTTGTGTGTTAGTGACACACGACCAAGAAGAGGCGATGACGATGGCATCGCGTATTGCAGTGATGAGCGAGGGACACTTTTTGCAAGTGGGTGTGCCAGATGCGGTGTACGAAATGCCCAATAGCCGAAAAGTGGCTGACTTTATTGGTAATGTGAATATCTTTGATGGCGTGGTGGAAGAAGATGAGGCTGATCATGTCACGGTGCGCTGTGCAGAATGTGTGCATTATGTTGGGCACGGCATTAGCGGACACTCTGGCATGGAGGTTGGGGTTGCCTTGCGCCCAGAAAAAATCATGCTGTCCAAAAATAAGCCCGAAGCCAGTTTTAACTGGTGCGAGGGCGAGGTGATTGAAATAGTCTACTTTGGTGCGCATACCACTTATCACCTTAAGCTTGATGGCGGCAAAGTCATTAAAGCGCAGGTGCTCAATAACACACGTGATTTAAGTTGCGACCTTACGTGGGGTGACCGTGCCTATGCAAGCTGGAGCGAGATGGCCATGGTTGTGTTGACGCAATAGTGCCTTTTAAAGCGCATTTTTTCTAAGGATGATGTTGATGACTAAAAGACAAGGCGTATTGGCAAGTCTTTTGTTTGGGCGTCGGGCAGTGATTGGATTGCCTTATGCGTGGTTTTTGCTTTTGGCCGCCATTCCATTATTGATTGTGCTTAAAATCAGCCTGTCAGAAATGGAAGGCACACAGCTCTCCAGCATGATTGATTGGAGTAATGGCTGGCCAAAACTGACCTTTAATTTTTCGAGCTATCAATTTATTGTCAGCGACTCTCTTTACTTTAAAACGTATTTATCCTCGATTAAATACGCGTTCATTACCACCTTGTTATGTTTGGTGATTGGCTACCCCTTTGCGTATTACCTGGCGCGTTCACCTAAGCACTTGCAGCCTATTTTGCTGATGCTGATTATGCTGCCGTTTTGGACTTCGTTTTTACTGCGCATCTACGCTTGGAAAACCTTGCTAGTGACGCATGGTGTGATCAATAACGCCTTGATTGCTTTGGGTATTATCAGCACTCCGATTGAGATGATGAATACCCAATTTTCACTGTTGCTGGGCATGGTCTATTCTTATTTGCCTTTTATGATTTTGCCGCTTTATGCCAATTTATCTAAAATGGATGTACGTTATCTTGAGGCTGCGGCTGATTTGGGCACGAGTCCATTTAAAGCATTTTGGCTGATTACCGTGCCTTTGTCTAAAGCTGGAATTGTTGCGGGTGCAATGTTGGTGTTTATCCCCGCGGTGGGCGAGTATGTGATTCCTGAATTGCTTGGGGGCTCCAGTACTTTAATGATTGGTCGCGTGTTGTGGGATGAGTTTTTTAATAATTTAGACTGGCCAATGGCGTCTGCGGTGGCGATTGTAATGATATTGATTATTTTATTGCCCATGGCTATTTATAATAAATCGCAGTCTGATTTAGCGGAGACTAAGCCATGAGTCAAGCTAACAATAATCAACTTTTTGCCAAGATGTGGATGGCGGCTGTATACCTATTTTTATACTTGCCGATTATCACTTTGGTGGTGTTTTCTTTTAACGACTCAAAGTTGGTCAGCGTGTGGTCTCATGCCAGTACGCGTTGGTATGCGGCATTGGCACAAGATTCCGAATTAAAATCCGCAGTGTTTTTATCGCTTGAGATTGCAGGACTTTCGGCATTGATATCAGTTTTTTTTGGTACGTTTACCGCCTTTGCATTAAACCGATATCAGCGCTTTCGTGGACGCACCTTGCTGACTTCAATGTCGAGTATGCCATTGGTGATGCCTGATGTGATTGTCGGATTATCGTTATTGCTGATGATTGTTTCTGTGCAGCATTGGCTTGGTTTTCCGCAAAAAGGCTTGTTTACAATTTTGTTAGGGCACGCATTATTGGGCACGGCTTATGCTAATGTTGTGCTGACTTCGCGCTTACGTGAAATGGATAGCAAATTAAACGAGGCGGCGATGGATTTAGGTTGCAAGCCTTGGCAGGTGTTTACTTTGGTGACATTGCCATTATTAGCACCTGCTTTGGTTTCAGCATTTTTGCTGACATTTACTTTATCGTTTGATGATGTGGTGTTGTCTTCATTTTTGTCAGGTCCTGGCTATTCAACTATGCCTATGGTGATTTTTTCTCGTGCGAGATTGGGTTTAAATCCAACCATTAACGCGGTTGCTACAGTGACAATTATTGTCGTCACCATTGCGGTCATCGCTTCTAGTTTTTACGCGTCACACCAAGCGCGCAAGCGTGCGCGTGAAGAAGCGCAAGCTTATAGCGACAGCAATAAATAATGCTCCGCTGCGCACTGCACCCATTCATAAAAGTGCGCATTGGCAGTTGCCGCCAAGGTGCCAAATCAAAATGAGCAAACAATATGCTAATTCAATTAAAGTATCCCGCTTTACTTAAAAACAATCTGACCTTGCTTGCAGGTGAATGGGTGGCTGCAGACTCTGGCAAAACGATGACAGTGATTAACCCCGCTAGTGGTTTGGCGTTGGCAGAAGTGCCTTTCATGGGGGGTGATGAAGCCGAGCGTGCCATTGCTGCTGCAAAAATCGCACAAGAATCATGGAAAACGCTGACAGCTTCAGCACGTGGGGCGATTTTAAACGCATGGTTTAACTTAATCATGCAACATCAAGAAGATTTAGCGTGCTTACTTACGGCAGAGCAGGGTAAACCTTTGGCTGAAGCGCGCGGTGAGGTGGCTTATGGGGCGAGCTTTATTCAGTGGTTTGCTGAAGAAGCCAAGCGCGTTTATGGTGAAATTATTCCGTCTCCGATGATTGATCGTCGCTTGCTAGTGCTAAAACAGCCCATTGGGGTGACGGCTGCTATTACGCCTTGGAATTTCCCTATTGCCATGATTGCCCGTAAAGTTGCGCCAGCGCTTGCGGCAGGGTGTAGTATGATGATTAAGCCTGCCGAACAAACTCCTTTATCTGCAATTGCCTTAGCTGTTTTGGCTGAAGAGGCGGGCGTGCCAAGTGGTGTGTTGCAGGTGCTGACAGGGGATGCGCATCAAATTGGAGCTGCTTTTTGTGAAAGCCCGGTGGTGACTAAGCTTTCATTTACTGGCTCGACTGAAGTGGGGCGAATTTTAATGCGCCAGTGTGCGGACACCATTAAAAAACTTTCGCTTGAGTTAGGTGGAAATGCGCCTTTTATCGTGTTTCATGATGCCAATATCGACGCTGCGGTTGAGGGCGCGATGGTCAGCAAATATCGTAATGCAGGGCAGACTTGCGTGTGCTCAAACCGCTTGTTTGTGCAGGCGGATGTTTATGATGAGTTTGCTCAAAAACTAGCCGCTAAGGTTGCCTCGCTTAAAGTTGGCGAAGGCACAGAAGAGGGCGTAACACAAGGCCCGTTAATTGATGAGGCAGCCATTAAAAAAGTTGAGCTTCACATTGCAGATGCAGTGGCTAAGGGTGCGCTGGTGATGCAAGGTGGCAAGCGTCATGCTTTAGGCGGCACATTTTTTGAGCCTACGGTTTTGACTCATGTGCGTGATGATGCGCTGATTTTTAGTGAAGAAACCTTTGGGCCAGTTGCGCCACTTTTTCGCTTTAACACTGATGAAGAAGTCATTTTGCTGGCTAATCGTACATCATTTGGTTTAGCCTCTTATTTTTACAGCCGTGATATTGCGCGCATTTGGCGCGTTGCCGAAGCGCTTGAATACGGCATGGTGGGGGTAAACACCGGGATGATTTCAACCGAAGTTGCGCCTTTTGGCGGCATTAAGCAATCTGGATTAGGTCGCGAAGGCTCGCATCATGGTATTGATGAATATCTAGAATTGAAATACGTTTGTATAGGAGGTATTGAACATGACAGAAGTTAACATTGATTGGCATGACCGCGCAAAAAAACTCAACATTGATGGGCGTGCATTGATTGATGGTGAGCGCGTAAATGCGCAAGATGGCACTACCTTTGCGTGTTTTTCACCGATTGATGGGCGTAAATTAGCCGATGTAGCACATAGCAAGGCGGCTGATGTTAATACGGCGGTTGCTGTGGCGCGCGCTGCTTTTCAAGACAGGCGCTGGGCTGGTTTGTCGCCGCGCGATCGTAAAGAAGCGATGGTGCGCTTTGCTGATTTGGTGTTGGCGCATCAGGCGGAGTTAGCTTTATTAGAAACGCTGGACATGGGCAAGCCTATTTCAGCTAGCTTGAGTATGGATGTGGCTTCTGCTGCCAATACGTTGCGCTGGTTTGGGGAGGCGATTGATAAGATTTATGATGAAATTGCCCCGACCGCCGAACATACGCTTGCCATGATTACGCGTGAGCCAGTGGGTGTGGTTGCGGCCATTGTGCCGTGGAATTACCCGATTTTGATGGCGTGCTGGAAAATTGCCCCTGCTTTGGCTGCGGGCAATAGCGTGATTTTAAAGCCTTCAGAAAAATCACCGTTGAGCGCCTTAAGGCTGGGCGACTTGGCGCTTTTGGCGGGTATTCCAAAAGGTGTGCTCAATGTTGTTCCAGGCTTTGGTGCAGAAGCGGGTACGCCGCTTGCCATGCACATGGATGTGGATTGCATTGCATTTACTGGCTCAACAGAAGTAGGTAAGAAAATTCAAATCATGGCAGGACAAAGCAATCTCAAACGCGCTTGGTGCGAGCTGGGCGGAAAGTCGCCCAATATTATTTTTGCTGATTGCAATGTAGATGAAGCGGTAGCCTCTTCTGTAGCCTCCATTTTTTATAATCAAGGTGAAAGCTGCAATGCCCCCTCTCGCTTGTTGGTTGAGCGCACGATTAAAGATGCGTTTATTAAAAAGCTCCTCACGCATTTGCCTCGCTATCAGCCAGGCAACCCTTTAGACACCACGACCACGATGGGGGCGATTGTCGATAATAGACAGATGGACAATATCCTCAAGTATATTCAAAGCGGTCTCACTGAAGGCGCAACCCTACTTGCAGGGGGCGTACGCGTATTGGGCAAAACCGGTGGTTTTTATATCAGCCCGACGGTGTTTGATCACGTAACCAATGATATGAAAATTGCCGCAGAAGAGATTTTTGGTCCGGTGTTATCTATCATTACTTTTGATACTGAAGAAGAAGCAGTTGAGATTGCTAACGACACGCCATATGGCTTGGCAGCAGCAATCTGGACGCAAAACCTTTCTCGTGCACACTTGCTGGCAAAGGCTTTGCGTGCTGGCATGGTGTATATCAATAGTTATGATGAGGACGATATTACCGTTCCGTTTGGCGGGTATCAGCAATCGGGCAATGGGCGCGATAAATCGCTGCACGCACTAGATAAGTATACCGAGCTTAAAACCACTTGGATTAAGCTAAAACCATAGCTTTTTAAGCGCAGGGTCATGTTAGTTAACAATGGGTCATGTAAGATACGTCATGCAAATTAACACCATTAAAACACAGGTCTTTCATGACCAAGCGCCCGGCACCTCTGGACTTAGAAAAAAAGTAAAAGTATTTCAGCAGCCCGCTTATTTAGAAAACTTCGTACAAAGCATTTTTGATGCACTGCCGCGCGCGCATGGGCTGACATTAGCCCTGGGGGGGGACGGGCGTTATTTTAATCGCCAAGCGATACAAACTATTATTCGCATGGCGGCAGCCAATGGTTTTGCGCGTGTGCTGGTGGGTCAGTCTGGACTTTTATCCACCCCTGCATCTTCGCACCTCATTCGAAAATATGCGCTTTTTGGTGCAATTGTGTTAACTGCAAGTCACAATCAAGGCGGCATTGAGGGTGATTTTGGCATTAAATTTAATATGAGCCATGGCGGCCCTGCGCCCGAAAAAATGACACAGCTTATTTTTGAGTTAAGCCAAAAAATAAGCACTTATAAAATCGCAGACTTACCCGAAGTTGATGTCGACGCCCTGGGCGAGGTGAGCTTTAATGAAGGTCAATTTGTCGTTAAAGTGATTGATAGTGTGCAAGATTATGCTGACTTAATGCAGGCGCTGTTTGACTTTTCTGCCATTAAAAAATTGCTTGCAAGTGGCTTTAAAATGCGCTTTGACGCCATGCACGCGGTTACAGGCCCTTATGCTCAAGAAATCTTTTTAAATCGCTTGGGCGCGCCAGCTTTAAGTTTGATGAATTGCACGCCTTCTGAAAATTTTGCAGGCGGGCATCCCGACCCTAATTTAACCTATGCTAAAGATTTGGTCAGCATGATGTTTGCGGGGGATGATGCGCCAGATTTTGGTGCCGCTTCAGATGGTGATGGTGATCGCAACATGATTTTAGGCAAACATTTTTTTGTGACGCCTTCTGATAGTCTGGCCGTACTGGCGGCCAATGCCAGTCTTGTGCCCGCTTATGCTGGCGGCATTGTCGGCGTGGCACGCTCTATGCCCACAAGTGGTGCGGTTGATCGTGTTGCCGCCTGGCTTAACATTCCTTGCTTTGAAACGCCCACGGGCTGGAAATTTTTTACCAATTTGATGGATGCCGGCAAAGTAAGCCTGTGTGGTGAAGAAAGTTTTGGCACGAGCTCACACCATGTGCGCGAAAAAGACGGCTTGTGGGCGATATTGTTTTGGCTCAATATCTTGGCAAAAAAAGGTGCTTCTGTTGAAGAGATTTTAAGCATGCACTGGGCAAAATTTGGGCGTAATTTTTATGCGCGCCATGACTATGAAGCCATTGCGACTGATGCGGCATATGCAGTGATTGAACATATTAAGTCGCAGTTGCTTACTCTACCAGGCAAGTCGTTTGGTGCTTACAAGGTGAAAACTTGCGACAGCTTTAGTTATGAAGACCCGGTGGATGGCACGCTGACGCATGATCAAGGTATACGTATTTTGTTTGAAGATAACTCACGCATTGTGTTCAGGCGTTCAGGCACTGATGCCGAAGGGTCGACTTTGCGTATTTATTTAGAAGCTTTTGAGCCTGATATCAAGCGGCATCATGTAGATGCGCAGACTGCGTTGGCGCAGATGATTAAAATTGCATTAGAGGTTTCAGGGTTGCAAGAAAAAACCGGCCGTCATGCGCCAACAGTGGTGACATAACTGCCGATATGCCGCCGCTAGTTTTAGGTTGATTTATCCATTCTTGGTGGCTGATTAAACCTTATTCCCGCGCCTCTTGAATGGTCATTTCACCTTTATACAGCCTGACATCCATGCGGCTTAAAAAAGACATCCCCAAGAGGGCATCGCCATCTAAGCCAGGGGCGATCATGGCGGCTACATCATGTGCATAAACCCCGCCAATTTGTACTGACGCTAAACGCACCATATAGCCAACACTGTCACCATTAGCGGTATTGGTGCGTACTGCATCAACGCTTTTGAGCTTGAGTTTGTCAGCCACTTTTTGTGAAATAGCGATGCCCGTTGCTCCAGTGTCTACCAGCACATTTACTTTTTCACCGTTAATTAACGCTTCGGCGCGGTAATGTCCATCTAGACCTCGTTTTAAAACGACTGCGCTACTTTTGCCTAAGCGGCTTATTTTGTTTGGGTTTTGGATGTTATCGACAAGAAAATAAATCAGGCTTGCTAATGCAAACCACAACGCGGCTATGAAAATATTTTTTTTGAGCATGGCTGACTAATAATGGGCTTGGCTATTGAGTGAGTGCATCACGGATGAGCATGACAGTAAATTAAGCACGCCGTGGGTTGAAATAGGGTGATTTTTAAATCTATTTAATCATGAGGTATTTTGAATAAGTCTGTGTTTGACTAGCGCGCTTCATCAATCCAGGCGAGTTGAATAGCCTCTAAAATTTTTTCGCCGCAATGTTTAGGGTCATCGTTAAAGCCATCTAAAGCCATTGTCCATGCCATTAAATCGGTAAAGCGAATGGTTTTTGGATCAATCTCCGGATGCTTGTCAAAAAGTGCTTCAGCAATTTCTAAAGTGTTAGACCATTTCATGCGCGTACTTTCTGTATAGGCGTTATATGGATAGGCGTTATATTGAAGTGCCGATTCATCTTCATGTTTGGCTTTGAAATTATAGCAAAATCGAAGAGGGCGCTCAATTTTTTGGCTTTAACCTTCACGGGTGGGCGTGTTAAAATGCGCTTAGCTTTTAACACCTCAACTGTTAAATTAAGTATTTTTAAATAAAACTTTCTTAAATCAAAATATAAGCACTTGGAAAATAAACTTTATGTCGACCGCGCCATTTAACTACGCTAATACCTTAAACCAAGCTGATCCTGCGTTATGGGGCATGATGATGCCTGAAGTCATGCGTCAGCATGAGCATATCGAGTTGATTGCTTCAGAAAACTATACCAGCCCAGCAGTGATGCAGGCGCAAGGCTCTCAGTTAACCAATAAATATGCAGAAGGTTATCCAGGCAAGCGTTTTTATGGCGGTTGTGAGTATGTTGATCAGGTTGAGCAGTTGGCGATTGATCGATTAAAAGCGCTCTACGGCGCAGAGTATGCAAACGTGCAGCCGCATTCAGGCTCGCAAGCGAATCAGGCCGTATATTTCTCAATTTTAAAGCCAGGCGACACCGTCATGGGCTTGAACCTTGGCCATGGCGGGCATTTAACGCACGGCTCACCGGCAAATTTGTCGGGTAAATTGTTTAATATCGTGGCTTATGGTTTAAATGATCAAGAAACCATTGATTATGATGAAATGGAACGCCTTGCTCTTGAGTGTAAACCAAAGTTGCTCATTGGCGGTGCATCGGCCTACGCCTTACGTTTTGATTGGGCGCGCATGGCGGAAATCGCTAAAAAAGTGGGCGCATATTTTATGGTGGATATGGCACATTATTCAGGTTTGATTGCGGCGGGTGTTTATCCAAACCCTGTGCCACACGCTGATTTTGTGACTTCAACTACACATAAAACTTTGCGTGGTCCGCGTGGTGGGGTGATTATGGCCCGTGCTGAATTTGAAAAATCATTAAACTCTAGCGTATTTCCTAGCTTGCAAGGCGGCCCTTTAATGCACGTGATTGCGGCCAAAGCCACCGCATTTTTAGAGGCGGCTCAGCCAGAATTTAAAATGTATCAAACACAAGTGATTAAAAACGCGCAAGCTATGGCAGAGGCATTAACGGCGCGTGGCTTGCGTATTATTTCCGGACGCACAGAGTCGCATATGTTTTTAGTTGACTTGCGCCCAAAAGGCTTAACGGGCAAAGCGGCAGATGCGGCTTTGGGCTTGGCACACATTACGGTGAATAAAAATGCAATTCCAAATGACCCAGAAAGCCCATTTGTGACCTCTGGTATTCGTATTGGCACGCCCGCGATTACTACGCGTGGTTTTAAAGAGGACGAGGCGCGTCAAGTGGCGCATCTTATTGCTGATGTGCTAGATAAGCCCAGTGATGAGGCGGTGATTGTTGCGACCAAAATGAAGACCCATGCTTTAACAGCTAGATTTCCTGTTTACAAAAACCTAGGCGAATAATTACGCAATGAAATGTCCTTTTTGTGGCGAGACAGACACCCAAGTGATTGATTCGCGTGTGAATGATGAGGGAGACTCTATTCGCCGTCGCCGTAAATGTGGTGTGTGCGACAAGCGTTTTACCACTTATGAAATAGCTGATTTACATATGCCGCAAGTGGTTAAAACCAACGGTACGCGTGAAGCGTTTAGTCGCGATAAATTACAGTTGTCTTTCACGCGGGCTTTACATAAGCGACCGGTGCCCACGCAATATGTAGATCATGCGCTTCAGCATATCGTGCAAAAGGTGCTTGCCCTAGGCGTACGTGAAATTGCCGCACGTGACTTGGGTGAAAGCGTGATGCAGGAGCTTAAAGTGATGGATAAAGTCGCCTACATTCGTTTCGCATCGGTATATCGCAGCTTTTCAGATGTTGATGACTTTAATGATGCGATTCGTGATTTGTAAGCTACTTTTCTTTTTAATAACACTCAAAATCTAAGGTGTCAGTATGAAATTTATCAATTGGGCGACGATTTTATTTGCTGCATTTACCGTGTTGCTGACGATTGTTTTTTTTACTTGGTGGATGATGAAAGATAGCCTGATGTTTGGCAGTGATCAATTTGATCAAGTCAAATGGATGCAAAGTGCCCTGACCGTAGAAAAGGATTGTAAGCGGGGCGATATGGCTTACGATTTACAGCACAACATTTTATCTAAAGGCAGTAGTAAAGAGGCGATTGGCGCGTTGCTTGGGCGCCCAAGTTTTGAAGATGGCAATGCCATGGAATACGATTTAGGTAAATGTATGCAGGTTTATCATGGCTTGTTATTATTTTTTGATGAAAATAACCGTTTAATTAATAGCCGCATTTCATCGCACTAAACTTACCTCTATAGTACTGACATCATAGTGATGACCTAAGCGTGTTTACAGTCGCTGACCATACGTTTATGAGCCTTGCGCTGCGCTTGGCTGAGCAAGGGCTCTATAGCACACAGCCAAACCCGCGTGTTGGCTGTGTTATCGTAAAAAATAATCAAATTATCGGGCAGGGCGCGCATCTTAAGGCAGGTGATCCGCACGCTGAGGTATTTGCCCTGCGTGAGGCTGGCGCTCTTGCCAAGGGCGCGGATGTGTATGTCACGCTGGAGCCTTGTAGTCATCATGGGTTGACTCCTCCGTGTGTTGACGCCTTGATTAGCGCTGATGTCAAGCGCGTGATTGTAGCGATGCAAGACCCTAATCCGCTCGTTGCAGGTAATGGTATTAAGCGGCTTAAAGTGAACGGAATTGAGGTTTTTCTTGGTTTGATGGAGCCAGAAGCCATGGCGTTAAATATAGGCTTTATTTCACGCATGACGCAACATAAGCCTTATGTGCGCTGCAAACTAGCGGCTAGTTTAGATGGGCGCACCGCACTTAAAAATGGCAAAAGCCAGTGGATAAGTAGTGAAGAATCGCGCTTAGATGTGCAACATTGGCGTGCTCGGTCATGTGCCATTATCACTGGCATTGGCACAGTGCTGGCCGATAATCCAAGCATGAATGTGCGGCTTGACAATGTGCAAAGACAACCCTTACGCATCATTATAGATAGCCAGTTACAAACGCCCGCAGATTGCAAAATGCTCAAGCATCAGGGGGTAAATGCCGGCTTAGTGCTGATAGTGTATGTAAGTGATGCGCAGGGTAATGCAGCAAAACTTAGCCAGGCTGGGGCGGAGTTATTGCATTTGCCCCATGCCAGCGGGCGAGTAGTCTTGCAGGATTTGCTTTTAGATTTGGCAAAACGCGGCATCAATGAAGTGCTGATTGAAGCGGGTCAGCGCCTGAGTGGCGCATTTTTAGAGGCAGGCTTAATTGATGAGTTGATTTTATATTTTGCTCCTAAGTTAATGGGCGCAGATGCTCGCTCTATGTTCGCAATGTCTACATTAACGAGTATGCAGCAAGTGACTGATCTGCACATTGAAGATATTCGCCAGATTGGGCCAGATGTTTGCGTACGAGCAAAGCCGCTTAAGCTTGATCAGTAAACATTGCGCGCCATGCTCATTGATACGCATTGTCATCTTGATGCCGCAGAGTTTGATGCTGATCGCGATGACATTGCACGCCTTGCGCTGCAAAAAGGCATTGGTGCGATTGTGGTGCCAGCTGTGGCGCGCTCAAATTTTGATGATGTGATTGCGCTGTCAAACAAATATTCTCACTGTGTTTATGCGCTTGGTATTCACCCGATGTATGTCGATAGCGCCGCCGTTTGTCACCTGCGAGAGTTAGCATGGTATGTAAAAAATCATACTCCGGTCGCTATCGGTGAGATTGGTTTAGATTATTTTGTCAGTAAAAGCAATCTTGCGACACAAGGCTATTTTTTTTCAGAGCAGCTTAAGCTGGCTAAGCAGTATGATTTACCTGTCATACTGCACGTGCGCCATGCGGTTGATGATGTTTTAAAATATCTGCGTAGGCATGAGGTTAAGGGCGGCATCGCACACGCATTTAATGGCAGCTTACAACAAGCGCATCAATTCATCGGTCTTGGGTTTAAGTTGGGCTTTGGCGGCGCTATGACATATAGCCGCGCTTTAAAAATTCGCGCATTAGCCACCACATTGCCCTTAGAGTCAATCGTTTTAGAAACCGATGCACCAGATATTCCGCCAGAATGGATTGGAACAAAAGCAAGAAATAATCCTTTGGAACTCATTAAAATCGCACAAGTTTTAGCCGATTTAAAGCAAGTCAGCGTGGCGCAAGTGATTGATATTACTAGTGCAAATGCACGCAAAATTTTGCCCAAAATGGCCGACTTACACACACGACCTCAAGCATAACCTTAACTTGCAATAAAAACCCTTTGTAATCAACAGTAAAATTATAAGTTATTGATTTTATTGTAATAAATTTTAGATTAAAAAGTAAGCAACTTGTAAAAAAGCCTTATAAATTGGTGTGTTGCGTTTTAAAACCACAGTTATTCACAAAGTTATCCACAGATATTGTGGAGCGTATTTTTAGTTTCAGGCGGGTTGCTAAAAGTCAATGGTTTATGAGTGATTTTTAAAAATAGCGTCATGTTGATGTGTGTGATGAATGGTTTTTTTTGACTGAGGATTTACCCCCCCCCCGGGGGGGGGGGGGGGGGGGGTGGGGGGGGGGGGTAGGGGGGGCGGGGGGGGGGGGAATTGGGGGGGGGGGGGGTTGAATGCGGTGGGGGGGG
>JAVKLV010000020.1:0-21998 GCA_031538905.1 Methylotenera sp. | reverse complement strand
TACGCCAATCAAATCTGCTGCACATCTAGCCGTTGTGCCAGCAACAAAATGTTCAATTAACCTCGACTGCTTAGCTGAATTTAATCTGCTCTTTCTCATGACGTCCTTATAACATTTTATGTGTTATCTAGGACAGCCCCCAGAATATTTATCAAAAAGAATGTGCGTTTGTTGGCGAGTTATCATACTTGCGGATGCGCGCGCTCAAGTGTGCTATGCAACTTATTTAAGCCATTTAAATACGCTTTGGCCGAGGCAATGACAATATCGGTATCCGCACCTTGGCCATTTACAATACGACCGCCTTTGGCGAGACGCACCGTGACTTCTCCTTGCGCATCGGTGCCACTCGTAATGTTATTGACCGAGTATAGTTGCAATTGTGCGCCACTTTTTACGATTTTTTCAATGGCTTTAAAGGTGGCATCGACTGGACCACCACCTTCTGCATCGGCTTTTTTTTCAGCGCCGTTATCAGAAATAGTGATCAAGGCGTGCGGCACTTCGCCAGTTTGTGAGGTGACTTGCAAGTAGACGAGCTTGTAATTTTCTGCAGATTCTTGCACAAATTCATCGCTCACTAAAGCTTGTAAGTCTTCGTCGAAAATTTCGGATTTTTTATCTGCCAAATCTTTAAATTTAGCAAAAGCCACATTTAATAAATCGTCGCTCGCTAACTCAATACCAAGTTCTTTTAGGCGCGATCTAAATGCGTTGCGACCTGACAATTTGCCCAAAGTTAATTTATTGGCTTTCCAGCCGACATCTTCAGCGCGCATAATTTCGTAAGTTTCACGGTGTTTTAATACGCCGTCTTGGTGAATGCCCGATTCATGAGCAAAGGCATTTGCTCCTACAATGGCCTTGTTGGGCTGCACGGGGTAGCCCGTAATGCTTGAAACTAATTTGCTTGAAGGGACAATTTGCGTGGTATCGATACGCGTTGTTAAATTAAATACGTCAGCACGCGTTTTAATGGCCATGACAACTTCTTCTAAGCTGGCATTACCCGCACGCTCGCCCAAGCCGTTAATGGTACATTCCACTTGGCGCGCACCATGCATGACCGCTGCTAACGAGTTTGCAACTGCCATACCTAAATCATTATGGCAGTGTGTAGACCACACCACTTGATTGCTATTTTTTACGCGCTTGATAAGGGTTGCCATGCGCTCGCCCCATGGCGCGGGGATCGAATATCCGACTGTATCTGGCACGTTAATTGTTGTGGCACCGGCTTCAATGACCGCATCAAAAATGCGCACCAAGAAATCAATATCAGAGCGCACGGCATCTTCAGCTGAAAATTCCACATCTTTGGTATACTCAAGCGCCCATTTAACGGCTTGAACTGCACGTTCAACCACTTGGTCTTCGGTCATGCGAAGTTTGTTTTCCATATGGATTTTGCTGGTTGCAATAAATGTATGAATGCGTCCGCTTGCTGCGTGCTTAATAGCCTCGCCCGCGCGGCGCACATCATTTTCACTTGCGCGAGCTAATGAGCATACCGTTGAGTTTTTAATGATTTTTGCGATTTCTGAAATCGCTTCAAAGTCACCCGGGCTTGCGGCAGCAAAGCCTGCTTCAATGACATTGACGCCTAATTTTTCAAGCTGGCGCGCAATGCGGATTTTTTCTTCTTTTGTCATTGCCGCACCCGGGCTTTGTTCGCCATCACGCAAGGTGGTGTCAAAAATAATAATTTGATTTTGCTTGGTATTGTGTACAGGGGTATTCATCATCTCTAATTTACCTAAACTGATTGAGTTTTAATGTTGCGATGCGCCATAAAAATCAAGCTCAAATCATAGCATTTTGCTATGAGGCGCACGCAAAACGATTTAATACAATTGGGGTGGGGTGTCATGTGCGCGCTAGCGCAGGTTGTTGCCGCTTGCGCTTAAGGTCAATAATGTGCGTAACAATAACGCGCTCGTAATTGTGCTCGGCGCATAAAAAACATATTGAGTAGCTGAGTTAAACATAGTGGTAGAAATATAGTATTTTTTATAAAGTCAGACAAGCGTTTAATTTAAAAAGCACTTCATTTAAAAGCATTGGTCGTTCTATCTAATCATTAGGTTTTTCTTTTTCAAATTTTTCTTGCACCCAAGTAATGTATCCAGATAAAGCGTATGAGGCCATCACAAACAACAAGACTTCTGGTGGGCTGTATGAAACGAGCACAATCGCTAACATGATGCCCAAGATGACAAAAAATGGCACACTTTGCTTGAGATTGATATCTTTACCGCTGTAGTAACGTAAATCACTTACCATGGAGAGGCCTGCAAAAATAGTTAATCCCCACGCCATCCATTTCCATTGCAGCACGCCAAAAAACACATCGCGCCCACTCACGCCATACTCGTATGAAACCCAAACAAACCCAGCCAGTAAAGCTGCTGCGCCAGGGCTGGGTAAGCCCTGAAAATAACGCTTATCTTGAAATTCATCTTCTAACTTTGTGTTAAACCTTGCCAAGCGTAAAGCCGCACAAGCGCAGTAAGTAAAAGCTGCCAGCCAGCCTAACTTGCCTAGTGGCTTTAAGGCCCAAACATACAAAATAAGCGCAGGCGCTACGCCAAAAGAGACCATGTCAGAGAGGCTGTCATATTCGGCACCAAAGGCGCTTTGAGTGTTGGTCATGCGCGCGACTCGCCCATCAACCCCATCTAACACCATGGCGATAAATATAGCAATTGCAGAAAGCTCAAAGCGCCCATTCATCGCTTGTACAATGGCAAAAAATCCCGCAAACAAGGCCGCAGAAGTGAATAAATTGGGCAAAAGGTAAATACCTCGCGGGCGCAAGGTTACGCTGTCATGCTCTTTAGATTTTGGCTTGTGATGAGATTTTATTTTTTCGTTAGGCTCAAGCATATTGCAAACGCTCATAAAGTAAACTGCGCTAGTATAACAAACGAGCCGCATAACAAACACTTGTGTTTTAAAATGCTGTCAACTGTGCTGATGTTCATTTTTTTAAATCACCTTTTTTAAAAAATAATAAACAGTCTTAAGCTTAAAAACTCTATTGATTTTAGGCTAGGGTATGCGCAGGGCGGCGCTTATGCTTTCTCTTTTGTGAGTGTGTTAATATCGCCGCTATTTAAATCAACGTGATTAATCTCATGCAATTCACGCTACACAAACAAGACGGTTTAGCTCGCCGCGGCACGGTGCATCTGGCGCATGGTGATGTACAAACGCCGGCCTTTATGCCAGTGGGCACTTATGGCGCTGTGAAAGCCATGTCACCCATTGAGCTTAAAGAAATTGATGCGCATATCATTTTAGGCAACACCTTTCATCTGTGGTTAAGACCGGGCTTGTCGGTGATTGAGGCGCACGGCGGCTTACACAACTTTATGGGCTGGAGCGGCCCCATTCTCACTGATTCTGGCGGATTTCAGGTATTTAGCTTAGGAGCAATGCGTAAAATTTCAGAAGAGGGCGTTAAATTTAAAAGCCCAATCAATGGGGATGTTTGTTTTTTAACGCCAGAAGAATCGATGCGTATTCAAAAAGTGTTAAACAGTGACGTTGTGATGATTTTTGATGAGTGCACGCCATTTCCTGCTACCTTAAAAGAGGCGAGCGACTCAATGCAGTTGAGTTTACGCTGGGCTCGGCGCAGTAAAGACGCGCACCAAGGCAATCGCAACGCATTGTTTGGCATTATTCAAGGTGGGATGTTTGAAGAGTTGCGCGATATTTCACTGGCAGGTTTAACCGAAATTGACTTTGATGGCTTTGCTATAGGCGGCTTGTCTGTGGGTGAGCCAAAAGAAGATATGTTGCGCATTTTGGCGCACACCGCACCCAAAATGCCGCAAAATAAACCGCGATACCTGATGGGAGTGGGCACGCCAGAAGATTTACTTGAAGCCGTTTCGCAGGGTATTGATATGTTTGATTGTGTGATGCCAACTCGCAATGCCCGTAACGGCTGGCTATTTACGCAGTATGGTGATGTAAAAATTAAAAACTCCCGCTATAAAACCGATACCCAGCCTTTAGATGCTGACTGTGTTTGTTACACCTGTCAAAACTTTAGTCGTGCCTATTTGCATCATTTGCACCGCATTGGCGAAATTTTAGGCGCGCGCTTAAATACCATACATAATTTGCATTATTACCAAGTGCTGATGAGCGACATGAGAAAAGCCATAGAAACGGGTACTTTTTTGGCCTTTAAAGAAGCGTTTGCAGCAAAGCGTCAGTGCCTGTAACTTGGCTCTTCAGTCTGTGCTAAAATTCGTGGTTAAGCTTTTGGGTTATTTTTGAAGCTATTTTCTAATTTCTAAACGATTTTTACATTTAATTTTAAGAGGTTTTATCTTGTTTATTTCAAATGCATACGCAGCAGATGCGACTCCAGGCGGCGATTTAATGAGCTTTTTACCGCTTATTGTTATTTTTGTTTTATTTTTCTTTATGATTATTCGCCCGCAAATGAAAGCTGCTAAAGATCAGCGCAATATGATTGCGGCACTGCAAAAAGGCGACGAGATTGTGACGAGTGGCGGCATTGTGGGTAAAGTGACTCAAGTGCTTGAGTCATTTGTGACGATTGAAATTGCGGCTAATACTGAAATCACCGTGCAAAAACAAGCGATACAAAGCGCATTACCCAAAGGCACAATGAAGAGTATTTGAACTTATATTGTTAAGCCGCTTTCAACATGACTCTTGTGAATAATAAGTCATACTATTTTAGAGTAAAGCTATGAACCGTTATCCGATATGGAAAAATATCCTTGCTGCCGTCATGATTTTAATGGGGCTGATTTACACCATTCCCAACTTTTTTGGTGAATCGCCCGCTGTACAAGTGACTGCTACCAAGAGTAGCGCTACGCTTGACCCTGATTTACTCAAAAAAGTTGAGGCGGTATTTCAGCAAGAAAAAATTAAATACGATGGCTTATATCAAGATGCACGTGGTGTCAAAGCGCAGTTTGCTAATACTGATACACAAATTCGAGCCAAAGATGTTTTGCAAGCAAACTTAGGTAATGGATATACCGTTGCTTTAAATTTGCTTTCTCGCTCTCCTAGTTGGTTGCATCATTTAGGTGCAAAGCCGATGTATCTTGGCTTAGATTTACGTGGGGGCGTGCATTTTTTAATGCAGGTTGATATGAAAGCGGCCTTAAGTAAGGCTGCAGAACGCTTTGTTGGCGACTTTAGAAGCACGCTTAGAAAAGAGCGTATTTCATACGTTGGGGTAACGCGTGAGGGTGAAACTGTACAGATTAGCTTTAATAATGCAGAAGATCTCAATAAAGCGCGCGCAGTGATTGTCAAAGAATACCCTCACTTAAAGCTCGAGGCATTAGTCAGTGGCGAGCGCAGCCTTCTTCAGGCTTCGCTTAGTGTCATGGAGCAAAAAAACATACAAGATTTTGCGATTAAGCAAAACATTCAAACGCTGCATAACCGTATTAACGAGCTTGGTGTGGCTGAACCTATCATTCAACAGCAAGGCGCTGACCGTGTTGTGGTGCAATTGCCAGGGGTGCAAGATACCGCAAAGGCCAAAGAGATTTTAGGGCGTACTGCAACGTTGGAAATTCGCATGGTGGATGAAGAAAAAAGTGATTTTGCCACTTTAGAAAAAGCTGAAAAAGGTCAGGCGCCGATAGGTGATGAGGTTTTTAAAAATCGTGATGGGCGTGCTGTGTTGGTTAAAAAGAGCGTGGTGCTGACCGGCGATTATATTACTGATGCGGGCCCTGGCGTAGAAAGTCAATCGGGCAGGTCAACCGTAAATGTTACTTTAGACGCGCGTGGCGCCCGTATTTTTCAACAAGTGACGCGCGAAAATGTGGGTAAGCGCATGGCAATTTTGCTGATTGAAAAAGGCAATACCGAAGTGATTACCGCTCCCGTAATTAACGAAGAAATTGGTGGTGGGCGCGTGCAAATTTCAGGCATGGCAAACACGCAAGAAGCCACAGATGTTGCCTTGCTATTACGTGCTGGGGCACTTGCCGCGCCGATGGATATTATTGAAGAGCGTACTGTTGGTCCTAGTATGGGGCAAGAAAACATCAACCGCGGCATTCACTCAACATTGTGGGGTTTTGCGGCAATTGCTGTGATGATGATGATTTATTACATGGTTTTTGGTGCAGTTTCAGTGGCTGCGCTCGCTATTAACTTACTTTTGTTAGTGGCTATTTTGTCGATGTTGCAAGCAACGCTTACTTTACCTGGCTTGGCTGCAATTGCACTGGCGCTTGGCATGGCGATTGATGCAAATGTGCTGATTAATGAGCGCATTCGTGAGGAGCTTCGTAATGGAAATACGCCGCAGGCCAGTATTCATGCTGGTTACGAGCGTGCTTGGGATACTATTTTAGATTCTAATGTCACCACATTGATTGCTGGGTTGGCTTTATTTATGTTTGGCACGGGACCTATCAAAGGCTTTGCTGTTGTTCATGTTTTGGGGATATTAACTTCGATGTTTAGTGCGGTATTGTTGTCTCGCGCTTTAGTGAACTTCATTTACGGTTATCGTCGCAAACTTGGCAAGCTTTCTATTGGTCAAATTTACAAAGCTTAAAAGTGCAATCATTTAAAAAATTAGAGTAAACATTATGGAATTATTTAGAATCAAACAAGATATTCCCTTTATGAGTTATGGTCGTTTAACGACAGCCATTTCATTGGTGACATTTATTTTAGCTATTGTGTTTTTAGCAACGCGCGGGCTAAATTTTGGTGTGGATTTCACTGGGGGAACAGTGATGGAGGTGAGCTATCCGCAAGCTGCAAACCTTGAAAGCATTCGTAAGGCGGTTGATGGTATTGGTTTAAAAGAGGCTACTGTACAAAACTTTGGCTCAAGTCATGATGTGTTGATTCGCTTGCCTGTCAAAAAAGACGTGTCAGTTTCAAAGCTTTCAGAACAAGTGAAAGCAGCGCTTGTTTTAGCTGAGCCAAGCGCTGAAGTGCGCCGTGTTGAATCGGTTGGTGCGCAAGTGGGTGATGAGCTTTATGAGAATGGCGGATTGGCGTTGTTTTTTGTGAGTATTGGCATCATGCTCTATCTTTGGTTGCGTTTTGAATGGCGCTTTGCTGTTGCGGCAATTATTGCCAATATGCATGATGTGGTGATTATTCTTGGATTTTTTGCTTTCTTCAAATGGGAGTTTAACCTGACGGTGTTGGCGGGTATTCTTGCGGTGCTTGGCTACTCGGTGAATGAGTCGGTTGTGGTGTTTGACCGCGTGCGCGAGAACTTTCGTAAAATGCGTAAAGCCAGCGTGACCCAGGTGATTGATAATGCCATTACCCGCACCATGTCACGTACCATTATTACCCACGCCATGACGCAAACCATGGTGGGTTCAATGTTGTTGTTTGGTGGTGAGGTTTTACACAATTTTGCGCTGGCGCTCACCATTGGCATTTTGTTTGGCATTTACTCATCGGTGTTGGTCGCCTGCCCAATTGCGATGTGGCTCGGTGTTAATCGCGCGAACCTAATCGGTGATGCTGATAAAAAAAATGACAATAAAAATGCTAAAAAAAATCAAGAGACTGAAGCGCCCGTGCCAGCTGATTTTATTTCTTAGTATGCGCTCACTTTGATGAATTTGTAGCATGATGAAGCCAAAGCTCCTAGCTTGATGATGCTAGTCACAGATCCCCTTTAACACTCACTTTAATCGCTTAATTGATCCATTGAGTAACATTTCTATTTTTTGGCAGCTTGGCATACTGATGCTACTGTTGGTGGTGTCAGGATTTTTTTCCATGGCTGAAACCAGTTTGATGTCACTTAATCGGTATCGATTAAAGCATTTGGTTAAAGAGGGTAATCGCGGCGCGCGCTTTGCTACCGCGCTACTTGCAAAAACCGATAAGCTATTAGGCGTTATTTTGCTGTGCAACAACTTTGCTAATGCGGCTTCTGCAACATTGGTGACGGTGATTACTGTGGAGCTATTTGGCGAGGGAGAGTGGGTGTTAATGCTAGGCACGCTGGCGGTCACCTTTGCAATTTTAGTTTTTAGTGAAATTTCTCCCAAAGTATTTGCGGCCGCTTACCCAGAAAAAATTGCCATATTCTGTAGCTATATACTTTATCCGCTGCTTAAAGTTTTATATCCGGTTGTGTGGTTTATCAACTTATTCGTTGGGGCTTTGTTGCGGCTTTTGGGCGTGCGGGTTAATTTTGAAGAAAACACACAATCACTCACCATGGATGAATTGCGCAGCATTGTCACGGATGCAGGTCATTTTATTCCCCAAAAACACCAGTTTATTTTATTAAATCTCTTTGATTTAGAAAAGATTACTGTTGATGACGTGATGACCGCACATACTTTGGTTGAATCTATCAATTTTGATGCGCCGCTTGAGGAAATTTTACAGCAAATCTCTAACAGCCAGCATACGCGCTTACCTGTTCGGCAGGGTGAGCAAGAAGAAATTATTGGCATTTTGCATTTACGTAAAGTGATGCCGCAGCTTCGGGCGCATTACGAAAGCGAAGGTTTTACTAAAGAAGGTTTACGTGAAGTGATTACCGATCCTTACTTTGTGCCTTCTGGCACGCCACTTTACGCGCAAATGCAGCAGTTTCAAGAAAAAAAACAGCGCGTAGCGCTTGTGGTTGATGAGTATGGTGAGTTTAAAGGGCTGATTACTTTAGAAGATATTCTTGAGGAAATGATCGGTGATTTTACAACTCAATCGCCTTCAAGATTAGGGCAGTATTGGCAAGATCAAGATGGCGGGTGGCTTGTTGATGGCAGTAGTACCTTGAGGGACTTAAATAAGAAGCTCAATCTTCATTTTTCGCTAGAGGGTCCGCGTACTCTCAACGGGCTTATTTTAGAGCACTTCGAATACATTCCAGAGCCTGGAACCAGCTTTAAAGTGGATAGTTACGTGATAGAGATTTTGCAAACACAAGACCGCATTGTTAAAAGCGTTAAAATTTTTTTAGAGGATAATCAGCGCTCAATCAAAGACTTGCGCCAATAAGCGCTTATGCGGTTAAAGCAGATCTTGTGCTTGATTGAGTTTTTGCTTGCCCATCTTTTCCGTAAACAAAATCGCCCGCTGCATTGCCTTGTAGCTGGTTAAGTAGCTGTTGATTACGGTTAAAGTGTTTGTTGATGAGCGTGCCGTTAAGGCGATTGAGTTCTTTGGCTTCTAAGATAGATTTTTGGAAGCTTTCCCAGGATTTATTCAGCGCGGGTGTAGCATTGTATTTTAACCAGGCCACCATGCCTGACTCGTTTTCTTCAAAACCAGCAGTGGCTAGTGCTTTATAACGATTGTCAGCCAGGGCGCTAATTTTTTGTAGTAAAACAGATTTTTCTTCTATTAGCGCTTCAATAGAATCAAGATCAATGGAAACCAAGCTAGATTGCTCGCGGCTTAGAAGAGTTAATAATTGACGGACTAATTTTGCATCTTGTTCAAATGATATTGACTGATTAGACGTCGTTTTATTCATTGATTATCCTTGTTGCCTCAAGTGAGTCTTTGATTTTAAACTTTAAATTTAAAGATGAGATGACTATTTTGATGCGCTTTTGAGGCTGACTTTGCAACTATTTTTGCGCAGACAAAAAGTCTTTCACTGAAGAAATTAGACCATTCGCTATTTTTTCTGGATCTACTTTAAACTCACCTTTTGCAATGCTGGATTTAATTGCATTTACTTTTTCAGCATCAACGGTATCGCTTGCTTTTACTTTTTCTTCAAGCGATTGTAACTTTGATGCGGCGGGTGAAAGCGTCACGTTTTTGTTAGACTTATCTTCTGCCTGCAGTGCTTTTGCAGCATCTGCCTTCGCTGTATTGGCATTGGCGTTATTGGGTTTTTCTACACTAAAGCTTCTCAACTTATTGCTTGAGTCATTGATTTTCATGGTAGTTATCCTTTTGTGCTTTAAGTTGCTTTAAGTTGCTTTAAGTTGCTTTAAGTTGCTTTAAGTTGCTTTAAGTTGCTTTGGGGCTTTGCGCGCTACAATATGCGCATTCATGTTGCTCTTAACGGCACATTTTAAACTAACTTTAATTTTTTTAAGAAATTTTTGTATATTTTTGTAGATATTGTGAATTGATCAGTTATTTTGTTGCTTGAGTGGCTTAATTAAATGGTACCAAAGATATGTAGTACAGGTTAAAAAATCAATATAAGTCATTGAATTTAAATTTAATAAATATAAAAATTTTAATTTCATTCGGGTTAAATGATGGCGCGCCCGGCGGGAGTCGAACCCACGACCTTCAGCTTCGGAAACTGACACTCTATCCAACTGAGCTACGGGCGCAAACTTTTCGTATTATAGCAATCAATATCACGGTCATCGCCAAACCTTGCTTAATTAAATGTGGGTTTTATGCGGGCTCTAGCTCAAGCTGAAACATGGCGGCTTAGTTTTATCGGTATAAAGAACAGTCTGCTAATACAATCTATTGATGCTGGCATTTAAAAAGATGAAAGGGGTACTTGTCATCAAGCGCGCCTAATCTTTGTCTTGAACAGCAATACCAAAATGCAGCATAATTCGCATACTTAGCCTGGCTGTTAAATTGGGCTCAACTCATTTTATATTGATAAGTCACCTCGTGAATCCTTTTACATTTAAAAACAATATCCAGCACATTGAAAACGTTGCACTTACAAGCATTGCAAATGAGTTTGATACGCCTTGTTACGTATATTCTAAATCTGCACTTGTGAGCGCTTTTAAAAGCTTTAGCGCCGGCTTTAAAGGTAGCAATCATTTAATTTGTTTTGCCGTAAAAGCTAATCCAAGCTTGGCGATTTTAAATACGTTTGCCAAGCTTGGAGCGGGTTTTGATATTGTTTCAGGCGGGGAGCTTGCCCGTGTTTTGGCGGCTGGGGGAGATCCTCAGAAAATTGTTTTTTCAGGGGTAGGAAAAACAGAAAATGAAATGCGCGCTGCTCTTAGCGCGGGTATTTTTTGTTTTAATGTTGAGTCTGAAAATGAGTTATCACGATTAAACGCAGTTGCTGCCGCAATGGGGAAGGTTGCGCCTATTTCATTGCGCGTTAATCCGAACGTAGACGCAAAAACACACCCTTATATTTCAACGGGCTTAAAAAATAATAAGTTTGGCGTGGCTTATGAAGAGGCGCTGAGCATTTATTTGCGCGCTTCAAAAATGAGCAACATTGCCATTCATGGCGTAGATTGCCATATTGGTTCGCAAATCACTGAGCTTTCTCCATTTTTAGATGCGTTTGATCGTATTTTGGCGTTGGTTGATGCGCTGGCAGAACATGGCATTATGATTGAGCATATTGACGCGGGCGGCGGTATTGGAATTTGTTACAGCGATGAAACTCCGCCGGAGTTTGCTGTATTTGCCGATGCCATGCGTGCAAAACTTGGTACGCGTAATGTGAAGCTCGTATTTGAGCCTGGCCGCGCACTGGTGGGTAACGCAGGCGTTTTGCTTACAAAAGTTGAGTATTTAAAACTCACGCAAACAAAAAATTTTGCGATTGTTGATGCAGCAATGAATGATTTAATGCGTCCCGCTTTATATGATGCGTACCATGACATTAAGCCCGTGCAATTAAACTCAAATGCGTCAAAAGCATTGACCTATGAAATTGTTGGCCCCGTGTGTGAAAGTGGTGACTTTTTGGGTCACGATAGAACGCTGGCATTGGCAGAAGGAGATCTTTTGGCGATTATGTCTGCCGGAGCGTATGGCATGAGTATGTCTAGCAACTACAACAGCAGAGGGCGGGCAGCAGAGGTTATGGTCGATGGTTATCATGCGCACCTCATTAGAAAGCGCGAAAAAATAAGTGACTTATTTGCATTGGAACAATGCCTGCCAGATTAAAGTAATTTGTGTTGCACAAAAAATAGTCTAAGTGTAAATTCTCATTAAGAGAATTTAAAGCTCTTAAAAAATAGTCAATTTTAAAAACGCTTGCTTAAAGATGGGGAAAATATGAAAAAAATTCTTTTAGTATTGTCTGCACTGTTCGCTTTTAGTGCTATTTCTGCCTATGCGGATGAAGCATTGCCTGAAGTTGCACCTGTTGATGAAGTGCCCGTTCCGCCTCTTGATGCTCCTTGCCCCAGCCCTTGCTGATGGAAGTCAATTAAAAAATTATTGGTTTTTAAATAAAAAAGCGAAGCACTAAAATGCTTCGCTTTTTTATTGCTTGATAGTTGCTAATCAAAAATGACCGTTTTGTTTGCGTAGAGCAAAATGCGGCTTTCAATATGCCAGCTTACCGCTTTAAATAAAACAATGCGCTCTAAATCCCGCCCTTTTTGAATTAAGTCTTCCACTTGATCGCGATGTGAAATGCGGTCAATATCTTGCTCAATAATCGGGCCTTCATCCAGCAGCTCAGTGACATAGTGTGCAGTTGCACCTATCAATTTAACCCCACGCTCAAACGCCCGATGATAGGGGCGTGCGCCGATAAATGCAGGTAAAAATGAATGGTGAATGTTGATAATTTGCTTAGGGTAACGTGCGACAAAGTCTGGTGAGAGAATTTGCATATAACGCGCTAATACAATTAAATCAATGTTGTATTGTTCAAACAAGGCAAATTGCTCGGCTTCGGCTTTCGATTTATTGTCTTTATTGACAACAATGTGATGAAAATTAACCCCGTAAAACTTTGCCAATGACTCTGTGTCGCGATGGTTGCTAATGATTAAGGGAATCTCGCAGGCTAGCTCACCGTTTTTATGACGATGCAACAAATCGGCTAAGCAGTGATCGTATTGTGAAACCATAATGGCAACGCGCAGTGGCTTTTGTGAAAGCTTGAGTTGCCAGGTCATATTAAAGAGAGCGGCGATGGCAGAAAACTGCTGGTCAAATTCTGCGGTTGATAAAGTAAAGCCTGCCAAATCCCACTCAACGCGCATTAAGAATAAATTATTTTCTGCATCTTGATGCTGGTCGGCGTGCAAAATGTTGGCATTGTGCTGATATAAAAAATCAGCAATGGCCGCCACAATACCTTTACTATCAGGGCAGGTGATGAGTAGTGTTGCCGTATTTCTCGGGGCAGGTGTTTTTAAGGCGCTGTTGTTCATATTTTAAGCGGGCTTCAATTTAAAGCGCGCCCTAATTTAGGTTAATATGTGCATTATACCTTGAAGTTAATTTAATGATTAAGCGCGTAATGATGGATAACAACTCAAAAAATAATGCTTCTGCAGAGATTTTATTAGCTAACCCACGTGGTTTTTGTGCTGGTGTTGACCGTGCCATTATTATCGTTGAGCAGGCTTTAGAAAAATTTGGCGCGCCTATCTACGTTCGTCATGAAGTGGTGCATAACCAATTTGTTGTTGATGGCTTGCGTGCCAAAGGTGCGATATTCGTTGAGGAGCTAGATGAGATTCCAGCAGGTAGCACCGTGATTTTTAGTGCGCATGGCGTTTCAAAAGCGGTGCGCGCTGAAGCGCAGGCGCGCCGTCTAAACGCTTTTGATGCCACTTGCCCGTTGGTCACTAAGGTGCATATTGAGGTCGCTAAAATGCAGGCGGCTGACATGGAGATTATCATGATTGGCCATAAGGGGCACCCTGAAGTCGAGGGGACGATTGGTCAAGCTGAAGGTAGCCAAGGGATTTATTTAGTAGAAACGCCCCAAGATGTTGCAGCTTTGTCGGTTAAAAATCCATTAAAGCTTGCTTATGTGACGCAAACAACGCTTTCTGTGGATGATGCATCGGTGGTTATTTCCGCTTTAAAAGCTAGATTTCTAAAAATTAACGCGCCCAAAAGCGATGATATTTGTTATGCCACGCAAAATCGTCAAGATGCGGTAAAAATAATGACGCAAAACTGCGATTTGGTGATTATTGTAGGCTCACCTAATAGCTCTAACTCTAATCGCTTGCGTGAAGTTGCCAAAAATCAGGGGGTAGAGGCCTATATGGTAGATAACGCCAGTTATTTAAAGCCAGAGTGGCTTTTGGGTAAGCGTAAAATTGGCGTTTCTGCCGGCGCTTCTGCCCCAGAAGTTTTAGTGAAAGAAGTGATTTCTAAATTGCAAGCATTGGGTGCAGGTCATGTGCAAGAGCTGCAAGGCGTGGTTGAGAGTGTGGTGTTTCAGCTCCCTAAAAATTTAATGCAAACGCACAAGCCCTGACCATCATTGGTTTTTAACGCGAGCTGCGCGATATTGTATGTTTAAAACGCCTATTTCAGTCTTAGTGTTAATTTACACTAAAAATCTGCAAGTACTTATTATGGAGCGTGCTGACAAAGCAACTTATTGGCAGTCGGTGACTGGTAGCTTAGAGTCTGCTGAAACTCTAGAAGAAGCCGCCATGAGAGAGGTGCGCGAAGAAACTGGTTTAGAGGCGGCAAATTATCATCTGCAAAACTGGCACGTCTCAAATGTTTATGAAATCTATCCGCATTGGCGACACCGTTATGCGCCAGGGGTTGTGAATAATACTGAGCATCTTTTTGGTTTAGAGCTTCCAGCAACGTTGCCCATTCAGCTCGCGCCTAATGAGCACACTCGTTACGAATGGGTTGATTGGCGCGTGGCGGCCAAGCGTGTTTTTTCGTGGACGAATGTAGATGCCTTAAAAAGATTAGGTGAACAGCATCACTTAACGTTATAAAATAAGCATATCGTCATTTACAGGTCATCAGGCTGTCTCCAATTATGCAAGCATCCCCTATCAAATTTGAAAAATTCAGAGCCGCTGAAGATTTAGAGTGTCAGCGTCGCATTTCTGTAGCCAAAGAAAAGCTTGGTAAAAGGCTGGTTATTTTAGGTCACCATTACCAAAATGAAAGCGTCTATCGCCATGCTGATTACACGGGTGATTCGCTTAAATTATCACGCTATTGTGAAACCCTAGACGCGCAGTACATTGTCTTTTTGGGGGTTCATTTTATGGCCGAAGTGGCAGATATTTTAAGCCGCCCAGACCAAATAGCCATATTGCCCGATTTGGCTGCGGGTTGCTCAATGGCTGATATGGCAAATCTTGCAAAAGTAGAGCGTAGCTATCGCGAATTAAGTCGAGTGCTTGATTTTGATGAGGTCATCACGCCGGTCACTTACATTAACTCTGCGGCAGACTTAAAAGCCTTTTGTGGTGAGCATGGTGGCATTGTTTGCACGAGTACTAATGCACCCAAAATTCTTGAATGGAGCTTTAAGCAGCGCGAAAAAGTATTGTTCTTTCCAGATCAGAATTTGGGTCGTTGGTCAGGTCATCAAATGGGCATTTCGCTTGATGAAATGCCGCTTTGGGATCCGGATCAGCCGATGGGGGGCTTAACCGAGGTGCAGATTAAAAAAGCTAAAATTTTGTTATGGAAGGGTCATTGTGCGGTACATCAAATGTTTCGTCCGCAGAATATCAGCCAATTTCGCGAAGAGCATCCTGATGGCATGGTCATTTCTCACCCTGAGGCGCCGTTTGAGGTTTGTCTTCATTCAGATTATGTAGGCTCGACGGAATATATTCTTAAAACCGTGAGCGAGGCCGCTGCCAATACAAAATGGCTGGTTGGCACTGAGCTTAACTTAGTCAATCGCTTGGCTGAAAAAATGATTCCAGAAGGAAAGCTGGTTAAATTTATGAGCCATGTTGTGTGTGAATGCTCAACAATGGCGCGTATTGATCCGCAGCATTTAGCGTGGGTGTTAGAAAATTTGGTTGAGGGGAATGTGGTTAATCAAATTAAAGTGCCTTTACACGAGGCCAAGCTTGCCAAGCTTACATTAGAGCGTATGCTGGCGGCCTCATAACATGAATATGAGGCAAGATTGCCCATTATGTGCCGCTTCTGAAAACCTTATTTTGTGGCAGGATGATTTTTGTCGTGTGGTTTTATTAAATGACCAAGACTACCCCGCTTATTGCCGCGTAGAGCTCATCAGCCATATTAAAGAGATGACTGATTTGCCCCCCGCCCAGCGCGCAAGGATGATGAAAGTAGTATTTTCAGTTGAAGCCGCTCTGCGCCAAATTATTCAGCCAAATAAAATTAACCTTGCCAGCTTGGGTAATAAAACGCCTCATGTGCATTGGCACGTGATCCCTCGTTTTAAAAATGACAAGCATTACCCTCATTCGCATTGGGGCGAGGCGTTGCGCCACGGTGAAGCAAGTCCGCTTGATAAGGCTACCATCAATAAAATTGCCGAGAATATCAGCGCGCTGATTGCGTGCGCTTTGGCTTAAAAAAGTAACTTAAACAGTTAAGCGCGCTACAACTTTTCCATTGATTAAATGGCTTTGAATAATCTCTTCAATGTCTTGATTATCAACAAAGCGATACCAAATGGCTTGCGGGTAAATCACGAGTAAAGGACCCTCGCCGCAGCGGTCAAAGCATCCAGCGCGGTTGATGCGCACATGGTTTTGCGCATTGAGTTTTAATTTTTTGACTTGTGCTTTCATGTAGTCAAAAGCCGCTTCTGAATTTAAATTGGCGCAGCAAGCCTCGCCATTAGGGCGCTGATTAAGACAGAAAAACACGTGATATTTGAAGTGATTATTCATGTTTTTTGAAGATGCTCATTTAATGAGAAGCAAGCGTTATTAAAGTAATTTCAGAGGGCGCACCAAAGCGTTTGGGCGGTCCCCAATAGCCCGTTCCTCGACTTGTGTAAATCAAGAGGTTCCCTAGTTTATTTAACCCTGCGGTGAATGGTTGTTGTATGCCCACAAACAGGTTCCATGGCCAGAATTGTCCGCCATGGGTGTGACCTGATAATTGTAAATCAAAGCCAGCGGCTTCTGCTTCTGAGGCGGTTCGAGGTTGATGCGCTAGCAATATCTTGTGAATTTCTTGAGTGCTGCCTTTAAGCGCAAGATGTGGATCGCTTCGATGTGTTTCATCAAAGAGATGCGCGCTGTAATCTGTTACCCCTGCGATCAGTAATTTTCCGCCATTATGCTCTAGGATGACATGCTCATTCATCATGCCGCGCAGCCCTAAACGTTTAAATTCAGCTATCCACTCCATGGCGCCTGAGTAATACTCGTGGTTACCCGTGACAAAAAATGCCCCGTGTCTTGCAGTTAATCGTTCTAAAGGGGCGGTATGGTGAGCGAGCTGCTCAACACTTCCATCAACCACATCACCCGTAATTGCGATGAGATCAGGCTTTAAACTATTCACCCGATCGACAATCGCTGCAACATAACTCCCTTTAATGGTAGGTCCAACATGAATGTCACTGATTTGAGCAATGGTAAATCCGTGTAGTGAAGCGGGTAAGCCTGCTAGCGCAATTTCAACATGAACAACCTTGGCTACTCGTCTTGCATTAAAAAAGCCAAGCAATGTGATTGCTAGCGCTGACACTATCACAACAATAGCTGAAACATTGCGTTGAGCTGAAGTACCTTCTAAAAAAATTAGGAGTATGTTTCGCAAGAAGGTGAGTACGAGTAAGGACGAAAAAAGCCCCATGAAAATGACCCCCACCCAAGTCACGGGGTCGGACAGTGCCGGCTTTTGAAAAATGAAGCGTGCAAACATTCCCATAGGCATGAACAATGTTGAAAGCACTAACAGGGAAATGCCAAGATTTACACCCAATGATCCCATCTCAAGTGATGGCAAAAGACTCCAGCCAATATAGGCATGAAGCCCCAGTAAGACGGGCACTACTACTAGTAAAAAGCGAAGAAATCGTTTTTTCATTCATATTGATGAGCCATATTCTGGCCCATGATCGTGTGCGGTTTAGTCATAAAAGTCTGCTCTTTTAAAATACAGCACCGCTACTCGCCGGTTGCGAGGCTGTCTTCTTTGGTAAACATCCAGGTGCGTGTAATGCTTAAGATATCCACTTCTTTGTGCATTTCTTCAGAAAACTTAGCATAAGGCGCAGCCAGCTCTACAATATGTTTTGCGGCTTCATCTAGCACTTTGTAGCCAGAGCTTCGGTTAATTTCAATTGATTCAAGACTGCCATCAGCTTTAATAGATACGGTCATTTGTAGTTGACCGTACATTTTGAGGCTTTTAGCTGCCTCTGGGTAATTTAAATTACCAATTCTTTCTATTTTTTGCCGCCAAGCCTCAACATACAAGGCATCTCGATATTTTTGCGCTCTTGCGCCAATAAATTTACGTTTAGGACGTTTTTGGTATTCATCTTGTTGTTTGGCAATGAGTGCTTCAAGCTTATCCATTTCTAGCGCGGCAGCCGTTAAGTGATTGATGTCAATTTTTTTGTTGGGCGCCTCTTGGTCGCCAGTATCAATTTCTTTGGTAGTGGTTTTTTCTACGGGGTTTGAGTCAACTTTTTGTTTTGATTGTAGTTGCGTCATGAGCTCTTTGGCTTTTTTCTCAAGCTCGGCCACATTTTTTTGTTTTTTTGTTTCTTCAGCGGTTGTTTTGGCGGCTTTCTTGCCAGATTTTACTTTCATTTCTGGGTTGACGACAAAATCGGTTTCTTGCTGCTGAACTGCGGGTAGCGCTGATTTAATTTTATGGTTTTGCTCAGTATTGCCGCCGCGGTCTAAATTTGCTTGCGCCAGTACATCCGCCTTATCTGGCTTGGCGGCAGTTTTGGTGTTGACTAGCATCACCTCTATTGAGGATAAATTATTTTTAAATTTTTTGATTTCAGGCTCAAAGTGAATGGTTAATATCAGGGCGTGGATAAAAATTGAAATCCAAATTGCCTTCACCATCATGCGCGTGCTTTGTAGCCGGGTATTGACTTGACTCAAGCCAGTTTTAATTTTTCTGATCAATGTAAGCAAAATTTAATCTGTCTATTTTTTGTGACTGCCAAAATCTGCTTTTAGCGCTTATTTAATTGCATTTAATACTTTTTGATGTACGCCATCAAAGCCGCCATTACTCATGATGAGTATGTAGTCCCCCGCCGTGGCTTCTTTAGCAATGGCGGCAACCATGGTATCTAAGTCTTCATAGACTAGCGCTTTATCTTTAATCGATGCGAGCGCCTCGGCGGCGTTCCAGCCTAGATTTTTGCTATAGCAAAACACCCAATCAGCATTGTTTAAGCTGTTTGATAGCGCACTTTTCATGACGCCTAATTTCATGGTGTTTGAGCGCGGCTCTAGCACTGCTAAAATTTTGGCCCCGCCCACTTTAGCGCGCAAGCCTGAAACAGTGGTTTGAATAGCCGTTGGGTGGTGTGCAAAATCATCGTAAACGGTAATGCCATTCACTACCCCTTTAATTTCCATGCGGCGCTTTACGCTTTTAAATTCGCTTAAAGCTTCAATGGCAATGCAAGGTGCAACGCCGGCATGGCGGGCGGCGGCAATGCTGGCAAGCGCGTTCATTTTGTTGTGTTCGCCCAGTATTTGCCAGCTTAAATGCGCTTGGCGCTCACCTTTATACATCACATCAAAACCACCATGATCATCTATATTCGCGGTGTGCCAATCTGCCACTGCGCCAAATTTTTCAACAGGCGTCCAGCAGTCTTTATCAATCACGCGCGCTAAGCTTGGCTCTTCAGCGTTTGCCACAATGAGACCTTGTTGTGGCACGGTGCGAACTAAATGGTGAAATTGTTTTTCAATGGCAGGTAAATCATCAAAAATATCTGCGTGATCAAACTCTAAATTATTTAATACAGCGGTGCGAGGGCGGTAATGCACAAATTTTGAGCGTTTATCAAAAAAGGCAGTGTCGTATTCATCAGCTTCAATAACAAAAAAAGGTGAAATGCTTTTTTTGTCTTGCTTTGGGCTGCCTGGGAGTCGCGCTGAAGCACTAAAATTTTCTGGCACGCCGCCAATTAAAAATCCTGGAGCTAATCCTGCGTATTCAAGAATGAAAGCTAACATTGCACTGGTTGTGGTTTTGCCGTGAGTGCCAGCCACAGCAAGCACCCACTTGTCTTGCAGCACATTCTCGGCCAGCCATTGTGGTCCAGAAATATAAGGTAAGCCTTGATTTAATATCTCTTCCATTAACGGATTGCCACGCGAAACCACATTGCCAATCACATAAATATCAGGATTTAACTTAGTCTGAGCAGGATCAAAGCCCTCAATGAGCGCGATGCCTTGCGCTTCAAGTTGCGTACTCATGGGGGGGTAAACGTTTGCGTCACAGCCTGTCACTTTGTGGCCAGCCTGTTTTGCTAATACGGCAATGCCCCCCATAAATGTGCCACAAATACCTAAAATGTGAATGTGCATGATGTTAATCTTTTTGGGATGCGCTATTTTTTTGTTGAGGCTTTAGTTTTTTCTGCGCGGATATTCGCCACAATATAGTCAATGGTTTTGAGGGCTTCTTCGTTGCCGCCCGCCATGGTGCTAGAGGTAATAAACTGGCCATTGATGATAAAGCTAGGCACGCCTGTTGCACCAGATGCGCTAAAAAAGTTGGCAGCCTGATTGAGTTTATTGTTCATAGAAAATGATTTAAATGAAGCTTCTACTTTTGCTTTATCCAGGCCGCTTTTTTTAGTCATCCAAGTGATAATCGCGGCTTCATTGGTGGGATCTAAGGCCTTTTCTTTATGAACGGCATCAAATAAAGCAGCATGTAGTTTATCGGATAATTTTAAATCTTCCATTGCGTAAAACGCTTTTGCCATGGGTGCCCATGAGGGGTTTGGTAAGCCAGGAATGCGCCTAAAGGCCATGTCTGCGGGCAACTTTTTAAGCCATGTGTTGAGTATTGGATCCATGTGGTAGCAATGAATGCAGCCATACCAAAAGACTTCAACCACTTCTATTTTATTAGGGCTTTCAGTGTTGATGACTTGCGCTGTTTTATCAAACTCTTGACCCATTTGAGGGCTTGCCGCAAAGAGGTTGAACGATAACAGTAGCATTAAAGCACTTAATAATTTTTTCATTTGTTAAAACTTCCTTTCTGATGACCTTGGGGTCTAATTTTAAAGCGTTGAGATATTTGATATGCCGCCAATAAAGCACCGCAACATTAAAACGCAAGATTATCATTTTTGCTGACCATTCAAGCAATTAAATTTTACTTGAAGGCTGTTATGCAAAAAGATTTTAATGAGTTAAGCCAAGTTTTTTTACGGTTTTTTCCAAATAACGCTGACTAATAAGCCGCCGCCCGCTTGATTTTCAGACATTGTTAATTGCGCTTCATGTAGCTCAGCAATGCGCTTGACGATGGATAGTCCAAGCCCGCAGCCTGTTTCGCCATTGCCACTTATTCGGTAAAAGCGCTTTAGTACTTGTTCGCGTTCTGCTTGCGCTATTCCAATTCCAGTGTCGCGCACTTGTAATTTTACGCCGTCTGTATGGCTTGTGGTGACATCAACAGAGCCGCCTGCGGGGGTGTATCGAATGGCATTGTCGATTACATTACGTAGTAACAAGCTAAGTTGAGTGTGTTCACCAAGAACCGTGCATACGCCGTTGCTTTTTAATGCAAGTTTTATTTTTTTTGCCCGTGCCATTGGCGCTAAGTCTGTGATTATTTCTGATGCTAAAAGGTTTAAATCGACCTGCTGATAATGTGAGAATGTAGCTTCTGGATCCACTGTAGCCAATATAAGCAACTGCTCCACGAGCCTTGTCGCCCGATCTACACCAAGTAATACATTTTCTAAAGCATGTGATCTTTCCACTTTTTCGTGAGCGCGCATGGCCACTTGTGCTTGAGTTTTTAGTGCCTCAAGGGGAGTGCGTAGCACGTGGGCGGCGTCGGCAGTAAAGCGCTTTTCGTCTTCAAATGATTTTTCTAAGCGATTAAATAATTCATGGGGCTGTCCTAGATAACTAGCCCATATATTGTTTAACCAATTGTTTTAATTGCAATAACTGTGCTTGCGGTGTTGGGTTATTAAAACGCCGCTCGCACTCCTTCAAAAACAGCTCAAAATTAGCCTTTGGAACACCATTAAATTTACTCATATGTCGCTTGGCTTGGTTCCAAAAGTTCTCAATTCCATTGATGTGATTCTGCTTATCTGCAAACAGTTTTGAATGATTAATTCGGTAGTGCTTAAACGCTGAAACATCCAATACATTATAACC
>JAVKLV010000019.1:0-1673 GCA_031538905.1 Methylotenera sp. | reverse complement strand
TTGTTGATGCTAAACAACCTCCGCAAGGAGGTTGTTTAGCTTGTGCTCAGAAAATGTCCGATGAAATCTGAAGTCAGTGTGAACCCTAACGCTCACTCTGACGCTTGTCGTGCTCAATCAGTGCGTAGGCGGAGTGGTTGTAATTAAGTCAATGTCACGCTTTGCGTCAGTAAATTCGGCGCTTTTATCCAAGTCATCTAAGCTTTGCGGATTTTTTTGCCCGTACATATGCGTCAATCTTTCGATGCTGCTTGAGGACATTGTCCATTCTAAGCGAGCTAAAAGCTCGTCTGCCATGGCAGGTTGATTGCATAGTAGCACCATGTCGCAGCCTGCGTTTAATGCTGCTAATGCGCGTGTTGTCACATCTCCTCCTGCGCTTGCGGCCTCCATACTTAAGTCGTCACTAAAAATCACGCCATTAAAGCTTAGTCGCTCTCTAAGTATTTTTTTGAGCCATTTCGATGAAAATCCAGCGGGTTTTTCGTCTACTTTTGAATAAATGACATGCGCGGGCATTATTGCCTGAATGCCTTCATCAATTAATTTGATGAAAGGCTGCATATCATTTTGTGCGATTTGATCAAACTCACGCTCGTCTACAGGCATACTGACGTGAGAGTCGGCAACCACAAAGCCATGCCCTGGGAAGTGCTTTCCTACTGCTGCCATGCCTCCTTTTTTCAAGCCTTGCATCAGTGAAAAAGCTAAATCATTGATCGCTTGTGTGCTCAAGTGAAACGCTCTGTCACCAATGACTAAGCTGTCACCGTAATCAATATCCAGCACAGGTGTAAAACTAAAGTCAATATCGTGCGCGCGCAGCTCAGCAGCTAAAATCCATCCCGCTTTAAGGGCGAGATTATGTGCTTTTTTTGGGTGAGTATCCCAAATTTTTCCAAATTCGCGCATGGGCGGAATTTTAGTAAAGCCTTCTTTAAAGCGCTGCACGCGACCACCTTCATGGTCTACCGCAATGAGAATGGGAGATGAGCGGGCAGATCTGATGCTTGCTGTAAGTGATTGTAATTGTGCATTGTTTTCATAGTTGCGCTTAAATAAAATAACGCCGCCAACCATGGGGTGTTGCAGTCTTTTTATGTCATCGGCCGAGAGCTTTGTACCGACGATATCTAACATAACGGGACCTAGTGACATATTGTGCCTTTGCATTATTTTTTATCGCAAAGATACACGATAAACGCTGAAATGAGAATAATTAAGTTGTGTCACTCTACGGCTAATTGACTGATGATGCTAAATACAATGCCGATTAAAACTCTTGGCTAGGTGAGGCTCGCCTAGTACACTTGCTGCTGGTTTTAATGAGTGAATATATTTCTTTGTGCATTCAACGTAAAGAGATACTGGAGCGTTAAGCGTTTATATTACGTTTAGGTTTTAAAATTATTTGAGGTTCAAAATGATCATGAAAAGACTATTTTTTATTTTACTTATCACTATTACACTACAATTAAATGGTTGCGCAAGCACCACTTATGACAGTGTGTCGGGCGTTAAGCGTACGCAGTTTGAATCACCCCGAGTTTTAAGGAGAGCTTTAATCATGAGAGAATATCAAGATGACGAAAGCCAAACCCCAATACTCCCCCGAAGTCAAAGAGCGTGCAGTTCGGATGGTATTAGAACACCAGCACCAATACGCCACGCCA
>JAVKLV010000018.1:0-38567 GCA_031538905.1 Methylotenera sp. | reverse complement strand
TGGCGTGGCGTATTGGTGCTGGTGTTCTAATACCATCCGAACTGCACGCTCTTTGACTTCGGGGGAGTATTGGGGTTTGGCTTTCGTCATCTTGATATTCTCTCATGATTAAAGCTCTCCTTAAAACTCGGGGTGATTCAGAGTGTAAAAATTGAACTAGGTTACCCGCCAAGTGGTGGAGTGAGGCCTGATCGATTTATGGTTGAAGCCACTGTAAATGGTGTCGTTAAACGTTACCCATTCACCCAATAGGAAGGGCTCTATGAAAAATATTGAAGAAGCCTACAAAGTAATTTCAACTGCACTTTTGAGTGCTTGCTCTAAAAGCACATGGAAATGTCTACAAGTTGATGCTCCCGTGCTTGGAAAAAATTTAGGCGGTACTGTGACAATACAAAAATTAAGTGATGGATCAGAGTGTGATATTCCCATAGGTTGGGGTGTGTTTGATATTCAAAAAGCCGCTCTTTTTCTCCGCGACAATATCCTAGCCACCACAGGGCAACGTATCTGGGGGCTAACCTTTACACTTTATCCTGACGGTAAATTCAACATTGAGTATGACTACAACAAACCAGCCGACTATGAAGAAACTGATGAAGTAATTACTGGCGATGAAATTAACCAAAATCTTAGTTCTCTCAAATAAAACAGACGGGGCAGTTAAGGGGATGTCAGAAATTTTGTGTAAACGTCATTGTGCAGGAAGCTGCTATTTTTGAGCTGGAAAATGATAAAACTGCCAGATAATTTAATTGAATATTTAGAGTCACGTTTATCTAATTTAACAATCAAAAGTTATAAGTATGGGGGGTTCTTAACGCATTCTTATATAACGTTTATGAGTATAAAGTTTGTGAGTCTTACGATATTGATATTGTTAAAAATGAAGTTGGTATTACTTATAGAAAACCTGAGGGCGAAATCGACTTTGGTAGTTCAGATGTTGCTTTCGACACACTAGATGAAGCAATTGCATTCTTAATTGACTATCGCTCTAAAAGAGTAAGTGTAGCCCGCACTCCCTTAGGGCGCCAATAAGCAAAGCGCATTACGCCGCATGGAATAGTCAAAACACCCTTTCAGAAAACAGCACGCAAGACCGCGGCGCTACTATTCAAACCGCAGGTGACATTAGCCTGCACGCAGGTCAAGCCCTGAATATCAAAGCTGCAATGGTTAAATAGTAGCCAAGGCAGCATCAATGCAGATGCAGGGTATAAAAATCTCGACCTAGGTAGAAAAATTTAGCATTGAGCATCACAGCCTAACATTTCGCGATATTCTTTCGCTACATCTTTGTTCATGCTTTCAAGTTTGATATTTACTTGTTGAGCAGTGCTTTTGTCCCCCGATGCCTTGGCGATAGCCCCTAGCCTAAATAATGCATCAGTATTAGTGGCATCTAATGCTGCTGATTTTTGATAGGCTACTTTAGCCTCTTCAAGTTGGTTCATGTTTTCTTGCGCGTTAGCTAACTCAAACCAAGCGTCAGTGCTTGTGGGTTCTGCATTGATCCATTGTTGCGCGATTTTGGCAAGAACAGCCCAATCTTGGTTGATTTCAGGCAGGGCTACTTGCATAAAAAAAGGTTTTTTGTTGTCGTCTTCTTCCCAAAAGGCTTTACCCTTGATTGGAAAAACGGTTTCAACAGGTAGTTTTTGAATATCAGCCAGCCATTCAATGGGTAGTGAGTAAAAATAAGCATTTCGACCAGGCGTTTTAAAGGTGTTAATGCCGAGTAAATTGCCATCGCCGTCAAATATGCCGCTGCCACTTGCGCCCATGCGAAATTGAGCATTACTTCTGATGACTTGCCCGCCTTCAAAAGTATAGGTTGATTTTACCGTGCCAGCTGATGTGAGCGGCGCAGGCGAGCCGTTAGAGTGCCCAATTGAAATTACATCTTCTCCGCGTTTAATTTTATAGCTACTGTTAATATGCGCTGGCTTAAATGGCAGATTGGTGGTGGTTAATAAACATAAATCGTGCCATCTGTCGGCTTGAACTGATACTGTTTCATAGGTGTCTTCGCCACGGGCGACCCAAGGTTGCTTGGTGCTACGAAGAATATGACAATTAGAAATCACTTTGTTATCAGCAACGACCACCCCTGAGCCATAAGATAAGCCACCAGTGTCATTGTACCCACGTATCATGACCACGGTTTTGAGCGCGCTCAATATTTTTTCCTGGTCAACAGCAAGTGCGTTTTGTGTCATGGCGAGCAAGGCGGCAAACAAAATAAATCTAGGCATATTGATTCCTAAACATCTTTCAAGTTAAAACAGCTTTTTAGAAATTAAAACAGTTTTTTAGAGGGGCGTAATACATTTTAAAGTTTTGATGACTTTGTTTATTCTTTGCTTAATGACTCTAATAAATATTTAAAGTTCTACTTTTAAGGTGTCTTGTAAAATAGTGCGCAATCAATAGTGACTTCAAATTTTATTTGAAAATTTAAGCGATAAGATATTGTGTTTATGTTTGCTGTTAAAATGAAACGTTAAAATCAATTAAAAAAGATCAGCGTGTTTGTTACTTTTCCAAATAGTCAATATCAGTTATATCAACCGTTTCCGCCTGCTGGTGATCAGCCGCAAGCGATTGATAAGCTGACCCAAGGTGTCAACGATGGTCTGAAATTTCAAACCTTGCTTGGCGTGACAGGCTCGGGCAAAACTTACACCATGGCCAATGTGATTGCCCGCACAGGTCGCCCAGCTATTGTAATGGCACCTAATAAAACCTTGGCTGCTCAGTTATACAGCGAGTTTAGAGAGTTTTTTCCTCATAATTCGGTTGAGTATTTCGTTTCTTATTACGATTACTATCAGCCGGAGGCTTATGTGCCTTCACGAGATTTGTTTATTGAAAAAGACTCGAGCATCAATGAGCATATCGAGCAAATGCGGCTTTCTGCGACGAAAGCATTGCTTGAGCGTGAAGACAGTATTATTGTTGCAACTGTTTCTGCGATATATGGCATTGGCGACCCGGTGGATTACCATGGCATGGTGCTACACGTGCAGCAAGGCGAAAAAATAGCCCAGCGTGACATGATTTCACGTTTGGTAGGAATGCAATACGACCGTAACGAATTTGATTTCGCACGTGGCAGCTTCAGGGTCAGGGGCGATGTGATTGATGTTTTTCCTGCAGAAAATAATGAAACCGCTGTGCGTATTTCGATGTTTGATGATGAAATTGACTCCATCACGCTGTTTGACCCGTTGACGGGGCAAGTGTTTAATAAGATTCCACGTTACACGGTGTATCCATCAAGTCATTACGTGACTCCGCGTGAAACAACTATACGCGCTATGGAAAAAATTAAACACGAGCTCAAAGAGCGGGTTAGCTTCTATATCAACACGGGCAAGCTGGTTGAAGCGGCACGCATAGAGCAGCGCACGCGGTTTGATCTTGAAATGTTAAATGAAATTGGCTTTTGTAAAGGCATTGAAAACTACTCGCGACATTTATCTGGAAGAAACCCTGGCGATCCGCCGCCAACTTTGATTGATTACTTGCCCAATAATGCTTTGATGATTATTGATGAGAGTCATGTGACTGTGCCGCAAATTGGCGCGATGTATAAAGGCGATCGTTCTCGAAAAGAAAACTTGGTTGATTATGGCTGGCGCTTGCCATCTGCATTAGATAATCGCCCGCTCAAATTTGATGAGTTTGAGCGCATTATGCGTCAGTGCGTGTTTGTTTCGGCCACGCCATCTGAATATGAGGCAAGTCATCAGCAGCAAATTGTTGAAATGATTGCCCGTCCCACGGGTTTGGTTGACCCTGTTATTGTGGTGAAGCCTGCTGACACGCAAGTTGATGATTTATTGAGTGAAATTAAAATTCGCGTGGGTCTTGGTGAGCGTGTTTTAGCCACTACTTTAACTAAGCGCATGGCAGAAGATTTAACCGATTATTTAAATGAACACGGCGTTAAAGTGCGTTATCTGCATAGTGATATTGACACTGTAGAGCGTGTTGAAATCATTCGTGATTTGCGTTTAGGTGAGTTTGATGTGCTGGTGGGTATCAACTTGCTGCGCGAGGGCTTAGATATTCCGGAGGTTTCACTCGTTGCTGTGTTAGATGCCGATAAAGAGGGCTTTTTGCGCTCTGAGCGCAGTTTAATTCAAACATCAGGCCGTGCCGCGCGTAACTTAAACGGACAGGTGATTTTTTACGCCAACAAAATCACTCGCAGCATGAAACTGGCGATGGATGAAACTGAAAGAAGGCGCGGCGTTCAGCTTGCATTTAATGCCGCGAATGGCATTGTGCCTAAGGGGATTAGTAAGCGTATCAAAGACATTATTGATGGCGTTTACGATAAAGACGAAGCGCAGCGTGAGCGCAAAGTGCTAGAAGAGCAGGCTAATTATGAATCTTTAAGTGAAAAGCAACTTGCCAAAGAAATGAAACGCTTAGAAAAAGCCATGCATGATGCTGCTAAAAACTTGGAGTTTGAGCAAGCTGCCGATTTTAGGGATCAGTTAAAAAAACTGAAGCTTAAATTTTATGGCGCCGAGACGCCTGATGTCATTTAAATGTAATTCTTAATGCTGCATTTATTAGAATATAATTTGCTGATGATTAGCCGTTTGTTTTTTCCATTTTTGTGTGCATTTTTGCTGGCGTTTGCCCAGCAAGAAGCGGCTTTGCACCCTTATGTTCATACGGCAGAGTTACAACAAAAGTCTTTTGGAAGTAAATCACTGCCGCATCATCAAGAGGTTTGTGGTAAATGCGCTGCAGTTACCAATCTTGGTGCTGCAGTGGGCTCACAGGCGCTTCTTTTTGATGTTATTTCTGATCCTATCCAATTGTCGGTTTGTTTGTTTAGTCCGATAGTTGCTCAACGGACTTTTGCCTACCTTTCTCGCGCTCCGCCTATCCTCACTTAGCACTACATTTTTAATTCACTTCTTTTAGGGAGTGTTTTTTTATTTTTGCAATGATGAGGTTAATATGTCCCCACTAAAATTATTGGTGAGCGCCATTGCGCTTGCCTGTTTACTGCCTGCGGCAGCAAAAGCAAATGATAGTAAAGAGTTAGAGGCGCTTCGCGCTGAAATTCAACAAATGAAGCAAGTCTACGAGCTGCGTATTCAAAGCTTAGAGTCCCGTTTAAAGGGTACAGAAAATCTCGCTGGAGAACTTGATAAAAAAGCAGACAAAGAATCTCTACAAGTTGTTGCTAAATCAAGCGCTGGCAATGCGCTCAACCCAAACATTTCTTTAATTTTATCAGGCACTTATGCTGATCGCTCTCAAGATTCTAATTACCATATTACTGGCTTTCAGTCGGGCGGTGAGATTGGGCCTGGTAACAAAGGCTTTAATTTAGGCGAGTCCGAATTAGGGGTTTATGCCAATATCGATACGCATTTTTATGGCGGGCTAAATTTGGCTTTAGCGCCAGATAACTCTGTTGGCATAGAAGAGGCTTTTGTTCAGACAACTTCACTGCCTTATGGGGTAACTTTGAAAATGGGACGCTTCTTTTCAGGCATTGGATATTTAAATGATCAGCACCCTCACACTTGGGACTTTGCAGATAACCCATTGGTATATCAGGCTTTTCTTGGTAATCAGTTTGGCGATGATGGCGTTCAGGTTAAATGGTTAGCGCCAACGGATTTATTTATGGAGTTTGGCGTTGAGTATGGTCGTGGACGTATTGCAGGTACTCAAGGGCGTGATAAAAATGGCGGGGGAGCAGGTGCTATTTTTGCTCATATTGGTGATGATGTTGGTGTCAACAATAACTGGCGTGCTGGTTTGTCTTATTTGGCGCTTTCTCCTCAAGATAGGCAGTCAAACGACTTTGATGTTTTAGCCGCAGCGGTTGTGAATAGCTTTACGGGAAATAGCAAAATGTGGCTGGCAGATTTTGTATGGAAATGGGCTCCTAGCGGCAACGCAAGCAATACCAGCCTTAAACTACAAGCCGAATATATTCATCGTAACGAAAAAGGTGACTTAAGCTACGATGTCAATAATCTTGCTAATAACAGCCGATATATTTCATCGCAAGATGGCTTTTATGTTCAGGCAGTTTATAAGTTTTTGCCTAAATGGCGTACTGGTTTGAGGTATGACCAATTAGATAGCGGTCTAGTTGATTATGGTTTAAATGCCTCAAATTTAAGCAACGCACACTACCAGCCCCAAAGGTTAAGCTGGATGGTCGATTACAACCCAAGTGATTTCTCACGCATTCGTTTGCAATTTTCACAAGATAAATCAAGGCAAGAAGCCACTGATAAACAAGTCTTCATTCAATACCAAATGAGCTTAGGTGCTCATGGTGCACATAAGTATTAAGGGGTTTTAAATGAAAAATTTATGTAAAGTATTATTTTTATCAGTATTTTTAGGTATAAGCCAATCGGCTTATGCTGTACTCCATGTATTTGCTTGTGAGCCAGAGTGGGGAGCGCTTTCGCAAGCGCATGGAGGTGAAAAAGTTGCTGTATTTGTTGCAACTAATGCAATGCAAGATGTTCACCATATTGAAGCTAAACCAAGCTTGGTTGCAAAGCTTCGCAAGGCAGATCTCTTGATATGTACAGGGGCTGAGCTTGAAGATGCTTGGTTGCCGGCGTTATTACGTCAGGCGGGCAATCGCAATGTGTTGGCTGGTCAAGCTGGCAACTTTGAAGCGGCCAATTATGTTCGTATGCTAGAAATTCCCAATCGCTTAGATCGTGCTGATGGTGATGTTCACGCAGGCGGTAATCCGCATATTCAAACTGATCCGCGCAATATCGCAAAAGTTGCTGACGCCTTGGCGCAAAGATTAGCCAAGCTTGATGCTGCTCATGCTGCATTTTACCAAGCGCGTTATCAAGATTTTTCAATGCGCTGGCAAGATGCAATCAAGCGCTGGGAGACTCAAGCCGCGCCACTTAAAGGTATGGCAATTGTTGTGCAACATAAAGGCTTTCCTTATTTGCAAAATTGGCTGGGTTTAAACGAGGTAGCGACGCTAGAGCCAAAGCCTGGCGTTGAGCCAAGCAGCGGGCATTTAAGTCAAGTGCTTTTGCAGCTGCAGCGTCAGCCCGCAAAAATGGTGATTAGCGCCGCTTATAATGATGATCGCTCATCACAATGGCTGTCAGAAAGGCTAAAGATTTCTACGGTAACTTTGCCTTTCACAGTGGGTGGGTCAGACCGTGCTAAGGACTTGTTTTCATTATTTGACGATACAGTGCAACGTCTTCTTGAGGCCGCTAGATGAATTTTGATGCTTTAAATTTTACTATATTAGCCCCGGCCTTTCTGGCGGGCTTGCTGGTGCTCGCAACGCACGTGCCATTAGGTCAGCAGGTGCTAAAGCGTGGCATTGTGTTTATTGATCTTGCAGTGGCACAAATCGCAGCTTTGGGCGTGCTCATTGGAGATGTTTTGGCTTTTGATTTGCAAGGAATTCAAGCGCAGATTTTTGCTGTGAGCGCCGCTTTGTTAGGAGCGCTGCTGCTCACTTGGACAGAAAAAAAGTGGCCCGAAGTACAAGAAGCGCTCATCGGCATATTGTTTGTGCTGGCAGCAAGTGCAGGTATTCTTTTACTTGCAAACAACCCGCACGGTGGAGATCATCTAAAAGATTTATTGGCGGGGCAAATTCTTTGGGTGAACTCAAGTCAATTGGTAATTGTGATGTTGTTAACATTCGCAATACTTGCATTTTGGTTTAAGTTTAAAAATCAATTAGGGCGCGCTGGTTTTTATGTGTTATTTGCATTGGCTGTGACAGCTTCAGTGCAGCTGGTGGGGGTTTATTTGGTATTTTCTAGTTTAATTATCCCTGCAATTTCGGTGCGTCATTGGGCAGAAAGTAAGAAGCTGATAGGCGCTTATTTGATAGGTGCTATTGCTTATTTCTTTGGTTTAATACTCTCTGCAATTCTTGATTTACCCTCAGGGGCGATGATTGTTTGGAGTTTGGCGCTCACAGGATTGATTGCGAATGGGTTCATCGCTCATCAATGGCTTGCCAAATGTAAGTAGATTAAACAAATGCAAGTAGATTAAATAAGTTAAGTTGATTGTCTTTGCACTTTTGTCTATAATCGCGCGCTTGCTTGTCATCTCTCTTTATGAAGGGGGATTGTGTCAGGCAAATATAATTTTTAATTAAAATTCAACCTTGCCACACTGCATCAGTAAGAATGTGATGTTTTTAAAGTAAAACATTGTGCAGGTGGCTATTATCCATAAGGAGCATTATGAGGCATTACGAACTGGTATTTATCGTCCATCCGGACCAAAGCGAACAAGTCCCTGCCATGATTGAGCGTTATCGTACGTTAATCACAGCAAGTGGCGGTGCAGTGCACCGTTTAGAAGACTGGGGTCGCCGTCAGCTTGCATATCCAATCCAAAAAATCCACAAAGCACATTATGTGTTAATGAACATTGAGTGCAATCTTGAAGTGTTGGCTGAGCTTGAGCATGGCTTTAAATTTAATGATGCGGTTTTACGTCATTTGTTAATGTCTAAAAAAGCAGCTGTGACAGCGCCTTCACCCATGATGAAAGAAGAGAAGTCTAAATCAGTGTTGAGTCGTGATGCTGCACCAGCGCCAGCTTCAGAGCCTGCGACAGCTTAAAAAATTAGCATTACCGTGAACAAACTGGTGTTGCGGGCAGAAGTTGTGAAAATAGAGCCGCTTCGTTACACACCAGCAGGCATCCCGTTGTTAAGTGTTGTATTGCGTCATGTTTCAGAGCAAATTGAAGCGGGCATGAAGCGTAAAGTAGAGTGTTTGGTCAATGCGGTTGCTTTAGGACAAGAGCTTTTAGAAAGCCCGGCATTAAAAGGTTTAAAAGTAGGTTCAGAGATTGAAGCAACTGGTTTTTTGGCAAAGCGCAGCCTTAAAAGCACACAACTGGTCATGCACATTAACCATATTGTAAGTATTTAGGAGTATTTAAATGGCAAGAGAAATGTATAAACGCCGCCGTTACTGCCGTTTTTCAGCAGAAGGCATTAAAGAAGTCGATTACAAAGATGTAGATTTGTTGAAAGATTTTATCTCAGAGAATGCAAAAATCATTCCAGCACGTATGACCGGCACTAAAGCGCGTTATCAGCGTCAATTGACGACAGCAGTTAAGCTTGCGCGTTTTTTGGCTTTGCTTCCATACACAGATAAACATCAATAATCGGAGGCTACCATGCAAATTATTTTATTAGAAAAAGTAGGTAACCTAGGCAATTTAGGTGACATTGTTAAAGTCAAAGATGGTTATGGTCGTAACTTTTTAATTCCACAAGGTAAAGCCAAGCGCGCAACAGAGGCAAACAAAGCTGAAATTGCTGCTCGTCGTGCTGAGTTAGAAAAACAACAAGCGGCAATTTTAGCGGCTGCGCAAGCACGTGGTGAAAAATTAGCATCCTATGTTGTGACTATTTCACAAAAAGCGGGCGTGGATGGTCGTTTGTTTGGTTCAGTGAGCAATGGCGATATTGCTGAAGCATTGGCGGCAAAAGGTTTTGAAGTTACGAAATCCTTGGTGCGCTTGCCTAATGGTCCATTAAAAACGATTGGTGATCATGCGGTAACCATTGCATTGCACCATGATGTTGTGGTTGATATTGTGGTCACAGTGGTTGCTGAAGCTTAAATTTTCTGGCAAGTCGGAGTTTTAATGAATGTTAAATTTAGGCTACTTGTTAAGTAGCCTATTTTTTTGTGAGAGGTGTTTGATGCGCTTAATTAAAAATATCTGTATTAGAAATATCAATGTTCAATATTTGGGTGTGGCTTTGTTGTTGCTGGTGTTGATGTTTCAAAATACATATGCTCAAAGCGCAGAAGAAGATGGGCGCATTTGGCTTAACGTCAATATGCAAACGCCTTTGCCTTTTGAGGGTTGGAATGTGTATGCCGAAGTGCAGCCGCGCTGGCGTGAAGAGGGTGGGGAGTTTGATCAGCTTGTTGTGAGGCCGGCTATTTTTTACAAAACATCGCCTAACAGTAGTGTTTGGCTGGGTTATGCGCGCGTGGTTAATCACCCGTTGGCAAAGGCTAACACTTATGAAAATCGTGTTTGGCAGCAGTTTAGCTATCAGTTTGATCCTATTGATGATTGGAAAATACAATCTAGAAGCAGGTTGGAGCAGCGCACGGTAGAGTCAACATGAGGATGTAGGTCATCGTTTTCGCCAAATGTTAAAAGTGACCAAACCAGTGAGTCGTGGTTCGGATTTAAGCTGGGTGCTATCTGATGAGCTATTTTTAAATTTTAATAACACCGATTGGGGTGCGCGTAGCGGCATAGACCAAAATAGGGCGTTTTTAGGTTTGAGCTATAAAATAGACGCAAGCGCAACGCTTGAGCTTGGCTATCTTAACCAAGCGGTCAATACGAGAACCGTTGATAGAGAAAACCACGTTTTCTCATCTACGCTTTCTTTGAAGTTTTAATGTCATTATTTTAAGGTGATCGCTTAAATCGCTTGCGGCAAGGGCACTCAAAGTTGTTGTGTAGACTTTATTGCGTTTGCCTGAGCGCTTTTTTTGGCGTTAATCTTGAGTGACGTTAACTAAAAAGATCAACTTGTTTTTTTGTGGAAGATTTATTTTCTTCTATTAAATACCCTTTTCTTGCCCTTTTTTGTAAGTATTTCGCTAAGTAATCACTCTCAATTTTTTTTATTTTGCCTTTGATTGAGAGGCTTGCCGATAGTCCATCGCTCAATACAAGTTGGCTAAGTGATGCTTGTTTACTCATTTCCATTAAGCGCACGCCTTTGCCGCCATTGGGGTATTCGTTGATTTCACTGATGGCAAACACAAGCAGTTTTTTTTCTGTGGAGATCACAGCCAAATGCGTGTACCCATCTAGCTTGAGTGGCGGCATGATTGTTGCGCCAGCTTCGAGCTTCATAAAAGATTTTCCTGCTTTAGGTCTTGCGATAAGGCCCTTGAGAGGCGCAATAAATCCGTAGCTATTAGATGCAGAAAATAAGTATTTTTCGTCATCTTTGCCCGATAGTGCATAGACTAATGTGGCCGCATTTTGTATTTCGATCATGGTGCTAAGTGGAATACCGTCGCCTTTTCCACCTGGTACTGTAGAAGCGTCAAAGGTATAACAGCGCCCATGACTGTCGAGTAATATAATCGGCAGCACAGTGCGGGTTTCAATGATTGCAAATTCAGCATCGCCGGCTTTCCAGGTGATTGCATCACGCTCAATGCCATGACCTTGTCTGGCGCGTACCCAGCCATTTTTTGACAGTAAAATGGTGATGGGTTCATCCACTACAAAGGCCTTTTGTCCGCCTTGTGTGCGCTCTACAGGCTCAATCAATGTGCGGCGATCATCGCCATATTGTTGAGCATCTTGCTTGATTTCTTTTGCGGTGAGTTTTTGTAGTTTGCTGTCGTGAGCCAAGATAATTGTTAAGCCATCCGCTTCTTCGCGTAAATCTTTTAACTCTTTTTCAATTTTAAAGCCTTCTAGTCTTGCGAGCTGACGCAGCTTAATTTCTAAGATGTCTTCGGCTTGAATTTCCGTGAGCTTAAATGCTGAAATCAAATCAGTTTTTGGCTCATCTGAGTTACGAATCACGCGAATGACCTCATCAATATGCAAGAAAGCAATCATGCGACCTTCAAGAATATGAATGCGTTTATTGATTTTATCTAAGTCAAATTGGCAACGCCTGCGCACTACGGCTAGGCGAAATGCAATCCACTCTTTGAGAATAGCAATCATGCCTTTTTGTGCAGGGCGGCCGCCGGTGCCAATCATCACCATGTTGACCGGGCAAGATACTTCTAAGCTGGTATGCAGTAATAAAAAAGCCATTAACTCATCACTTGAAACCTTGCTGGTTTTAGGTTCAATAATCAAGCGAACATCTTTTTTGCCTTCACTTTTGACCGTATCAATCATGCTCAATGCTGATTGTTTGATGAGCAGTTGATCTTGGTCTATATTTTTTTTGTCTTTTTTCGGTTTTGGGTTTGAGATAGCAAGAATTTCATCTTGTATGGCCTCGACAGAAACTCCGTGCGGCAACTCATTGATAATAATGCGCCATTGCCCGCGCGCCATGGGCTCGACAGTCCATCTTGCACGCAGCCTCAATGAGCCGCGACCTGTTTCATAAGTGGCGAGAATGTCCGCTGTTTGACTAATGAGCTGACCTCCGCCAGGAAAATCCGGCCCAGGTACGTGCTGCATCAAGTCAGCACTTGTGCAGTGAGGGTGCTCCATGAGGTGCAATACCGCATTGGCGATTTCGCGCATATTATGCGGAATCATTTCTGTGGCCATGCCAACAGCAATTCCAGAGGCGCCATTGAGCAACATCATCGGCAGTCTGGCAGGTAATAACACCGGCTCTTGAAACGCCCCATCGTAGTTACTTTGAAAATCAACTGTGCCGCGATCGATTTCTGACAGTAATAAATCAGCAATGGGCGATAAGCGCATTTCGGTATAGCGCATTGCGGCCGCACCGTCGCCATCACGGGAGCCAAAATTACCCTGACCATCAATTAAAGGGTAGCGAAGCGTAAAGTCTTGCGCTAAACGCACTGCCGCCTCATAGGCAGAGCTGTCGCCATGCGGATGATACATACCGAGCACATTGCCAACGACACGGGCAGATTTGACTGGTTTAACGCCAGCTACTAAGCCCATTTCTTGCATGGCGTAAAGAATACGGCGTTGCACGGGTTTTTGGCCATCTTCTACCGAGGGTAGGGCGCGACCTTTAACCACAGATACAGCATAGGCAAGATAAGCCTCTTCAGCATAGTTGCCAATCGGTACTGCATTTTCATCCTGATTATTTTGAGAGATGCTTGGGGTGTGAGTGGGTTGCATTAGACATCAGCCTCCACGTCGTTGCCGCGACGTTCCATCCATTCTTTACGTGCGGCGGATTCATTTTTTGCCATCAGCATATCAAACATTTTAAATGCGTCACTCACTTCGCTTTCGGGTAGGCGCACTTGCACCAGGCGGCGTGTGTCGGGGCATAAAGTGGTTTCCCACAGCTGCTCTGGATTCATTTCACCCAGACCTTTAAAGCGTTGAATAGCTAATTTATGTTCTGCAATACCTTCTCGTTTTAGTTTTTCTATCATGGATATTTTTTCGATGTCGTCTGACACATAAATTTTACGTAAAGGTTTAGATTTACCCTGCGCCGGCACGTCAATACGATAAAGCGGTGGCTGAGAAATGTACACATGACCACGCTCAATCAATTTAGGCGCGTGTTTGAGCAACATCGTCAGCAGTAGCACTTGAATATGCGAGCCATCGACGTCGGCATCAGACAAAATACATAACTTGCCGTAACGTAAGCCTGAAAAGTCAGGGTTGTCTTTCAGCGTGTGTGGCTCAATGCCAAGCGCCACAAAGATATCATGTACTTCAGAGTTGCCAAATATACGGCCTGCATCCACCTCCCAAGTGTTTAAAACCTTGCCCCGCAAAGGCAGCAAAGATTGAAACTCATTATTACGCCCCATTTTTGCGCTGCCGCCTGCGGAATCGCCTTCTACTAAGAAAAGTTCCGCCTCCATTGTGCCTGCGGCTTCGCAGTCGGTAAGTTTGGCTGGCATGAGGTTGATGCCGGTTGATTTACGTTTTTCTATTTTTTGTGTTGACTTGTTGCGTGCGGCGGCAGAGCGATTAACTAAATCCGAGATGCGCTTGGCGTGTTCGATGTTTTGACTGAGCCAGGTTTCTATATAGGGTTTTACCGCGGTTGCGACCATTTTCATACTATCGCGATTGGTGAGCTTTTCTTTTGTTTGCCCTTGAAACTGTGGGTCTAATACTTTAGCTGCTAATACATAGCACACGTTACTCCATACGTCTTCAGAAGAAACTTTAACGCCGCGCTGCATCATGCTGTGATGCTCCATAAACGACTTCACCGCTTCAAACACTGCATTGCGCATGCCTGCTTCGTGGGTGCCGCCAGAGAGTGTGGGAATGAGGTTGACATAAGACTCGCCGCGCCCAAAACCTGCGCCAAATGACAAGGCCCAAATCGCACCTTCACCTTTTGAAATGCCGTCAGTATTTTCATGGTGATAAAACTCACCTGAAATGATAGGCACGGGCTTTTCATTTTCTTCGTATTCGCGCTCGCCTATTAGTTCATCCAAGTATTGTGGCAAGCCGTTTGCATAAGTCCATGAGCGCTCTTCAAAGCCTTCTGCACCTTCAATTGACAGGCTTACGCTCACGCCGCGCAGCAGCACTGCTTTAGATTTTATGAGGTGCTCTAATTGGTTAATAGACACTTTGGGTGAGTCAAAATACTTGGGGTCAGGCCAGCATTTAACGGTTGTGCCGGTTTCTTTTTTTAGGCACTTAGCCGTTTCTTGTAAAGGCTGAACACAATCACCATGCTCAAAAGACAGCTCGTGGACTTTGCCATCGCGCTTAACGGTGACCTCTAAGCGAGTGGAAAGCGCATTGGTAACGGAAACGCCCACGCCATGCAAGCCACCTGAAAAACGATACGAGCTATTTTCATCTTCTTTATTAAATTTTCCGCCAGCATGTAGTTGCACAAACACAAGCTCTACTGCGGGCTGTGTTTCACCTTGTGGGATTTCTACAGGAATGCCGCGACCATTATCGCTCACCTCGACCGCGCCATCTTTAAAAATAGTCACATGAATGTTGCTTGCGTGACCACCTAGCGCTTCGTCGGCAGCGTTATCAATCACTTCTTGTACGATGTGTGTGGGCGAATCGGTACGCGTGTACATTCCAGGTCTTGCGCGCACAGGCTCTAAGCCTCTTAGCACTTTTACCGAATTTGCATCGTATTGTTTTTCTGCCATTTTTACCCTTTAAAATTAACACTTTTAAAGCATTTTTTTACTCAATCTTAATTCTAAGCCGTAATTTTAAACTAGGCGCGTGAGTTTAAACTAGACTGTAAGTTGCACCTTGGGGTGGTATGCCTGCGCTATCAAATAAACTCAAGGCATTAAGTGAACGAGCTTAATTGAATAGCCTACCGCCTGCATAATGTCGGCAGTTTAGCCGATTGCTGTTAAAATGCGCTTTAATTTTTTATCTGTATTTTAAATAATCAGTCAACTTTTAAGTGATCATTCATGCAACTCTTTGGTATTTCAAACTGTAGCACCGTTAAAAAAGCCCGTGACTGGCTGCTGGCAGAAGGGCTTGCTTACGAGTTTTATGATTTTAAAAAGCAGGGTGTGCCGCAAGACTTACTTGAGAGCTGGCTCAGGCAGTTGCCGTGGGAAAAGCTCATCAATCGGTCTGGCATGACGTGGCGCAACTTGTCTGAGGCAGAAAAGTTAGCGGTGATGGACGCGCCTTCAGCGCTTAAGCTCATGCTTGAAAAGCCCTCGGTCATTAAGCGTCCAGTATTGGTAAAAAATGGCACAATTGTATGCCTAGGATTTACTGATAATGACTATAAAAAATCAATATATAAAGCATTGCTATGACAAACTTAACTCTACACAGTAAAACTCTTGATCTTGCAATTGATTTGCTTGAGCGTCAGTCGAACACGCCTTTAGACGCGGGTTGTCAAGATGTCATGATTTCACGCTTAGAGCCCTTGGGTTTTAAAATTGAGCGTATGCGTTTTGGTAATGTTGATAATTTCTATGCAAGACGTGGCGTTGCCGCCCCATTATTGGTGTTTGCTGGGCATACCGATGTTGTGCCAACCGGCCCTTTAGATCAATGGCGCACCCCACCGTTTGAGCCTAGTATTCAAGATGGAATGCTCTATGCACGCGGCGCTGCTGATATGAAAACATCGTTAGCGGCATTTATTACCAGTATTGAAGAATTTGTTGCTGAAAATCCACATCACGCGGGGTCAATAGGCTTAATCATTACTTCTGATGAAGAAGGTATTGCGGTAGATGGCACGGTGAAAGTGGTTGAAGTGCTCAAAGCGCGTGGTGAGTGCATTGATTATTGCATTGTCGGCGAGCCTACCAGCAACAAAGTAGTGGGCGATATGATTAAAAATGGTCGCCGTGGATCGCTCTCAGGCAAACTCGTGGTAAAAGGGGTGCAGGGGCATATTGCTTATCCGCATTTAGTAAAGAATCCAATTCATTTGGTTGCCCCCGCGATTAAAGACATGGTTGAAACTTTGTGGGATAAAGGCAATGAGTATTTTCCACCCACTTCATGGCAAATTTCAAATATGAACGGTGGCACTGGTGCCACCAATGTGGTGCCTGGCGAAGTTGATATTTTATTTAATTTTAGATTTTGTCCTGAATTAAATGGCGAAGGCAGCACAGAGGCAAATTTAAAATCTCGTGTGCATGCTATTTTAGATCATCATAAGCTCGATTATGAGCTGGAGTGGGAATACTCTCCGCCCTATATTACCCCGCGCGGAAACTTGGTTGAGGCGATTAGTCAGGCGATTGAAAAAGCCTATGGCGTGACCCCTCAACTATCAACGACAGGGGGAACTTCAGATGGCCGTTTTATTGCTGACATTTGTAAGCAAGTGATTGAGTTTGGCCCACTTAATGCAACCATTCATAAGCTCAATGAATGTGTTGCTGTGGCAGATATTGAACCTTTAAAAGAAACTTATAAAATGACATTAGAAAAACTGCTTTAAATTACACGGTTTTAATTCCAATTTTTTTCAATCAACAGCGCTTTAATCAAGCGGTTTAAACTAATAAAGATGCCCATGACTCAACACACAGATAAGCTCGTTGCCAGCGAACTTTTTACTATTCGTGATTGGATACGCTATGCCGTGAGCCGGCTTGAGGCCTCGGATGTTTTTTATGGGCATGGCACCGATAACGCTTACGATGAGGCTGTTTGGCTGATGATGAGCGCGCTGCATTTGCCGATGGATACTTTAAATCACTTTTTAGATGCGCGCACCACGCATGACGAGCGCGTTAAATTGGCACAATTGATTGAAAAGCGTATTAAACAGCACACCCCAACCGCTTATCTCTTAAAAGAGGCTTGGTTGCAGGGCTTGAAATTTTATGTCGATGAGCGCGTGCTGATTCCACGGTCTTTTATTGCGGAGATTTTAGCGCAGGGCTTTAATTCAGATGATTTGAACATAGGGGGCTTAAGTGCATGGATTGAGTTTCCTGACATGATTGAGAGTGCGGCCGATATGTGTACGGGCAGTGGCTGTTTAGGCATTTTGCTTGCCAGTGTGTTTTCGGATGCAAAAGTTGATGTGATTGATATTTCACAAGATGCGATTGATGTGGCTAACATCAACATTCAAAATTACGGGCTGCAACACCAAATCACGGCGATTCAATCGGATATGTTTAGCGCCCTTCAAGGCAAAAAATACGATTTAATCATTAGTAATCCGCCTTATGTGGATGCCGCCTCAATGGCGACACTGCCGCAAGAATATCAAAATGAACCTCAACTGGCGCTTGGCAGTGGTGATGCTGGTTTAGACCATACGCATACCATTTTGCGCGAAGCGGCCAAGCACTTGAATGAGGATGGATTGCTGATTGTTGAAATTGGCCATAACCGCGAGGCATTAGAAGCCGCTTACCCCAATATCGTCTTTAACTGGCTTGAGGTTTCATCTGGCAACGCCTTTGTATTTTTACTCACCCAATCGCAGCTTATTAAATCGCAGCTTATATAGATCGCATACACCTTGAAAACAACACAAATCGCAGATTCAAAAGAAAATTCAACCTTACATTGGCAAGAGGCGGGTAAAACAAAAACGTGCGCTTGGCATTCTGAAAATGGTGCTGCACCCCCTAAAAAAATACAGATTGCCGATGACACCACGCCAGCAGATGTGGCTTATAAGCTATGCTGTGAAGGCACGGCATTACTTTATCGTGGAGATTTTCAAAATGCCAAATTGTTAATGCAGGCCTTGTCGCGCCGTATTGACAGACCTGGAAAAAAGCCCAAAAAACCTGCCAGCACCCTGCTAGAGGCATTTCATCTGCATCGCCAAGCACAATCTCAAAAAGCCCGTATTTTAGGCATGATTGTGATTGAAATAAGCGTGGGTTATCACATCAACTTACGCCGCGCTCCCGATGTAAAAGCCGCTTGTGAGCACGCTTATGGCAAAAGCACGCGTTCAGTTGTGGTGTCGTTGCGTGAGATTTTAGGCTTGCTTGGCGCCTATGAGTGGCATAAAAATGGGGTGGAAATTCCAGTGATTAACAATAAAATATTTCCGAGTTATGGCGTGTTTTCACCTATACGCGGCGAGTATTTAGATTTGGTTGATGTTGCGCCATTGCCTGCTCCTTGTCATCTGGCGTTTGATATTGGCACCGGCACTGGCGTATTGGCGGCTATTTTAGCGCATCGTGGCGTGACTAAAATTATCGCAACGGATAACGCACATCGTGCTTTAGATTGTGCTTTAAACAATATCAATCTTTTAGGTTTAAAAAACAACGTGAAGCTGCTTGAAGCGGATTTGTTTCCAGGTAAAGATTACCCCAAGGCAGATTTAATCGTTTGTAATCCGCCGTGGTTACCAGCACACCCAAGCTCAAGTCTTGAGTCTGCTGTCTATGACGAAAAAAGCAAAATGCTGAAAGGCTTTTTAAATGGCTTAAGTGCTCACTTAAATACAGGCGGCGAAGGCTGGCTGATTCTTTCTGATTTAGCTGAACACTTAGGCTTAAGAACGCGAGAAGAGCTGCTTGAGTGGATTGATTTAGCTGGCCTAACAATACTTGAAAAAATTGATACAAAAGCCAAACATCTTAAGTCTTTAGATAAAAGCGACCCACTTTATCAAGCGCGCCAAGCTGAAACTACCTCGCTTTGGCGCCTATCATCACGCGAGTAAGGTGCTAGTTAGCTTTGAGCTTAGCGGCTACAAAGTGGTTTGACGGGTTTTTTCCATAATAATGGCAGAGAGCTCTTCAACTGAGCGGCTGGTTGAATCTGCCCAAGTAATGCCCGCCCGCCGCATGAGATTTTCTGCCGTGGCAATTTCTTTGCGGCAATTTTCTAAAGAGGCGTAAAAACTACCTGCGCGGCGCTCGTTTCGCACGGCGTGCAGGCGCTCTGGCTTAATGGTGAGACCAAAGATTTTACCTAGATGTTTGTTTAATACCGCTGGCAATGCGCCGCGCTCAAAATCTTCTGGAATGAGCGGGTAATTGGCGGCTTTGATGCCAAATTGCATGGCAAGGTAAACGCTGGTGGGCGTTTTTCCACAACGTGAAACACCGACTAAAATCACATCAGCCTCTTCAAAGCCAGCGTTGGTCATGCCATCATCATGATTCAGGGTGAAATTGACGGCTTCCATGCGGTCATAGTATTTACTCCCCATGACGCTATGGGCAATGCCGGCGCCACGCAACGGCTTTTGATCAAGCTCTAAACCCAAAGGGTCAATAAAAGTGTTAAATAAGTCAATAAAGTAGGCATTGGATTCTTTAAGTGTGCTGCGAAGTTCAAAGTCACCCAAGGTCATAATCACCACAGGGCGACCACCATCTTCTTTTTCTGCTTGCAAAATGGCATTTTGAGCTAGCTTGATTTTCTCTAAGGTGTCGCTAAAAGGCATACGCACTTGAGTAAACGTGGTGTCCGGAAAGTGCTCTAGCAACTTGCCTAAAGCCCCTGCGGTAATGCCTGTACCATCTGAAACAAAAAACACAGTGCGCTTTAGCATGAAGACGACCTTTTATTTTTTAAGCGAGTTATTTCTTGGTGAGTCTTTGCCATGTGCTGACGACCGTGTCAGGATTAAGCGACATTGATTGAATGCCTTGTTCAACCAGCCACTGGGCAAAGTCAGGGTGGTCAGAAGGCCCTTGGCCGCAAATGCCAACATATTTACCTAAGCGGTTGCAGGTGTTAATGGCCATTTTAATCAGGGCTTTTACCGCATCATTACGCTCATCAAAGCCCTCTGCTAAAATGCCCGAGTCGCGGTCTGTGCCAAGTGTGAGCTGAGTTAAGTCGTTTGAGCCGATTGAAAATCCATCAAAATACTCCAAAAATTGTTCAGCTAATAAAGCATTGGATGGAATTTCACACATCATAATTAAACGTAAACCATTTTCACCGCGTTTAAGCCCATTCGCCGCCATAATGTCGGTGACGGCCTTGGCTTCGGCTAGTGTTCTTACAAACGGAATCATGAGCTCAACGTTGCTTAAACCCATTTCATCGCGCACTTTTTTCATGGCAACACATTCCATCGCAAAGCACTCTTTAAAGTCTTCTGCCATATAACGCGCCGCACCGCGAAAGCCAATCATTGGATTTTCTTCATCTGGCTCGTAAATCTCACCGCCGACGAGTTTTTTATACTCATTTGATTTGAAATCAGAAGTGCGGACAATCACTGGTTTTGGATAGAACGCCGCTGCAATAGTAGCCACGCCTTCTGCTACTTTATCAATGTAAAATTGCTTGGGTGTTGCATAGCCACGTGCACGATTTTTAATGATTGTTTGAATGGCGCTTGGCATGGCATTTGCATTTAAAATCGCTTTAGGATGAATGCCAATCATATTGTTAATCACAAACTCTAAGCGCGCTAAGCCCACGCCATCATTAGGAATTTGTGCAAAACCAAAGGCCATGTCAGGGTTGCCCACATTCATCATGATTTTGCAAGGAGCAGGGGCGAGCGCCGATTGCGCTTGTGTGCTCACGTTAAACTCAATCGCGCCATGATAAACAAAGCCAGACTCGCCTTCAGCGCAAGACACTGTGACTACTTCACCTTCACGCAGCACATCGGTTGCATTCACCGCACCTACAATCGCTGGAATACCTAATTCACGCGCAATAATGGCGGCATGGCAAGTACGGCCGCCGCGATTAGTGACAAGCGCTGAAGCGCGCTTCATGACAGGCTCCCAGTTAGGGTCAGTCATATCAGCAACCAATACATCGCCTGGCTGCACTAAATGCATTTCAGCAGGGTCAAGCACAATGCGTACAGGCCCTACGCCGACTTTTTGGGTGACGGCGCGCCCAACCACTAAAGGTTTTTCGCTGTGTTTGTTAAGCTTAAAAGTTTCAGTGACATTATTGAGCGATTCTTGTGATTTCACTGTTTCAGGACGCGCCTGCAAAATGTAGAGCTTATTGTCTACCCCGTTTTTGCCCCACTCAATGTCCATTGGGCAGCCATAGTGCGCCTCAATAGTGGTTGCATAATGCGCTAACTCAAGCACATCGGCATCTGAAAGAGAGTAACGATCGCTGTCTGAGGCATCAACATCAACGGTATGTGTGCTTTTGCCCGCCCGTGTTGCATCTGAAAATACCATTTTAATGAGTTTAGAGCCCATGGTGCGGCGCACAATAGAGGGCTTGCCCTGCGCTAAAGTGGGCTTGTGTACGTAAAACTCATCAGGATTTACCGCGCCTTGCACAACGGTTTCACCCAATCCATATGACGAGGTAATAAACACGACATCTTTAAAGCCTGATTCCGTATCAATGGTAAACATGACGCCAGCACAGCCGATGTCACTGCGCACCATTTGTTGCACGCCAGCAGAAAGCGCCACATCCGCGTGCACAAAGCCTTTATGAACGCGGTATGAAATTGCACGATCATTATATAAAGAAGCAAAGACTTCTTTAATGGCATGCAAAATGTTGTCTAAGCCCTGAATGTTTAAAAATGATTCTTGTTGCCCGGCAAAAGAAGCATCGGGCAGGTCTTCTGCGGTTGCCGATGAGCGCACTGCAAAAGTCGCCCCCGCGCCTGATTTTGCCGTGAGTGTTGCATAATGTTCAGCAATCGCTTGATCTAAGGCGGCAGGAAAAGGCGCTGCCATAATCCATTCGCGCACTTGCTTTCCGCACGCTGCAAGCGCTTGCGTGTCGTCTACATTTAACGTGTCAAGCGCTGCATTGATTTTGACATCAAGCCCATTAGAGGCTAAAAATTCGCGGTAAGCATCGGCGGTTGTAGCAAAGCCAGTGGGTACGCGCACGCCTTTTGCCGAAAGCTGTGAAATCATTTCACCTAGCGAGGCATTTTTGCCACCGACTGAGGCTACATCTACATTGCGTAAATTTTCAAATGGAATAACGTGGGCTGACATGATTGTTCCTTAGATGTTCAAACTGCGAGGTAAACCTGATTTACAATGAGCGCACATTTTGCCTAAATAACGCGCCGCTGTCACCTGAAAATATCGCAATCAAACGAACTATTTCAATCGAACGATTGAACGAACAATTTATTGATGCGCCCAATGATATTGAAGTGCTTGCACGGGCGCTAACATTCTTGCATATGAAAACGCAGGGCTGTCAGATAAAATATAAGTGGGCAGAAAACTGAAGGCGGGTTGTGATTATTCTCTGAATTTAATTTAAGTCTTAGTTAATTTTAGTTAATTTAAGTCTTATTTAATTTAAGTCTTATTTCAATTTGAATTTAATTCATAATAACGCCCTTGTGGTTTGCTTTAAGCGGTCATCATTCATGGGTGATAATTTTAAATAGTGTAAGGTAATCAATAGTTTATGAGTGCAATACTGCCCGCCGAAATCACCATTAAGAGTTCAGCCCGTTTGCATATGGGTTTTTTTGATTTGCATGGGGGGTTGGGGCGTCAATTTGGCAGTATTGGTTTGAGTGTAGATGCGCCTGGTTTTCAGTTGGCGGCTACTCGTTCTGAAAAATTAGTATTAAGCGGTTTGGTGAATGTGCGGCTTGAGCGCATTGCTGAAAAGTTAATGGCAGCGCTTAATTTAAGCGCTTCTGTTCATTTAAATGTCATAGAAAATTTGCCAGAGCACGCAGGCTTAGGCTCGGGTACTCAGCAGGCGCTGGCGGTTGGCACTGCGATCAGTCGCTTATATGGTTTACATTTACCCGCATCAACAATCGCTGAACTCACTGGGCGTGGCGCGCGTTCTGGCATTGGCATTGCAGCATTTGATTTGGGTGGTTTGCTGGTGGATGGCGGGCGTGTTTCGAGTGCAATTAAAACGCAGTCTCATCATATTCCGCCCTTATTGGCGCGCTATGATTTTCCAAAAGAATGGGCGCTAATCTTGATTTTAGATCACGAGCAGACAGGCGTTCACGGTCAAGAGGAGCTTGCGATGTTTGAGGCTTTGCCGGTTTTTTCTGAGAGTTTGGCGGCACATTTGTGTCGCGCTGTGTTAATGCAAGGGTTGCCAGCACTTGTTGAGCGAGATTTGTCAGCCTTTGGTCATTGTATTCAAACATTACAAATGCACACGGGGGATTATTTCGCCCCTGCCCAAGGTGGGCGTTATGCCAGCCCGCGCGTGAGTGCAGTATTGCAGTATTTAGAAAAAATGGGCATGACTTGCTTTGGGCAAAGCTCATGGGGGCCTACAGGCTTTGCTGTATTTGAAAATGAAACGCTGGCAAATGAGTGTATACACAAGCTGAACATGAATTTTGCGAATAAAAATTTAAGCTTTATGCGCTGCCGTGCCAATAATAAACCTGCCCAAGTCGTTGCGATTTAAAGTAATCACAATGCCCAAGTATGTGCTTGCCTTGTATTGGATGATTGAGAGATTGAGATGAAAGAAAAAGACAGTATTTTGCATCTAATGACTCCGGCAAAAAACATGAGTCCATTTGACGTCAACATGGCGATTGATGCTGGGTTTAATCACATTGTGCCCTATACTCAGGTGGCGCTTTCTGAAGTGGCGGGCTTAACGCAAGATGCTATTTTTTCTCGAAGCGCTTCAGGTCTTGCGCGCGAGGCTATATTTATTGGCGGACGGGATATTGAGTTAGCTGCAGAGATGTTTGATGCGGCAAAAAAAGCCATGCTGCCTCCTTTTGAGGTTTCTATTTTTGCTGATCCATCAGGTGCATTTACCACAGCGGCGGCCATGCTGGCAAAAGTTGAGTTTCATCTCAACAAGCATTTTCAGTTGGATTTGTCAGGCAGGCAGGTGGCGATTTTGGGTGCAACAGGGGCTGTAGGCGGCTGTGCGGCGGTAATCGCTGCAGAATTAGGTGCCGAGGTTGTTTTGGTTGCACATAAAAATTTGGCAGATGTGCACATGAAAGCCGAGGCTTATAACGCGCGATACGGCACACGCATTGTGTGTGTTGATGGTGCGAGTGACGAGACCAAGCAAGCGGCGATTAACCGTGCTGACGTGGTACTGTGCTGTGCCAAAGCGGGCGTGCGTGTGGTGAGCCTTCAGCACATTATGCAATCAGCAACTTTAAAAATAATCGCCGATGTTAACGCCGTTGCCCCAAGTGGTGCTGAAGGGGTCGAGAGTATGGCAGACGGTGTGTTGATAGCGCATACGCAAGTTGTTGGTATTGGTGCACTGGCGATTGGGCGCTTAAAGTACAACACGCAACATCACTTACTCAAACAAATGTTGTCGCCTGAAAAGCCGTGTTATTTAGATTTTATGGCGGCGCTTAACGTAGCGCGTCGCTTGATTTTGGGCTAGTTTTTTGTGATGCCAGCTCATGTAAAGTCTCTCATTTAGCCTTTATTTTTAATGCTTAAAGTGCTGATTATTGCGGCGATTTCTGCGCGCTGTTTTGCACAAGCGGCAGCCAGGCAGGGTTATCAAGTCATTGTGTTAGATGCTTTTATTGATGCTGACACCAAACGTGTTGCGCACCAGTGTTTGCAAGTCAATATGACGGGTGAAGGGGTGGATCAGGAAGATTTTAAACGTCAGTTTAAAAAAATAAAGTTAGATGCTTCTTGTGCATTTGTGTATGGCAGTTTGTTTGATAGCCTGCCAGACTTGCTAGCTTGGGTTGCAAAGCGGGTGATTATTGTCGGCAACTTGCCGCAGACTTTTCAGCTTGCAAGGAGCTTTGATTTTTTTGCCCAATTAGATGCTTTAAATATCAGGCATCCACAAGTGCAATTGTCTGCACCAAAGCGCCTTGAGTCTTGGCTGGCTAAGCGCACTCACAGTACAGGTGGGGCGCAGGTGCGGTGGGCTCAAGAAAATGTTCAAGCAGATTATTTTCAGCAAAAAATTGAGGGAGTGCCCGTCTCCTTATTGTTTTTAGCGAATAAAAAATGGATTAAAGTGGTGGGTGTTAATCAACAGTTTTTAGCGCCCGTGGTGGAGATGCCTTATCGTTTTGCTGGCGCACTTGGCAATATCTCTTTGCCAGCAAAGGCGCAAGAGGTTTTTGTTGAGGCTGCGCAAAAATTAACGCTTGCTTTAGAGTTGCGGGGATTAAATAGTTTAGATGCTGTGTTAGAAGGCGATTGCTTATGGATTTTAGAGTTAAACCCGCGTTTGAGCGCTACTTTTGAGCTGTACGACAATTTACTCGATGCGCATATCAAAGCCTGTGCAGGCGAGCTGGTTGAGGTTGCTCGGCAAGGTGGGGCAAAGGCAAAATTTATTTTATACGCAGATGAGCAGATACGCATTGCGAGTCAATTTGATTGGCCAAGCTGGGTGGCAGATATACCATCAACAGAAAGTGGTGATGTAATGATTAAGGCGGGCGCTCCCGTTTGTACAGTATTAGCCGAAGGTGAAGATTCGCTCGCTGCACATCAATTATTGCTGGCGCGAATACATCAATTAAAAAAGGTTCTGCTTTGAGGGCTAAAAGGAGTTTTTAATGATTCATATGACTGAAAATTTTTTGCGTGCTTCAGATGAAATGAAGCCTAGCGTTCATGCCCGAGCCAATGTTTTGCTCACACAACTGATCGCGCGTGCAGGTGATTTGCAGCTTGGGGTTACACAGCATCGCTTAGGCTGCACTATCGTTGATGCGGGTATTACATCTCCTGCTTGTAGTGAGGCAGGGCGCATGATTGCCGAAATCTGCATGGGAGGCTTAGGTGTTGTTTCTTTGCAAAAAGATCATCGCTTTGATGGTTATTCTGATGGCATTTTAGTGCACTCTCAACAGCCGGTCATCGCTTGCTTGGCAAGTCAGTATGCTGGCTGGGAGTTAAGTCATGATCAATTTTTTGCAATGGGGTCTGGTCCTGCGCGCGCGCTTGCTCAGCGTGAGGCTTTATTTAAAGAGCTGGCTTACACTGATGAAGCCCAGAGTACTGTGATTGTGCTTGAAACAAATGCAACGCCACCTGCCGAGGTGATTGAAAAAATTGTCCGTGACACCAAAGTCTTGGCTGAAAATCTAACGATTATTTTAACGCCTACAACCAGCATTGCAGGCGTGGTGCAAATTGTTGGGCGTGTTTTAGAGGTGGCGCTTCATAAGGCGCATACGCTTCATTTTCCGCTAGAAAACATTGTGAGCGGCACTGGCTTGGCGGTTTTGCCCCCAGTGTCTAAAGACTTTATGACGGCAATGGGGCGCACGAATGATGCTATTTTATTTGGTGGCGAGGTCAGTTTAGAGGTGAGCTGTCTTGACGATGAGGCTCAAGCGCTCGCAGAAAAATTACCAAGCAGCGCATCAAAAGATTACGGCAAAACATTTGCAGAGGTATTTAAATTTTATAACATGAACTTTTATAACATTGATGCCATGCTCTTTAGCCCCGCCAAAGTGAGTGTGCGTAATCTGAAAACAGGCCATATTTTTGAGGGCGGGCAATTAAACGCGGAGCTTATTAGAGCATCATTTTTAGATGCGCGTTGATGGAGTTGTTTGTTGAAGATTCCTATTTTTACTGATGATCCAGGCTGGCATGGCGCCCGTTTAAAAGAGGCTTTTGCCCAGCACAACATAGAGGCGGTGTTCGTTTCTTTACAAGATTGCCTGATTGATCTTTCTGGCGCGCAAGCTAAAAATGTCCAAGCGATAATTAACATTCCTCATTTTGATACCTTGCCTCCTGCGGCTTTTGTTCGGGGTGTCTCTGGCGGCACCATGCAGCAAGTGGTTACGCGCTTAAATGTGTTGGCTATGCTGGCAATGCAAAATGTTAAAATCTATAACGATGTAAAAGCCATAGAGCGCACCGTCGATAAGGCAATGACTAGCTTTTTATTGCAAAAAAATGGCGTGCCAACACCGGCTACTTGGGTGAGCGAATCTCGCACGCACATTCAGGCGCTGCGACAAATGGCCAAGCAACATGGCCACACTTTGGTATTAAAGCCTTTGTTTGGGTCGCAAGGTTTGGGGGTTCGTAAATTACTTGCTGATGAGGCTTTGCCAGTGCCAATGCAGCAGTTTGTTGATGGCGTTTATTACCTGCAGCAGTTTATTCAAGCGCCACAAATGCCGCATGATTATCGCGTATTTGTGATTAACGGCGAAGCGGTGGCGGCAATGAAAAGAACGGGTCATGGCTGGGTAAATAACGTAGCTGCTGGCGGACATTGCGAAAGAATAGACATTACCCAGCATTGGGCTTTGGCAGATTTGGCTGTAAAAGCGGCTGCCGCACTTGATATTGATTACTGCGGCGTGGATATTATTGAATCTACCTTGGGGCAATACTTGGTGCTTGAAGTCAATAGCGTGCCAGCCTGGAAAGGCTTGCAAAGCGTTGCTGATGTTGATGTGGCAGACTTATTAGTGCGTGATTTTTTGAGTAAATTTGTTAAGTTAAACTTGTTGAGTAAATAAACAATTGAATGAAATAAAAGCCAATCAAAACCCTGAATATTTAAGCGCTGCCGAGCGGCTTTTAAAAATAAAAGAGGCTTATTTGAGTGCTTGTTTGGCAGAGCTTGAAGCTTTAAAGCCGGGCAATGTACATATTTTTGCTGATGGGCATGGTATGACGGTAGCGCATTTTATTAACAGCGCTCAGGCTTCTAGTCTTTTCATTGCAAAGCCGAGTTTAACGGTAGGCGAACGCATTTTATATGCGGTGCGGGCAACGCAATCAGCCGTGGGATTAAATACTAATTTAGGTATTATTTTGCTATGTGCGCCGCTTATTCATGCCGCAATACATCGCAATCAGGAGCTGGAGTCTACGCATCAAAGTTATCAGCAAAGTTTAGCTTTTACTTTAAAGGCGCTCACCATAGAAGATGCGCAGCTGACAGCGCAGGCGATTGTGCTGGCAAATCCGGCCGGGCTAGGGGTGGCTCGTGCACATGATGTAAACCAGTCGGTCAATGTGACTTTGTTAGACATGATGTCTTGCGCGCCAAAAGAAGATTACATCGCACTGCAGTACACCAATGCTTTTTCAGATATTTTAGAGTTTGGTGTGATGCAATACGAAAAAGCTATGACGCACTGGCGTGCGCTTGCAAATAACAGTCGTCAACATCAAGCCTGGGCGACTACGGCACTTTATTTAAGCTTTTTAGCGCATTATTTAGACAGTCATATTATTCGAAAGCATGGTGTAACAGTTGCCAGGCAAGTGATGCGCGAAGCGGTAGATATCAACAATTTATTTTGGCAGGCTGAAAATCCAAAATTAGTACAAAAGCACCTGATCGCTTGGGATATTTCGCTTAAAAACCGTGGCGTGAACCCTGGCACAAGTGCTGATTTAACGGTTTCTTGTTTGTTGGCAATGCGTATTTGTCAGCTTTAATTGATAGGCAATCTGCGTTGTCAATGAATAAAAAAAGCAGGCGAGGCCTTGGCAAAAGGTGTGAGCAGATGATGCACTGGTTTGTGTACACAAGGCATATATGCTATAGTTTGTTGCTTATATTGAGCGTATTTTAGCTTGCATTCGTGGCTGCGGTTGCGTTGTATAGCAAGCTTATACTTTAGAGTTTTTTACTTTAGGAATTCATCGCATGGCATTAAATGTTGAAATTATTAGCACACTAGAACGGCGCATTACAATTTCAGTTCCACTTGAACCGCTTCAGGCACAAATTCATCAGCGTTTGGCTCACATGGGCCGCACTGCAAAATTTGCTGGTTTTAGGCCTGGCAAAGCGCCGATGGGTTTAGTCAACCAGCATTACGGAAATCAGGTGCGTGATGAGGTTTATTCAGGTGCGGTTGAAAAAAGTTTTGGTGATGCTGTGGACGAGGCCAAGTTGCGTGTCGCAGGTTACCCTAACATTGAGCATCAGCCTTTTAGTGCGGCTTCTAAAACTTTAGATTACACCGCTACTTTTGAGGTTTTTCCTGAGGTGAACTTGGGCGATCTTTCAAAAATAAAAATTGAGCGTCCTCTCATTGAGCTTGGTGATGCTGATGTTAAAAAAACATTAGATGTGCTGGTGAAGCAGCGTGTGAGTTTTGTGCCTGTAAAGCGCGCGGCAAAAAAAGGCGACCGCGTTAACATTACGCTAACGGCTTCAATTGACGGTAAAGAGGTTGAGTCGACGGGTGATAAAGGCATTGATTTAGTGCTGGGCGAGGCGGGGCGTGTAGTGTCGTTTGATGAAGGCTTGGTTGGTGGCAAAGCGGGGGCGTCTAAACAGTTCTCTGTTTCATATCCTGCTGATCATGTGCCTGCTCAGTTGGCCGGAAAAACAGTGACTTATGATGTTGTTTATATCAGCGTTTCAGAGCCAAAGCTTCCAGAGTTAAATGCTGAATTTGCAAAAAGTCTGGGTGTTGAAGATGGCGACGTGGATAAAATGAAAGCCGAAATTACTGAAAGCTTAAAGCAAGAAGTAGCAAAACGTGTTGGCGCTAAGCTTAAAGATCAGGTGTTTCAGGCTTTAGTAGACAGTACAGACTTTGAAATTCCTCGCGTATTGTTAGGCTCTGAAATCAATCGCATGATGGAAACAACGGCGCAAAACTTAAAGCAGCGTGGCGCAGATTTAAGTGCAATTAAAATAGAGCCGGCAATGTTTGAAGATCAGGCAAAACGCAGTACAAAATTGCGCTTGATATTAAGTGAGTTAATCAATAAAAACGGCTTGCACGCTAATGCTGACCAGGTGCGGGCAATGGTCGATGTGTTTTCGCAAAGCTTTGAGCGCCCAGCTGATGTGGTGACTTGGTATTATGCTGACCCTAAGCGCCTTGATGAGCCTGCCGCTTTAGCTACCGAAGAAAATGCAGTGGCTTATGTATTATCCAAAGCTAAGGTTAGCGACAAAAAAATAAAATTTGATGACTTAATGGGAAGTGCTTAAATGTCTGACTTTAATATAAAGACCATGCAGCATTCAGAAGCGCCGTTGGCTCTTGCTCCTCAGGGGTTAGGTTACATTCCTATGGTGGTTGAGCAAAGTGGTCGTGGCGAGCGTTCCTATGATATTTACTCGCGTTTACTCAAAGAGCGCGTGATATTTCTTGTAGGGCCGGTGAATGATATGTCGGCTAACCTTGTGGTGGCTCAGTTACTGTTTTTAGAAGCAGAAAATCCCGATAAAGATATTTCTTTGTACATTAACTCTCCAGGAGGCTCTGTGACTGCTGGAATGTCAATTTACGATACGATGCAGTTTATTAAGCCAGATGTAAGTACCTTGTGCATTGGTCAAGCTGCAAGCATGGGCGCGTTTTTACTTGCAGCTGGTGCAAAGGGCAAGCGCTTTAGTTTACCTAACTCGCGCGTGATGATTCATCAGCCTTCAGGCGGCTTTCAAGGGCAGTCTACGGATATTGAAATTCATGCAAAAGAAATTTTATATTTACGTGCAAAACTAAACGATATTTTGGCACACCATACAGGTAAAACAGCTGAGGAAATTGATCGTGATACCGAGCGTGATCACTTTATGAGTGCTGCGCAGTCTGCCGAATACGGCTTGATTGACAAGGTCATTGAAAATCGCGCTACCGCAGCATAAGGGGCTGTAAATTTGCTCCTTTCAGCTTTTGTTTAATGCTGATCGTCATTCAGTCATTAACGCATCGTTTAACTTAAAAATTAAAGTAGACATTAAAATTAGGAATTAAAAATGGCAAATAAAGCCGATAGCGATAAGCTGCTATATTGTTCTTTTTGTGGAAAAAGTCAGCATGAAGTTAAAAAGCTTATTGCCGGACCTTCTGTGTTTGTTTGTAATGAATGCGTTGATTTATGCAACGATATTATTCGTGAAGAGGTTAAAAATACAGAAGGCTTAAAATCAGCGGATGATGTCCTGCCTACTCCGCAAGAGATTTGTAAAATTTTAGATCAATATGTCATTGGTCAAACGCATGCTAAAAAGAACCTGGCGGTGGCTGTTTATAACCATTACAAGCGTTTGGATCACAACAACTTGTCCGATGGCGGTCAAAAAGACGAAGTTGAGATTTCAAAAAGCAACATTTTGCTGATTGGTCCGACAGGCTCTGGAAAAACGCTGCTAGCGCAAACTTTGGCAAGGTTGCTAGATGTGCCTTTTGTGATGGCTGACGCAACCACGTTAACCGAAGCAGGCTATGTGGGTGAAGACGTTGAAAACATTATGCAAAAATTATTGCAAAAATGTGATTACGATATTGAAAAAGCAAAACGCGGTATCGTCTATATCGATGAGGTTGATAAAATTTCACGTAAATCAGAAAACGCTTCTATTACGCGAGATGTTTCGGGTGAGGGTGTTCAGCAGGCTTTGCTCAAGCTGATTGAGGGTACGGTCGCTTCAATTCCTCCGCAAGGAGGGCGTAAGCATCCTAATCAAGAGTTTGTTCAGCTTGATACTACCAATATATTATTTATTTGTGGTGGTGCGTTTGATGGTCTGGAAAAAGTAATTCGCTTGCGTTCAGAAAAGGGCGGCATTGGTTTTGGTGCGGAAGTGAAAAGCAAGGTTGATAACACCCAGGTTGGCGAGGTGTTACGAGATGTTGAGCCAGAGGATTTAATTAAATTTGGTTTGATTCCAGAGTTTATTGGTCGCTTGCCAGTGGTTGCAACCTTAGAGTCTTTAGATGAAGCTGCGCTAATGACTATTTTAACAGCACCTAAAAACGCACTCACCAAGCAATACATCAAGCTTTTTAAAATGGAAAATGTAGAGCTGGAGTTTAGAGAATCTGCATTATTGTTGGTGGCTAAAAAAGCGCTTGAGCGAAAAACTGGCGCACGGGGTTTGCGGTCTATTTTAGAGCATTCTTTGCTCGATATTATGTATGAGCTTCCATCGTTAGAAAACTTGACTAAAGTGGTTATTGATGACGGTGTGATACGTGGCGACACGCCGGCAATTTTGATTTATGAAGATACGCCCGCAGAAAAAGCGACTGGATAATTTTTATTATTTACGTTTAGTTTTTGGTGGAAGCTTTAAAAATCTTAAAAAGGGCTTGAATTATCTTATTCAAATCCCACATTATGATGTAGGCATTGTTGCTTAATTATCAGCTTAATTTTAAAGGTCTCCATGACAAAATTATTATCAAAATACTCACCAGATAGTGGGTTGCTTCCGGTGCTTCCTTTGCGTGATGTGGTTGTTTACCCACACTTGGTTATTCCGCTTTTTGTTGGGCGCACTAAGTCTGTTAACGCCCTTGAAATGGCTTCTGAGGCGAATAAGCAGATTTTTTTGGTTGCACAGAAATCTGCCAATAAAGATGAGCTAGATGCGAGCGACTTATATGAGGTTGGTACGATTGCAACAGTATTGCAAATGCTGAAGCTGCCTGATGGCACGGTGAAGGTTTTGGTAGAAGGTGTGCAGCGCGCTAAAATTTCAGGCTTTGTTGAAACCGAAGAGTGCTTTGCGGCTCATGCGGATCTTATTGATGAGCCTATTAATGATGCTGAGATTAAAGCTTTGATGCGCAGTGTTTTTTCTCAGTTTGATCAGTATGTTAAGCTCAATAAAAAAATCCCTCCAGAAATACTCACTTCTCTTGCTGCAATTGATGAAGCAGGGCGCTTGGCAGACACAATTGCCGCACATTTAACGTTAAAATTAGATGAAAAACAAAAGATTTTAGAGATGTTCAGCGTGTCTGAGCGTTTGGAGCATTTGTTGCGCCTGATGGAAGGTGAGATTGATATTCTTCAGGTTGAGAAGCGCATTCGCGGGCGTGTAAAGCGTCAAATGGAAAAAACTCAGCGTGAGTATTACTTAAATGAGCAAGTCAAAGCGATTCAAAAAGAATTAGGTGAGCAAGATGAAAATTCTGAAATAGAAGAGCTTGAAAAGCGCATAGAAGAAGCGCGTATGCCAAAAGAAGCCGCAGCCAAAGTTGCTGGTGAGCTTAAAAAGCTTAAGTTGATGTCGCCAATGTCGGCTGAAGCATCGGTTGTGCGCAACTATATTGATATTTTGATCAATCTTCCTTGGAGAAAAAAGACAAAAATCAGTAAAGATTTACTGGGTGCGGAGAAGATTTTAGATGATGATCATTATGGTTTAGATAAAGTCAAAGAGCGAATTGTTGAATATCTCGCAGTGCAGCAACGTGTGGATAAAATCAAAGCGCCTATTTTATGTTTAGTTGGGCCGCCTGGCGTGGGTAAAACTTCGTTGGGTCAGAGTATTGCTAAAGCAGTCAACCGTAAATTTGTAAGAATGGCGCTGGGTGGTGTGCGTGACGAATCTGAAATTCGTGGGCACAGGAGAACGTATATTGGCTCAATGCCAGGCAAGCTCTTGCAAAGTATGAGTAAAGTGGGCGTTAAAAATCCCTTATTCTTGCTCGATGAGATTGATAAAATGGGGCAGGATATGCGTGGCGACCCATCTTCAGCATTGCTTGAAGTACTAGATCCAGAGCAAAATCATACCTTTGCTGATCATTACGTTGAGGTTGAATATGACTTGTCTGACGTGATGTTTTTAGCGACAGCAAACTCTATGAATATACCGGCTGCATTGTTAGACCGCATGGAGATTATTCACCTTTCTGGCTATACCGAAGATGAAAAAGTCAACATCGCAATGCGCTATTTGCTGCCTAAGCAATTGAAATCTCACGGCTTAAAAGAGCACGAGGCAAGTGTTTCAGAAGCCGCTGTGCGGGATATTATTCGTTATTACTCTCGCGAGGCTGGAGTGCGTAGGCTTGAGCAAGAAATAGCAAAAGTCTGTCGTAAAATTGTAAAAGAATTGCTCACGCTGAAAGCAAAAGACGGGGCAAAAGCGCCTAAAAAAATATCTGTAACTCCTAAAAACTTAGAAAAATACTTAGGTGTTCAGCGTTACGATTTTGGCGTGGCGGCTAAAGAAAGTCAGGTAGGGCAAGTCACGGGCTTGGCTTGGACTTCAGTTGGGGGTGAATTATTAACCATTGAAGCTGTGCTGTTGCCTGGTAAAGGTAAAACCACTACTACGGGTAAGCTTGGTGAGGTGATGAAAGAGTCAACACAAGCGGCTATGAGCGTTGTACGTAGTCGGGCGAGTGCATTGGGAATTGCGTCTGATTTTTATGAAAAAAATGACATTCATATTCATTTTCCAGAAGGGGCTACGCCTAAAGATGGACCAAGTGCGGGCATTGCAATTACAACCGCTTTAGTTTCAATTTTAACGGGCATTCCTGTGCGGTCAGATGTGGCAATGACGGGCGAAGTCACATTGCGAGGAGAAGTTTTGCCTATCGGTGGCTTAAAAGAAAAGCTTTTAGCGGCTCATAGGGGCGGGCTTAAAACGGTGCTTATCCCCAGTCAAAATGTTAAAGACTTGGCGGATATTCCAGATAACATTAAGCGTCACTTAGAAATTCATCCTGTAAAATGGATTGATGAGGTATTAGCTTTATCTTTAATTTCTCAGCCCGTTCCGTTGCCTGATACGGTTGGGGTTGATGAAATTGTCGCTCAAAAAACGCAAGCGGTTGAAATACGTGAGAATAAAACCTCTTTGACTGAGGGTGTAAAGCACTAATTATGATGTCATTTTTGGTGAGGTGAATGAGTATTAGCTTGCTTATCTTTAAATTAAAGCGCCATGTTGTTAATGTTTAAGTTTGTTATAGGGGATGACTTTTGAACAAATCGGAATTGATTAGCAGTGTTGCGATTACCACGGGGCTTTCTAAGGCGTCAGCAGGTCGTGTTATAGATGCAATTGCAGACTCAGTTAATAAAGCCTTAAAACAAGGTGATTTAGTTACCTTGCTAGGTTTTGGGACATTTTATGTTGGTAAGCGAGCGGCACGTCAAGGGCGTAACCCAAGTACTGGTGAGCTTATTCAAATTAAAGCGGCAAATTCTCCAAAATTTAGAGCTGGTAAAGCATTAAAAAATGCTGTAAAGTGATGGTCTCGTTGTTAAGGCGGGGTGCTTAGCTCAGTTGGTAGAGCGTCGCCCTTACAAGGCGAATGTCAGCGGTTCGACCCCGTTAGCACCCACCAAAATTCTGCGCAAAAATTTTTTCATCGTTATTTTTGGCAGTAAACAATGAGTAAATTGAGTTACATTTGAGTTTAAAAACGTTTTATTGCTCAAGCGCTCGTTGAGTAATAAAACGTTGATGTCTTTGGAGTGGTAGTTCAGTTGGTTAGAATACCTGCCTGTCACGCAGGGGGTCGCGGGTTCGAGTCCCGTCCGCTCCGCCAAATAGTAAAAAGCCTTATAAGTTAATAGCTTGTAGGGCTTTTTTTACTTGTATCTGTTAAGTAATTTTGTGCCAAAATCATTTTTACCTATTTCTTAAAAATAGCAGATGCCTGCAACATACGACGTTTACACAAAATTATTTACAGGATCCTTCATTTAACGAGCTTATTTGATAATAAAATGTTCGCGATAGTACTTAAGCTCGTTAATGGAGTCGTAAATATCAGACAAGGCTTCGTGTTTGCTTGCTTTTTTAAATCCCGAGTAAATTTCAGGTTTCCAGCGCCGTGCAAGCTCTTTAAAAACACTCACGTCGAGGTTGCGGTAGTGAAAGTAGCTTTCTAAATTTGGCATATAGCGCGCCATAAATCGACGGTCTTGACAGATAGAGTTGCCGCACATGGGTGACTTCCCCGCTGGCACATACTGCTTAAGAAAAGCGAGCATTTGTAATGTTGCCTCATCTTCAGTGAGTGAAGATGCTTGTACTTTAGCTATCAATCCAGAACGTCCGTGGGTGCCCTTGTTCCAAGCATCCATGCCATCTAAAACCGCATTGCTTTGATGAATAACCAAAACAGGAGACTCGCCTAGCACGTTCAAATCAGCGTCGGTCACCACGGCTGCGAGCTCTAAAATGCGATCTGAATCTGGCAATAAGCCACTCATCTCCATGTCGAGCCAAATTAAATTGTTTTGGTTGTTGCTCATTTCTGCCCTCATCATTTCCATTAAATTTCAATAAATAAATAAGCTCAATGAACTATCATCAATAAAATGCTTCACAATGTCACTATATTACTTCATTCATTTGTTAAATTATCAATTAGAGCTTTAAAACATTATGTTATCTACATCATCTTCGCCTGTGGCACTGTCTTTTGTTTTTTTAACGTTGCTTAGCGCGGCAGTAGTTGTAAAAATATGGCTTGCGCGCAGGCATATTGCTCATGTGCAATCTCATCGAGACCTTGTACCTGCGGCGTTTAAAGAAAATATTACTTTAGAGGAGCACCAAAAAGCGGCGGATTATTCAGCGGCTAAAACCCAATTGGGGCTAACAGAATCTATCGTACAGACCTTATTGCTGATTATTTTAACAGTGGGTGGAGGGTTGCAGTTGATAGATGATGCTTGGCGCAACTTGGCGCCTGCCCAAGAAATAGTTTGTGGGGCAATGGTTATTTTTAGTGCGATTTTTGTGAGTAGCTTAGTAGACGTGCCATTTGAGTATTACAAAACTTTTGTTATAGATGAAAAATTTGGCTTTAACAAAATGACGCCTGCAATTTTTTTGAGTGACCTGATTAAACACAGTATTGTCGGGCTTGCATTAGGAGCGCCATTGTTATTTGTGGCCTTATGGCTAATGCAAAGTGCAGGGCAATACTGGTGGTTATATTTATGGATTATTTGGAGCGCCTTTAACATTTTAATGTTGGTCGCTTACCCTAGCTTTATTGCTCCGCTTTTTAATCATTTTTTGCCGCTGCAAGATGAGCAGTTAAAGCAGAGGATTGAAGTGTTACTTAAAAAATGCGGATTTAGGTCGCAGGGCTTATTTGTGATGGATGGCTCTTCACGCAGTAGTCATGGTAACGCCTATTTTACTGGCTTTGGCGCTTCAAAGCGTGTGGTGTTTTTTGATACTTTGCTTGAAAGACTTAATGTGGACGAGATTGAGGCTGTATTGGCGCATGAGCTTGGGCACTTTAAGCGGCATCATGTGATTAAACGTATGGTGATATTATTTTTAATGAGCTTTTTAGGCTTGGCTTTGTTAGGCTGGCTGATTAACCAGCCTTGGTTTTATTTAGGTTTGGGTGTGACGCAAACAAGTAGTTATATGGCCTTAATTTTGTTTTTGCTGGTGTCGCCAACGCTATTGTTTTTTCTGCGCCCAGTGATGGCAAACTATTCGCGCAAAAATGAATTTGAAGCAGATAGTTATGCGGCAAACCATGCAAATGCAAAAGATTTAGTGAGGGCATTAGTAAAGCTTTATCGAGATAACGCCTCTACACTGACGCCAGATCCTTTGCATTCGGCTTTTTATGACTCACACCCACCTGCGAGCATTAGAATTTCCAAATTAGAGGCTTATGTTAGCCCCGCACTTTGAGGTGTATTGATTGGTATGGGTAACTAAGTGTTGAAAGTCGCTCAATGTTTAAACTCAAGCTTTTGAAAGCGCATGGCTTCATTTGAAAAAGCCTGCCAGTCTACAACGCGATGATACTAGGCCTTTACAAGGCAGAGTTGTTGCAGCTTATGGTAAGCGCTTTCAGGTTGAGTTGCCCGATAAAATGCGTGTTAGTTGCGTTACTCGGGCAAAAAAAACTGATTTAGCCTGTGGTGATATAGTCACCCTAAAGCTTACAGATAAGCATGAAGGGGTGGTTGAATCAACTTTGCCTCGTCAATCTTTACTTTTTCGCAGCAGCGCTTTTAAAAGCAAGATGCTTGCCGCTAATGTCACGCAGATTGTGATTGTATTAGCCACGCAGCCTAGCTTTTACGAGGCCTTGCTCAATCGCTGCATTGTTGCTGCAGAAGCTGCTCATATCAAGATTCTCATCGTATTAAATAAATGCGATTTGGCAGAGCATGGTGATGCAAAAAAAACTTTAGCGCTTTATGCTGATTTGGGTTATCGGGTACTCTTTCTTTCGGCTAGACAAAATATTTCAGCACTTAGACCTTATTTGCAAGGTGAAACAAGTATTCTTGTGGGTCAGTCTGGCATGGGTAAGTCAACTATCGTCAATGCCTTGTTGCCCAACGAGTCTGTAAAGACACGCGAAATGAGTGAGGTACTTGATAGCGGAAAGCACACCACCACTGCCGCGCATTTGTATCACTTAGATGAAACTAGCCAGCTCATTGACTCGCCGGGGCTTCAGGAATTTGGTTTGTATCATATTCAAGCAAATGAGCTTGAGTATGCTTTCGTTGAATTTAGGCCCTATTTAGGCCGATGTAGATTTAATAATTGTAAACATTTACAAGAGCCGGACTGCGCAATACTGCAAGCGACGAATGCGGGCAAGGTGAGAGCGACAAGACTTGCAATTTATCAACTTTTGCGGCTTGAAATAGCACCTTAAGCATTGAAAAAATAAAGGGGCTGTCCTAGATAACACATAAAATGTTATAAGGACGTCATGAGAAAGAGCAGATTAAATTCAGCTAAGCAGTCGAGGTTAATTGAACATTTTGTTGCTGGCACAACGGCTAGATGTGCAGCAGATTTGATTGGCG
>JAVKLV010000017.1:0-57258 GCA_031538905.1 Methylotenera sp. | reverse complement strand
TTGTTGATGCTAAACAACCTCCGCAAGGAGGTTGTTTAGCTTGTGCTCAGAAAATGTCCGATGAAATCTGAAGTCAGTGTGAACCCTAACGCTCACTCTGACGCTTGTCGTGCTCAATCAGTGCGTAGGCGGAGTGGTTGTGAATAGATTCAAAATTTTCACTTTCTACAATATATGCAACAATTCTTTTTTCTTTACTAAGTTGAGCTGCAACATCTCGCACCATGTCTTCAACAAACTTAGGATTGTCATAAGCGCGCTCAGTAACAAATTTTTCATCTGGTCGTTTTAGTAAGCCATAAAGCTCACAAGATGCTTGTTTTTCGACCAAGTCAATGATGTCTTCAATCCAAATAAAGTCATTAATCAGCGCGGTGACTGTCACGTGAGAGCGTTGGTTGTGTGCACCATAATCAGATATTTTTTTACTACATGGGCATAAACTGGTGACGGGCACTAAAACTTTAACCGTAATCTCAAACTTGCCTTGATTTATTTTTCCAATAAAAGTTACCTCGTAATCGAGCAAGCTTTTAACCCCGGAAATAGGTGCCGCTTTGTTTACAAAGTACGGAAAAGTCATTTCAACGTAGCCAGATTCTGCTTCTAAGCGACTGACCATTTCACGTAAAATGGTTTCAAATGACTCTACTGAAATGGCGTGTTCATTCATGTTGAGGATTTCAACAAAACGAGACATATGCGTGCCCTTAAACTGTTGCGGCAAGTGTACGTACATATTAAAGAGGGCGACCGTGTGTTGATTGCCGCTCGATTTGTCTTTCACTATAACGGGGTGACGAATCGCTTTAATGCCTACCTTATCAATCGCGATATGTCTTGTATCTACAGTATTTTGAACGTCTTCAATGGGATTTTTTGGTGCTTGATTCATTTTATTTCCAGTGTGGTGAGGGCTCAGTTTATGTTTTTTATGGCTAATAGTTGAATATATCACTAGGTTATTTGTTTCGCAATTGAGGCGCAGATGCCTTTGGCATCCAGACCGCATTCTGCAAGCATTGTTTCGTGAATGCCATGCTCAATAAACTGATCTGGCAAGCCTAGGCATAAAGTTTTGATTGGTGTTTTATTTGATTGTATTGTCTGCAGTGCTTCTAATACGGCGGAGCCTGCGCCTCCCATAATCGCATTTTCTTCTACGGTCACGATGAGCGTGTGATCACTCACCAGTTTTTTAAGCAGAGACTGATCAATTGGCTTTACAAAGCGCATATTCACCACGGTGGCATTGAGTGATTCGCCCGCTTGTAGGCAAGCATTAAGCATACTGCCAAAGCTTAAAATTGCAATTTTATGATGAGGATTATTTTCATCAACATGATGATCTGTCATGCTTCGTTTAATTTCTGCGGTGCCGATTTCAATCAATTGCATTTTATTTTCAATTGCAACGCCAGCGCCACTGCCACGTGGGTAGCGTACTGCCGCTAAGCCCGGGTGTTGAAAGCCCGTATAAAGCATTTGCCTGCATTCATTTTCATCGCTCGGGGTCATAATGACAATGTTTGGAATACATCGTAAAAAGCTTAAATCAAAGCTGCCTGCATGGGTTGGACCGTCTGCACCCACCAAGCCTGCGCGGTCAATCGCGAGTAATACCGGTAAGTTTTGTAAAGCAATATCATGAATTAACTGGTCGTAGGCGCGCTGCAAGAATGTGCTGTAAATGGCAACTACTGGTTTAAATCCATCACAAGCCAAGCCAGCCGAAAAGGTTAGCGCGTGTTGCTCTGCAATGCCTACATCAAAATAGCGATCGGGATATTGTTCAGCAAAAGCATTGAGCCCAGAGCCATCGCACATGGCGGGCGTGATGCCTATGAGCTTATTGTCTAGCGCTGCCATCTCCACAAGCCACTCACCAAAGACTTGAGTGTAAGTTTTTTTTGTATTTTTTGTCACTGCATGACCATTGATCGGGTCAAATTCTGCTACCCCATGAAATTTATTGGGATTGTATTCAGCCGGGGCAAAGCCCTTGCCTTTCTGAGTGACGATATGTAAAAACTGCGGACCTTTTAACTGTTTGATATTATTTAAAGTATCAATAAGCCCTTCTATGTCATGCCCATCAATCGGGCCAATATAGTTAAAACCAAATTCTTCAAATAGTGTGCCAGGCATCACCATGCCTTTTACGTGCTCTTCGGCGCGTTTGGCAAATTCCATCATTGGCGGTATAGAAGAAAGCACTTTTTTACCGGAGGCACGCACTTTGTTATAAAAGCGGCTAGACAGTAGCTTCGTGAGATAGTTATTTAATGCGCCTACATTGTTTGAAATGCTCATATCGTTGTCATTTAATACAACGAGTAGATTTGCATCTATGCTGCCTGCATTATTGAGTGCTTCAAACGCCATGCCTGCAGTCATTGCTCCGTCGCCAATAATCGCGACAGTTCGTCTTTCTAGCGCTAATTTTTGTGCGGCAACGGCCATGCCAAGTGCCGCTGAAATTGAAGTGCTAGAATGCCCTGTTCCAAAAGTATCATATTCACTTTCTGTGCGACGAGGAAATCCGGCGATACCTTGCGGCTTACGTAAATGACGCATTTGATCGCGGCGACCAGTGAGAATTTTGTGCGGATACGTTTGATGACCCACATCCCAAACCAGCCTGTCATCTGGCGTGTTAAATACATAATGTAGTGCAATCGTAAGCTCCACAACTCCTAAATTTGAAGCTAAATGCCCCCCTGTTTTTGCAACACTCTCTACCAAAAATGCGCGCAACTCATCGGCAAGCTGGGTGAGTTGTTTGCGCTCGAGTTGACGCAGTTGTTGTGGGTAATCTATGCTATTGAGTAATGAAGTCACAAATTAAAATGCCGTATATTGATGAGGGTGCTCAACAGTTAAAAAATGTTAAAAGCCGCGCTTGGTAATCAGTTGAGCCAAGTCGCGCAGTCTTGCCGCATCTTCATAAAAAGGTGCTAAGGCATTGACTGCATCGTGATAGAGTGTTTGAGCCAGTGCTTTTGCGGGTGCTAATCCCAATAAAGAAACATAAGTAGGTTTATTATTTTTAATATCTTTGCCTGTGGTTTTTCCTAAAATAGCCACGTCAGCTTCTACGTCTAAAATATCGTCAATCACTTGAAACGCAAGACCCACTTTTGCGGCATACACATTCAGCGCTTTAATCTGCCCCTGTGAGCCACTTGCCGCGCCTAAAAGAATGCTCGCCTGAATGAGTGCGCCAGTTTTTAAGCGATGCATCATTTCAAGCTCAGCTTGAGTGAGCGGTACTCCTACCGAATCTAAATCGATGGCTTGCCCACCTGCCATGCCGCTTGAGCCAGCAGCGGTAGCGAGTATATGAAGCATATTAAGTTGCTGACGGGAATCAGCCGCTAATAAAGGCTTGGAAAGCACCTCAAAAGCCAAGCTTTGCAATGCGTCTCCTACCAGTAGGGCGGTGGCCTCATCATATTGTTTGTGACAGCTTGGCTTGCCACGACGTAAATCATCATCATCCATACATGGCATATCGTCATGCACGAGTGAGTAGGCGTGGATGAGTTCTACTGCGCAGGCAGCAGCATCTGCAATGTTGATGTCTAATTCACAAAGTTCGGCCGCGGCATAACAAAGTAGTGCACGCACGCGCTTTCCGCCGTTTAAAGCGCTGTAACGCATAGCACCATGCAGTTTTTGAGGGGTTAAGCTTTCTGAAGGCAGCGTATTGCTCATCAATTTTTCAATGCGCGCTTGTTTAGCTGTCATCCAATCTAAAAAATCATGAGAAGTTGTCTCTGATAAATGCACGCTACTCACCTTCAGAATCAAATGGTATCAGCTGCTTACGTTCATTTAAAATTTCAACCTTTTGTTCGACATCGGCTAATGACTTTTGACAAAATTGCAATAAATAATTGCCCCGCTCAAAAGCCACCAAAGAGTTCTCTAGTGTCATGTGGCTAGACTCCATGCGTGTGACGATAGACTCTAACTCTTCGTAGGCAAGCTCAAAGCTTTTTGGCTGGTCTTGCTTGTTTGGGGGTGTTGCTTTTGTTTTAGATTGGGTCATGGTGAGGTTTAATTGACTTGAGCCGCTATTCTACCAAATCTTGCAACAAACTCTAAGGCAAAACGCGCGTTATAAATGCGCGCATATCATCAATTTCTTCGATGCAAACCGAGTGTTTTATAGGATACTCATGTAGCTCGACGCAGTAATGCTGGCTTTGCAAAATGTGTAGAGCGTTCTTGCACATTGCTAGGGGAATCACGTCATCAAAAACGCCATGTGCCATGAAAATAGGTATTTGAGCATTTGCGATATGCGCTTCAGTGCTCAATTTTTCTTTGCTGACTAAGTAAGTTGAAAGCGCAATGACTCCCGCTAATTTTTGCTTGTGGCGCAAGGCTGCGTAAAGTGCCACCGCCCCGCCTTGAGAAAATCCAGCAATTAAAATACGTTCTGCAGCCACGCCACGGTCTAATTCTTTTTGAATCAATGCGTTTACATGATGCTGACTATTTTTTATTCCGTCCTCATCTTCTTGGCTATGACCTGTTTGCCCATATAAGTCATACCAAGCCGGCATGATATGAGCGCCATGACGCGTGATGGGCATATTGGGGGCATGGGGCAAAATAAAGCGTATGTGAGGTAAATTTAATTTTTGTACAATAGGCTCAAAGTCGTAGCCATTAGCACCTAAGCCATGCAAAAAAATGATGCTGGCATTGACTTGAGAGGCATTTATCCCTGAGACGATTTCTAGTGGCGCTTGGTTATTCATTGATTTGATTATTGATTTATTTGGTTATCTATTTAATTGGCGGGTTTGCGCTAAGGGGATTTTAGTAAAAGATTCTATCTGCCGCAGGCTTTAAGTTATTGAGCCAGGCAAGTTAATTTTGTTGCCTTAACTTAAGAGGTGACTTTATCTTTTGAATTTCAAATGTTGTGCCAATTCATTGAGCGCAGACTCATACACGCCGCGTTTAAACTCAATGACCTCTTCAAGCGGCACCCAGTATTCGCTCCAGCGCCAAGCATCAAACTCGGGTTGTTCGCTTGCGCGTAAAGAAACATCACTGTCACGACCAATCATACGCAATAAGTACCAAATTTGCTTTTGACCCTTGTAGCTTCCGCGATACTCACGTTTTATCCAAGTTGAGGGCACTTCATAGCGCAACCAGTCTTTGGTTCGGCCAAGTATTTGTACGTGCTCTGGCTTTAAGCCAACCTCTTCCATAAGTTCTCGATACATCGCTTGCTCAGGACTTTCGCCCTGATTGATGCCGCCTTGCGGAAACTGCCAAGCGTGCTCGCGAATACGCTTGCCCCAAAAAACCTGATTGTGAGCATTACATAAAATAATGCCAACATTCGGGCGAAACCCGTTTCGATCTAACATAAGTTTTACTGCCTAAAGTATTTGTTGTAATTTTTTCATATTTTTAACTTTATTGAAAGCAGGCATTCATATGTAAAATAATGACTTATGCATAATAAAAGAAAAATAATTCAGCTGATTCTGCTGCTCGCGTTAAGTAGCTCCGATGTTTTTGCAGAAGAGTCTATGCAAAACAAGCACTTGGCTTACGTGACTAATCAGGGCGACAATACCGTGTCAGTGATTGACCCTTCGCTAGGGCGGCTTATAAAAACAATCGTTGTTGGCAAGTCTCCTGTTGGAGTGGTTGTTTCAGCCAAGTTGCAACGTGTTTACGTGTCTAATGTTGACAGTCAGGATATTTCGGTCATTGATGCGCAAAGTAACACGGTGATCGACACCATGAAAGTCAAAGGCTCGCCGGTAGGTCTTGCGCTTTCGCCAGACAATAAAACGCTTTATGTGGCCAATTGGTTTGATAATCAGCTCTTGGCGATAAGCACTAATCAACAGCATCAAACGCGCGAAACGAGCGTAGGAGAGGCTCCTGCTGGCTTGGTTGTTCATCCCAACGGAAAGTGGCTTTACGTTGCAAACCGTGACAGCAACGATATTGCTGTCATAGACACTTCTTCTTTCAGCGTTAAAAAAAGAGTAGCTGTAGGCAAACACCCTTACGGTATCTCAATGAGTAGTAGTGGCAAACTATTGGCAAGCGTCAATGTGAAAGAAAATAGCGTGAGCCTGATTGACACCAAGACGAGTACTCAGTTGAAAATTAAAGTCGGGTTTCATCCCTATTGCGCGGTATTTAGCCCGAATGAAGATATGCTCTATGTTAGCAATACTCAGGATGATAGTGTTTCGGTGATTGACATTAAAGAGCAAAAAGTCGTTGCTACGATTGACGTTGGAAGCACACCAGAGGGCATTGATTTTGACCCCTACACTCAATATGTCTATGTTGCCAATTGGGGGAGTAACAATGTGAGCGTAATTAACGCTAAAACCAATACTTTATTGACTACAATTAAAACAGGTGCAAAAAGCCGAGCATTTGGTCCATTTATTTTAACTCCGCTGGGTTTAAGTAAATAAGCCGCTTTAAATTGCCAGTGTTGTCTGGTTTTGCAATTGAGCGCATATTGAGTTTGCGCTTCATTGAATAAAGCGATATTTCTAATTTATAATGAGAAGATCATTTAACGTTGTTTTTTTAAATGTTAAGCGCTCATCGTAAGATGAGTTTTTAGAGCGTTTTTTAACGCCCACCTTAATTTGGCGGGCACGGAGATTAGTCAATGAAAAAGATTTTAGCCTTACTTGCATTTAGTATAAGTTTATTGCCGCTTACGGCTTTGGCCCACGGTCCATCACCACAAAAAGTAGAAAAAAGCGTTACGATTAAAGCTGCCCCAGCAAAAGTGTGGGCGGTTGTAAAAGACTTTGCTAATGTGCAGGTTTGGTTGCCACTGGTTGCTTCAAGCGTAGCCGAGCAAAAGAAAGACGAGAATGGTGAAATGGCGACTTTTAGAATGCTTAAATTAAAAAGCGGCGGAGAAATTATTGAGAAGCTTCGTAGCGCTGACGATGCAACAATGAAACTCAAGTATGAAATTGTGAGCGGAGCGGCTCCGGTCGCTGATTACAACTCGAGCATTACGGTGACTGCAGGACCTGCTGCTGGCGAATCAACAGTCACTTGGGTGGGTCGCTTTTACCGTACTTATAAGCTCAATCCCCCTATTCCAGCCGGTCAAGATGATGAAACTGCAAATAAATTTGTGAATGAAGTTTACGACATCGGTTTAGCAACATTGAAAAAGGTAGCAGAAGACCCAAAGCCTTAGGCCAGATAGCTGGCCAAAAAACCAACAAAGAATCAAGCAAGAAGCCGTGGTGGAAGTTCTTTTAAAATCAATACTTTAGATATTTTTTTTATAGCTTTTAAATAAAATAGCTATTAAGTAAATTGGATGTTAAGCATTTCGATTTTAAGTAGATTGTTTAAAAAAAATTAGGGGTTGATGACCCCTAATTTTTTTACTCAATTTAAGTGGCAGGGCTTGATGTGTTAATTTTTTTGATCATGAAAAAATGATGAGCATCAAATAGCGCTTTGCGTGACTAGTTTGCCATCATTTCACCGACTTTAATGGTACCCTCTGACTGCCAGTGAGCGTTAAATTCAAGCGTATTTTTTTCGAACAGCATCACCACGGTTGATCCTAGCAAAAATCTCCCCATTTCATCGCCTTGTTTAAGAAAAACATTTTGGTTTTTATAATGCCAAGTTTGAATTTTTCCTGTGCGTGGCGGGTTGATAATTCCACCGATTGCGTCGTGCCACACAGTCGCCATGCTGCCCACAATGGTTGCCCCCACTAGTACCATAATAAAACTGCCGTGTTGATCAGAGCTAAACTCGCAGACAACGCGCTCATTTTTTGCAAATAAGCCTGGCACGCTTTGTGCTGTGACTGGGTTGACCGAAAACAAGGCGCCAGGGATATAAGTCATACTTTTTAAAAGTCCGTCACAGGGCATATGAATGCGGTGGTAATCTTTTGGGCTTAAATAAAGGCAGGCGAAGTGCCCATTTTCAAATTGAGCTGATAATGTTTTGTTGCCGCCAATTAAGGCATGGGTTGCATATGCGTGACCTTTTGCTTGAAAAATTTGGCCTTTCTCAATCTTTCCAAACTGGCTAATTGCGCCATCAACAGGGCATATAAACTGCGCTTTTGCCAAAGGACGCGCGCCTATTTTAAGTGGACGCGTAAAAAACGCATTAAAAGTTTTATAAGAGCCAATATCAGGGTTTTCCGCCTCTTCCATATTAACTTTATAACGCTTTACAAACCAAGTGATGACCAAGGTGCTTAAGTTGCCGCCTGCATAATGCGCTAATTTACCGGCAATCACGGTGATTGCTTGTTTGGGGAGTAAGTATTGAAAAAGTACAGACATTTTCATTGCGGGACTCTTTTAATCATAAAAAAAGGGCAAGCGGTCAAACGCTTTGCCCTTTGTGGTTTTTTTAAAAATTAGTTTTTAGACTGATCGACTAATTTATTTTTAGCAATCCAAGGCATCATCGCACGTAATTGACCGCCTACTTGCTCGATAGGGTGTTGTGCATTTAAACGCCGACGTGCCGTCATTTCAGGGTAATTAGTGCGACCTTCTAAAATGAAACGTTTTGCATAGCTGCCATTTTGAATGTTGGTTAAGCACTCTTTCATTGCAGCACGTGCTTGCGTGTTAATGACGCGCTCGCCAGTGACGTATTCACCGTATTCCGCATTATTTGATATAGAGTAGTTCATGTTGGCAATGCCGCCTTCGTACATTAAATCTACAATCAATTTTAATTCGTGTAAGCATTCAAAGTAAGCCATTTCAGGGGCGTAGCCCGCTTCAACCAAGGTTTCAAAGCCTGCTTTTACCAGCTCAACAGCGCCACCGCACAAAACGGCTTGCTCGCCAAATAAGTCGGTTTCAGTTTCTTCGCGGAAGTTAGTTTCAATCACGCCACCTTTAGTGCCGCCATTTGCTGCCGCGTAAGACAGCGCAATCTCTTTCGCCTTGCCTGAGGCATCTTGGTAAACCGCAATCAGCGAAGGCACGCCACCGCCTTTAAGGTACTCTGAACGCACCGTGTGCCCTGGACCTTTAGGGGCAATCATAATGACATCCATGCCGGTATGTGGCGTGATTTGATTGTAATGTACATTAAAGCCGTGCGCAAAAGCCAAGGCTGCGCCTGATTTCATATTACCATCGACTTCAGCCGCATAAATCTGTGCCATTGTTTCATCTGGCAATAGCAGCATCACCACATCAGCATTTTTTACTGCGTCTTTAATTTCTAACACATTGTGGCCTGCGGCAACCGCTTTAGCCCAAGAGCTGCCGCCTTTACGTAGGCCAATGGTAACAGCAACGCCGCTGTCTTTTAGGTTAGCCGCGTGCGCGTGACCTTGTGAGCCGTAACCAACAATGGTCACTTTTTTGCCCTTGATTAAGTTAAGGTCTGCGTCTTTGTCATAATAAACTTTCATGTCTTTTCCTTTATAAATCTACTTATTAAACTTTTAAAATGCGGTCGCCACGGCCAATGCCAGACGCACCTGTGCGCACTGTTTCTAAAATAGCCGTTTTATCTAGACTTTCAATAAAAGCATCTAATTTATTGCCCGAGCCTGTAAGCTCAATCGTAAAGCTTCCGTCGGCCACATCGATAATGCGACCACGAAAAATATCACACATACGTTTCATTTCTTCGCGGAACGCACCTGTTGCTTTTACTTTTACGAGCATCAATTCACGCTCGATAAATTTTCCATCGTTTAAATCTAGCACTTTGACCACATCAACCAGTTTATTGAGCTGCTTAATAATTTGCTCAATCACTTCATCAGAGCCTGAGGTTACAATGGTCATGCGCGATAAAGTGGCGTCTTCAGTAGGCGCAACAGTGAGTGACTCAATGTTGTAACCACGCGCCGAGAATAAGCCCGCCACCCGCGACAGTGCGCCAGATTCATTTTCCATTAAGAGTGAAATAATATGGCGCATTTATAGTTCCTCCGCGCCAATGTCACTGGCTAATATCATTTCAGTTAAGCCTTTGCCTGCGGCAATCATCGGAAATACGTTCTCTTTTTGATCCGTGATAAAGTCCATAAATACAAAGCGATCTTTCATGGAAAAAGCTTCTTTTAATGCGCCTTCAACATCACCAGGCTGCGTAATTTGCATCCCCACATGACCATAAGATTCGGCCAGTTTTACAAAGTCAGGCAAGCTTTCCATGTAAGACTGTGAGTAGCGATTTTCATAAAAAAACTCTTGCCATTGCCGCACCATGCCCAAATAGCGGTTGTTGAGCAAAATCACTTTGATGGGCAAATGATATTGCTTGCAAGTGGAAAGCTCTTGGATATTCATTTGAATACTGCCTTCCCCTGTGACGCAAGCGACTTGTGCTGTTGGGTCGGCGAGTTGACAGCCCATTGCGTAGGGTAAACCGACGCCCATTGTGCCTAGTCCGCCAGAGTTAATCCAGCGACGTGGCTTATCAAACTTGTAGTACTGCGCCGCCCACATTTGGTGCTGACCCACATCAGAGGTGACATAGGCCTCGCCTTTGGTGACCTCCCAAAGCTTTTCAATGACCATTTGTGGCTTGATGAGACTGCTTGTTTTGTCGTAATTTAAGCAAAGCTTGCCGCGCCACTCGTTAATTTGTGCCCACCATGCCGTAAGCGCCGCTGAAGGCTGCGGCTTTTCTGCGCTAACAAGCATATTCATTTCGGCTAATACTGATTTTACATCGCCTACAATTGGCACATCTACCTTAACGCGTTTTGAGATAGAAGAGGGGTCAATGTCGATGTGGATAATCGTACGAGATTTATTGAAAAAATGTTTAGGATCTCCAATCACCCGATCATCAAAGCGTGCGCCCACCGCTAATAATACGTCGCAGCCTTGCATGGCCATATTCGCTTCGTAAGTGCCGTGCATCCCAAGCATGCCAACAAATTGCGGATCAGTAGAAGGGTAGCCCCCCAAGCCCATCAATGTGTTTGTTACCGGCACGCCAAGCGCGCGCACTAGCTCTACTAAAGCGTGAGCTGCATCTCCTAACACCACGCCGCCGCCCGTGTAAACCATTGGGCGTTTAGCATCTAGCAATAATTTAACCGCTTTTTTAATTTGCCCGCTATGCCCCTTGGTTATAGGCGTATAGGAGCGCATTTCAACGCTCTCAGGATAAATAAATTTGGCTGTGTGCGCAGTAATGTCTTTTGGAATATCGACCACAACAGGGCCTGGACGGCCAGTTCTCGCAATATGGAAAGCCTTTTTCATGGTAGAGGCAATATCTTTTACATCTCTTACCAAAAAATTATGCTTTACGCATGGGCGAGTCACACCCACCATGTCAACCTCTTGAAAGGCATCCAATCCAATCGCTTGCACCGGCACTTGCCCACTAATGACAACCAGGGGAATGGAATCCATATACGCCGTTGCAATGCCCGTAATAGCATTCGTTGCGCCCGGACCAGAGGTAACCAGTGCAACACCCACTTCGCCTGTGGCACGTGCGAAAGCGTCGGCCGCGTGCACGGCGGCTTGCTCGTGACGCACAAGAATATGCTCAAAATAGTTTTGATTGTAAATAGCGTCATAGATATGTAGGACTGCGCCACCTGGATAGCCAAAAACGAATTTGACTTTTTCTTCCTCCAGGCAACGAATCACAATATCTGCGCCGGTGATGTGTTGAGTGTCTGCCATAAATCTTTTTTAAATTTATTCTTAAAATTTTATCTATTATTTGCTAACCCCATAGATTAAAGGTTTGGGGCTGTTTGGTCAAGAATGAAAACGTTGCTTACATCGAGTTTTTTGCCGCAAGTGAGGCGTGTTGTGAGCTCATGCCTTCATTGCTATGTAATGATGCGCATTGATAAATCGATGGCTTGTATATTTTTGGTGATGGCTCCAATTGAAATTCTGTCCACCCCGGTGAGTGCAACCTCACGCACATTGTGAAGGCTGATGCCGCCAGAGGCTTCAAGAACAGCTTTTTTGCCAGATTGCCGCTTAACGCTGACGGCTTCAGCGAGTTGTTCGGTATTAAAGTTATCTAACAAAATGCTCGTGGCGCCCGCTTCAAGCGCCTCGTTCAGTTGTGAAATGCTTTCAACTTCAATTTGTATACTTTTGTCTGAATTAAGCGCAAACGCTTGCGCTATCACTGCGCGAATGCTGCCAGCCGCCGCAATATGATTTTCTTTAATTAAAATGCCGTCATACAAGGCGAGTCGCTGGTTGTAGCCGCCGCCAATAGTGACAGCATATTTTTGTGCAAATCTTAAATTTGGAATGGTTTTTCGGGTGTCTAAAATCTGGCTGTTTGTGCCAGCAATTGCCTCTACATATTGGCGAGTGTGTGTGGCGATGGCCGAGAGTGTTTGTAAAAAATTAAGCGCGCAACGTTCGGCGCTAAGTAATGCGCGTGCCTCGCCTGTGATGTCGCATAAAGTTTGATTGGCTGTAACATACTCACCTTCTTTAACGAGCCAAGAGATTGTGACGTCGTTATCTAGCTGCCTAAAGCAGGCTTCTGCCCAGGCAATTCCACAGATTACCGCATCTTCACGTGCAATAATTTTTGCGCTCACTTGTTGTTTTGCTGGCACGAGCGAGGCCGTGAGATCGCCGCTCCCCATATCTTCTTCTAATGCCGCCTTAACGCTTGACGCGACCAGTTGATTAAAAACCGTTGAATCGCTTGAAAAATGTTGGCTAGAGAACATCATGATTTTTAAGTATTGAATTGAATTCAGGTGTTGAGTTGAGCAGGGTGCATGATGAAAGTGAGTGTGACCCAATTGATTTGAGAAGATTTTTCATTACCCAAGCCATGTTGATTAACTAAACCATGCGCGCGGGCAATGTGTGGATGATAGTGCTTGAATGATGATGTTTGCATTATAATGCCAGCCCCGATTGAAATGTAGTGATTTTAGTTTTTTCACTAACCCCACATAAAGCAAATAGCAAAAAAATCATATGAAACTTTTATATACTCCCAACAGCCCTTATGCTAGAAAAGTACGCATTGTGGCGGCTGAAAAGCATATTGACTTGGTGCTTGAAGAGGTGACTTTAAGCGCGCCTGATTGCCCTATTTCACAATATAACCCATTAGGTAAAGTGCCGACTTTAGTCTTACCCGATGGAGACAGTTTGTATGATTCGCGCGTGATTGTTGAGTATTTAGATAATCGAAGACCGCTTGCGCACTTGATTCCACAAGATTTAACCGCAAAAGTAAAAGTGCGTCGCTGGGAGGCTTTGGCCGATGGCATTTGCGATGCGGCTGTTGCCGTGATGCTTGAGCAACGTAAAGCAACAGAAAAGCAAGATATGGCTTTGATTGAGCGCCAAGTGGGCAAGGTAAAGCGCGGCTTGGCGGCGCTTAATGACGAGTTAGGCGATGCTCAAGTGACAAGAAAAAATCACTGGTGCGTCAATGATGCCTTTAGTTTGGCGGATATTGCGGTTGGATGTATGTTGAGCTATCTTGGTTTACGTTTTGCTTCAGTCATTAATTTAGCCGATGATTATCCTCATTTAGAGCGTTTGCAGTTGATTTTATTAAAACGCCCCTCATTTAAAGCCAGTGTGCCTGTCGTTTAATTTTTTTAGATAGATAGACGAATATCGTCGGCTTAAAAAATCAGACTCTAAAAAAGGCTTGGCATCCAACATTGAGGCGCGATAGAGCGCCTTGATTTTATTACGTCAAATATATTTGTTTTTGTTAAGGAACCCAATTTATGGCGACAAAAAATAAGAGTGGCGAAGCCCATCCAAAACAATCTATGGCTTTTCAGGCTGAAGTAAAACAACTCTTGCAGCTCATGATTCATTCTTTGTACAGCAACAAAGAAATTGTGTTGCGCGAGCTGATTTCTAATGCCTCTGATGCGGCTGATAAGTTGCGCTTTGAGGCGGTTGCAAATGGCACGCTTTACGAGGGTGACAGTGAGTTGAAAATCTGCGTGGCGTTTGATAAAGCCTCTCGCACATTAACGATTAGCGACAATGGCATTGGCATGAGTCGTGAAGAAGTCATTGCTAACATTGGCACGATTGCAAAATCTGGCACAAAAGAGTTTTTTAACGCACTGTCTGGCGACCAGGCTAAAGATGCAAATTTAATCGGTCAGTTTGGCGTGGGCTTTTACTCAGCGTTTATTATTGCCGATAAAGTGACATTAAGCACCCGTCGTGCTGGGGTGAATGAAGCGGTGCGCTGGGAATCTAAAGGCGAAGGCGACTTTACTTTAGAAAAAATAGAAAAAGCCTCGCGTGGCACAGAGGTGGTATTACATTTACGTGAAGGTGAAGATGAGTTTTTAAGTGATTGGCGGCTCAAAACCATTATTCGCAAATACTCAGACCATATTACGCTGCCCATTGTGATGAAAAAATCCGAGTGGAAAGATGGCGTCGAAGTTGCAACCGATGAAAATGAAACGGTGAATAAAGCTTCGGCACTGTGGGCGCGCAGCAAAAGTGATATTACCGAAGAAGAATATCAAGCGTTTTACAAGTACGTTTCTCATGATGTCGAAAACTCTCTGGCTTATTCGCACAGCCGCGTAGAAGGCAAGCAAGAGTATATTTCATTGCTTTACATTCCAAGTAAAGCGCCGTTTGATTTATATGACCGTGATCGCCGAAACGGCATTAAGCTGTATGTGAAGCGCGTATTTATTATGGAAGACGCTGAAAAGCTGATGCCGCAGTATTTGCGTTTTGTACGCGGCGTGATTGATACTGCAGATTTGCCATTAAATGTATCGCGTGAGATTTTGCAATCTAGCCGTGATGTTGATGCGATTAAAGCCGGCTCTGTAAAAAAAGTCTTAAGCTTATTAGAAGACATGGCAGAAAACAAAGCGGAAGATTACACAAAATTTTATGCTGAATTTGGCCGCGTGTTAAAAGAAGGTCCAGCCGAAGATTATGCCAATAAAGATAAAATTGCTGGCTTATTGCGCTTTGCCTCCACTAAGGCAGATACGGATGTGCAAGAGGTTTCGCTCAAAGACTACATTGCCCGTATGCAAGATCAGCAAGAGGCTATTTATTACATCACTGCCGAGAGTTTTGCGGCAGCCAAACACAGCCCGCATTTAGAGATTTTTCGCAAAAAGGGCATTGAAGTATTGTTAATGTTTGACCGCGTGGATGAGTGGTTGTTGGGCAGCTTAACCGAGTTTGAGGGCAAAAAACTGCAATCTATTGCCAAAGGTGATTTGGACTTAGGTAAGCTTGAGTCTGATACCGAAAAAGAAATTCAGAAGAAAATCGAAGAAGAAGCTAAATCGCTGGTTGAAAAAATCAAGAAATCATTGGGCGAGCAAGTCAAAGATGTGCGGGTAACGCATCGTTTAACCGACTCACCCGCTTGTTTGGTGAGTGATGAAAACGCGCTGTCAGGCAATCTTGCCCGTATGTTAAAGGCGGCCGGACAAAAAGCGCCTGAGTCAAAACCAATTTTGGAGGTTAACCCAACGCACCGATTGGTTAGGCGTCTTGAGAGCGCATCTGGCGATGGAGTATTTGATGATTTGGCTTTTGTGTTGTTTGACCAAGCCTTGTTAGCCGAAGGTGGAACGCTCGATGACCCCGCCAGCTTTGTAAAACGTATCAATAGTTTGATTAGCTAGATTTTAATCATTAAATACTGGATTTTGGTCATTTAAGTTAACTTAAAGCCGCTTAAAAAATCGCCTTATTTTAAGCGGCTTTACTTGCCATTTCAGTGAGCTTTACGTTTAAAGTGACACAGATTTAACTTTAAGTCTAAAAATACTACTTACATTCAAGCTGTCATTCAATTTGGTTTTTGTAACGCGCGACAAAAGCAGTGAAGTCGTATATAAAGCCTGATATTCAATATAAAAATGAAAGTTTTAAAAATGATAAAACGAAGCCTGATTTTAGTTTGTTTTTGGAGTGTTGTTTTGTTTGCGCTTGATGCAAATGCACTTAATGTGAGCAATTTAACTCATAAAGAACTAGATGGCGGCTTAAAAGAGGCGCTCATGCAGGGGGTTGATAAGGCGGTGGGGACGCTAGGCGCGGCAGATGGCTTTTTTGCCAACGAAGAAGTTAAAATTCCGCTACCCAGTGTCTTACAAAAAGCGCAAAAAACCATGAAAATGTTGGGCATGGGTAAGCAATCTGAAGAGCTGACGCTTAAAATGAATCGTGCCGCAGAAGCCGCCGTGCCAGAAGCGCGTGCGCTGCTTTTAAATGCAATTAAGAAAATGACGCTCACCGATGCAAAAACCATTTTAACCGGCCCGCAAGATGCCGCAACGCAGTACTTTAAAAAAACCACGTCTGATCAAATGGCCGCTAAATTTTTGCCTTTGGTGGAAAAAGCAACCGCCAATGTGAAGCTCGCTGACGCTTACAACACCTATGCTGAACGAGCATCTAAATTAGGTTTGGTGAATAAAGAAGATGCTAATATCAATCAGTATGTCACCAGAAAAGCGTTAGATGGCGTGTATTTGATGATTTCTAAAGAAGAGGCTGCCATTCGCAAAGACCCTGTCGGGCAAGCAAGCGGGTTGTTGAAAAAAGTCTTTGGCGCTGCTTTGAAATAACCATGCGCGCTTAAGCTTAAGGTGCTTAAAAAAGCGCGTGCCTGAGGTGAGCAATATGCGGCTAATGGCTGGCAATCTGTTAGAATTGCGCTTTTTAAAAATTGTATTTTTAGCTGAATTTTAATGACTCAATCTAAAGCCCACACTCAAATGGTCTGTCTGCGTGGTAGTGCCGCGCTTTCTCAGTTTCGTATCGACAAGATGCACTCTCAACTAGCGCGTAATGTGGCAAACATTCGCCATATTGCGGCTGAGTTTCGTCATTTTGCATGGTTTCAACATCAGTCGCCGCAGCTTGCATTAACTGATGTTGAGCACAATACGCTAAAGCAAATTCTTCATTATGGACCTGCGCTCACACTTAACGAGCCGCAAGGCGAGTTGCTTTTGGTTGTGCCTCGCGTGGGGACGATTTCACCTTGGGCATCGCGTGCGACTGACATTGTTAAGCATTGTGGTTTGGAGCATATTCAGCGGGTAGAGCGGGGCATTGCCTATTTTGTGCAAACTAAAAATGGTGAAAAACTTACACTAGATGAGCGTGCACACCTTTTGCTAATTATTCATGACCGCATGACTGAAACGGTATTTTTTGATTTAGAAGATGCGCACAAGCTTTATCATGCAGGCACGCCCAAGCCATTTTATACCGTAGATATTGTGCAAGGTGGCAAGCCGGCGCTCATCAAAGCCAACGGTGATATGGGCTTGGCTTTGTCGGTAGACGAAGTGGATTATTTATTTGATCACTTTATCAGCATTCAACGCAACCCCACTGATGTTGAGCTGATGATGTTTGCACAAGCCAATTCTGAGCATTGCCGCCATAAAATTTTTAATGCTGACTGGTTGATTGATGGCGTGCGGCAAGAGCATTCATTGTTTAGCATGATTCGTAACACGCACAAGCTGAACCCAGGCAATACCGTGGTAGCTTATTCAGACAACTCTTCTATTGTGTCGGGGCAAGACCAAGGCCAAAAAACTAAACGTTTTTACCCTGATGACAGTGGCGCTTATCGTTTTGTTGAAGAGGAAATGCACTATCTCATGAAGGTGGAAACGCATAATCACCCAACGGCTATTTCACCTTTTGCGGGGGCTGCAACAGGTGCGGGTGGTGAAATTCGTGATGAAGGCGCAACGGGTACTGGATCTAAGCCTAAGGCGGGTTTAACGGGCTTTTCAGTTTCAAATTTGAATATCCCCAATTTTGAGCAGCCGTGGGAACTTGATAACTATGGTCGCCCTAGCCGTATTGCTTCTCCTTTGAGTATTATGCTAGATGGCCCTTTAGGCGGCGCGGCTTACAATAATGAGTTTGGTCGCCCTAACATTGCTGGTTATTTTCGCACCTTTGAGTTGCAATCGCTCGATTCAAATGGAGCGGTAGAGGTGCGCGGCTATCATAAGCCCATTATGCTGGCGGGGGGCTTGGGGAACATTTCAGCGCAGCACGCTAAAAAAAATCTCATTCCCGCAGGAGCGGCTTTGGTGCAGCTTGGCGGCCCGGCTATGTTAATTGGTCTTGGGGGTAGTGCGGCGTCGAGTATGGATACCGGCAGCAATGTTGAAAATTTAGACTTTGACTCAGTGCAGCGCGGCAACCCCGAGCTGCAACGTAGAGCGCAAGAGGTGATTGATCGCTGCTGGCAATTGGGTGATGCTAATCCTATTTTGAGTATTCATGATGTTGGCGCGGGTGGAATCTCAAATGCTTTTCCAGAGCTAGTGAATGATGCGGGAGTGGGGGCGGTTTTTCAGTTGCGCGATGTTCATAATGAAGAGCCTGGAATGTCGCCGCGTGAGTTGTGGAGTAATGAAGCACAAGAGCGCTATGTGATGGCGATTTTGCAAGAAGATTTGCCGCGCTTTAGAGCAATTTGTGAACGTGAGCGTTGCCCGTTTGCAGTTGTGGGTGTTGCAACGCAAGCGCGTCATTTGATTGTTGAAGATGCTTATTTTGACAACAAGCCTGTCGATATGCAGATGTCAGTATTGCTGGGCAAGCCGCCCAAAATGACCCGCGATGTTACAAGCGCGGTGAAGCCATTGCAGCGTTTTGACAGCAAAAGTATTGACTTAAAAGAAGCCGCCGCCCGTGTATTAAGATTGCCAGGCGTGGCTGATAAAACCTTCTTAATTACTATTGGCGATCGTTCAGTCACTGGCTTGGTGGCGCGCGAGCAGATGGTCGGCCCGTGGCAAGTGCCCGTAGCCGATGTTGCTGTGACACTTGCAGGCTACGAAACCTATGTGGGAGAAGCTTTTGCGATTGGCGAAAAAGCACCGCTTGCGCTGATTAGTGCGCCCGCCTCTGGTCGAATGGCCATTGGTGAGGCGATTACCAATATTGCCGCTTGCTTAATTGATGATATTAGCGTGTTAAAGCTCTCTGCGAACTGGATGGCGCCAGCTGGACATAGCGGTGAAGACGCCGCGTTGTATGCAACGGTGCAAGCTGTCGGCATGGAGCTTTGCCCGCAACTGGGCGTGAGTATTCCGGTAGGTAAAGATTCAATGTCGATGAAAACCTTGTGGAATGAGCCTTCTGACCATGCTGGTGGTGTTAAAAAGTCGGTGACATCGCCCATTTCATTGCTTGTTACGGCTTTTGCGACAACGCCTGATGCGCGCAAAACGCTCACGCCGCAATTGCAAACAGAGATTGCCTCTAAGTTAATTTTGATTGATTTAGGTGCGGGTAAAAACCGCATGGGCGGGTCGAGCTTGGCGCAGGCTTATGGCGCGGTGGGCGATGTTGCGCCCGATGTGGACGATGCCGAGCAGTTAAAACACTTTTTTAATAGCATTCAGCAGCTCAATAAATCGGGCAAAATTTTAGCCTACCATGACCGGTCAGACGGCGGATTGTTCACTACTTTACTTGAAATGGCGTTCGCAGGTCATTGTGGTTTAAATGTTGATATTTCAAGCTTGCAGGGCGATGCGGTGAGCATTTTATATAACGAAGAGCTGGGTGCGGTGATGCAGGTGGCAGAAGCTCACGTTGATGCAGTGATTATTGAGTTTCAGGGCTTGGCTACTGTGCTTGGTGAGGTGAGGGCGGGCAATTCTATTGAGATTAAACAGCACGGCAAAGTGGTGTTTAATGAAACGCGCGTGGGTTTGCATCGGCTGTGGTCAGAAACAACTTATCACATGCAAAAATTACGCGACAACCCCGTTTGTGCGCAGCAAGAGTATGACCGTATTTTAGATGAAAATAATCGTGGTTTATTTGCAGAGTTAAGCTATAGCCCAAGTCAAGACATTGCTGCACCTTATATTTCTACTGGGGTGCGCCCTAAAATGGCGATTTTGCGTGAGCAAGGGGTGAATGGCCATGTTGAAATGGCGGTATCTTTTGATCGTGCTGGTTTTGATGCTTTTGATGTGCATATGAGCGATATTATTGCAGGTCGGGTTTCATTAAAAGGTTTTGCTGGCTTTGTGGCGTGCGGGGGCTTTTCTTACGGCGATGTGCTGGGCGCAGGCGAGGGTTGGGCTAAATCAATTTTATTTAATGCGCGTGCAAGAGATGAGTTTTCAGCATTTTTTAATCGGCATGACAGCTTTGCTTTGGGCGTATGTAACGGCTGTCAAATGATGAGTAATTTACAAAGCATTATTCCGGGGGCGGCGCATTGGCCGCATTTTGTTAAAAATAAGTCTGAGCAGTTTGAAGCTAGATTAGCGATGGTTGAGGTGCTAGCATCACCCTCTTTATTTTTTGATGGCATGGTGGGCAGCAAAATGCCTATTGCCGTTGCACATGGTGAAGGGTTTGCTGAATTTTCAAATAAAGAACCTTCTGAAAGCTCTGTGGTCAATGCAGTGTTAGCGAAAAATTTGGTGACCATGCGCTTTATTGATAATGCGTCAGTGCCAGCGACAAGTTACCCGTCTAATCCTAACGGCTCGCCACAAGGTGTTACTGGATTAACAAGCACAGATGGGCGTTTTAGCATTATGATGCCACATCCTGAGCGCGTGATTCGTAATGTGCAAAACACTTGGCAGAAGAGCGGTGAAGAAGAAGATGGTGCTTGGATTAGGATGTTTCGTAATGCAAGGAAATTTGTTGGGTAACGCAATTAAAAAACACTTTAAAAACATTAACTATGAAATTTGGAGATTATTAGCATGAATATTTTAAAAGCAATTTTAGCGATAGTAGCACTTAGTTTTTCACTCAATAGTTTTGCTGGGCTGACCGATGAGGAGTATTTGGATTTGACGGGTGCAATTACCGCAGGCAATACAAAGCTTGTTAAAAAGTATATGGATGCAGATCCTACCCTGGTCAATCAAAAGTTTTTTGCTTGGGAGCCATTGCAAATGGCAGCTTCGCACGGTCATTTAGATATTGTTAAATACTTGATTGCTAAAGGTGCGGATAAAAATTATGTGCATCCTGCGAGTCAAAATACAGCTTTTCATATGGCGGCTTTTAGCGGCAATGTGGCATTGATTAAATATCTTGCTGAAGCGGGTGTGGATGTTAATTTAAAATTAAAGGGTGATGTTTCTCTTATTCGTTATTTCCGCGATATTGGTCAGCCGCAGATGGTTAAAGTCATGGAGTCTGTTGGTGTTAAAGATGACGGTTGTCAAGATGAAAAGTGCTTCTAGCCTTTAATCATTTCAAATACTGTTTCACTTAAAAATCAAAATCTCATTAGAATGATATTTTGATTTTTTTGCGAAACATCATGAAACACTTTAAACGTATGTGCGTTAAGGCTCATAGATTCAATATGATGGGCCTTAAAAACAAAGAGCTAAAAAACACATTTTTTTTAGTCCTGCAAATTGCAGCCTTGGCTTGCTTTTCACAGAGTGGAAATGCGGCTGAGGCTTCTTCTTTTGCCCATATACGTCAGCTTGCGGCATCGTGTGCCGCCTGTCATGGCGAGCAAGGCAATTCGGTTGCGGCAACGAGTGATGAGGGGGCAAATGCGGTATTGGCTGGCGTTAATTCTGCTGAATTTGTAGATAAAATGATGGGCTTTAAAGAAGGTTCTCGCAAAGCCACTGTCATGCATCATCACGCTAAAGGCCTCACGGTAGAAGAAATTAAGCAGCTCTCTATTTATTTTTCTCAACAAAAACGCATGACCAAAGCGCCTTTGACATCACAAACATTAAGGGCTGATCATGAATAATATCAACAACTTAAATTCATCTCACTTAAATCGGCGTGATTTCATTAAATTGGCTGGTGCTACCAGTGCGTTGCTGATGGCACACCCTAGTTTTGCGCGAGCAACTAAACCACCCTTGGGGCGTGTGGTTGTCATTGGCGGGGGATACGCGGGGGCAACAGCTGCTAAGTATTTGCGGCTTTGGAGCTTGGGCTCTATTGAAGTCATGGTGGTTGAGCCTAATGCGCAGTTTGTGTCATGTCCATTAAGCAACCTTGTGTTGGGCGGTAGCAAAAGCATTCATGATTTAACTTTTGGCTACGATGCGCTTAAGTCCAACCATGGTATCAAGTGGGTGCAAGATCATGTGACGGCGATTGATGTTGAGGCAAAAAAAATCATGATGCAGCGTGGCGAGCTTAGTTACGATAGGCTGGTTGTGGCACCGGGGGTAGATTTTGTTTATGATGCCCTGCCTATGTTGTCCTCAGCTGAAGCGCAGCAGCAGATTCCGCACGCATGGAAAGCGGGTTGGCAAACAGTGAATTTGCGTAAGCAATTAGAGGCAATGCCTGATGGTGGTTTGTTTGTGATGAATATTCCGGCAGCGCCTTATCGTTGCCCTCCTGGCCCTTATGAGCGCGCTTGCCAAGTGGCGAGTTACTTTAAAGCACATAAGCCTAAAAGTAAGGTAATTGTGTTAGATGCTAATGCTGAAATTATTTCTAAAAAAGGACTCTTTACTAAAGTTTTTAACGAAACTTACGCGGGCATTATCGATTATCGCCCCGATAGTACGCTGACTGATGTTGATGTGGCGAGCAAAGTAGTGGTGACAGGCGCGGATAAAATTAAAGCCGATGTGCTCAATGTTATTCCGCCGCAGCGTGCTGGAAAAATTGCACAAACGGCACATTTAACTGAAAAAGATTACCCGTGGTGCGATGTTGATTTTTTAAGCTATGAGTCAAAATTGGCGCCGAGTGTTCATGTGCTTGGCGATAGCGTGGCAGCTGGCGTACCTAAGTCTGCACATATGGCGACTAATCAAGCTAAAGTCTGCGCAAATGCCATTGTGCAGCTCATGTCAGGACAAGCGCCAGAGCCTGCGCCCGTGTTTGCCAATACTTGTTATAGTTATGTGAATGACAAGTTAGCGATGCACGTGGCTAATGTGTATCGTTATGATGAAAATAAAAAAATGATGTTGTCTGCAGAAGGTGGCGGCGTATCAGCGAGCCCAAATGAAAAAGAGGGTGTTTATGCCGCCGCTTGGGCGCAAAACATTTGGGCTGATACACTGACTTAGCATCTCGCGCGTGCCCAGTGCTTGTCAGTAAATTACTGACGTTGTTTGTGTTGGGTATCTCATTGATATGAAGCTTGCATTAAGTTCATATCATTAAGCCTCTTGTACCGTGATAAAAATAGTCTGCCTTAAATGTTAGCCGCGCATTTTTAATGCGTTTTTGGTTTGATTTTGTTCAATAGTAAGTAAAAATAGAAAGTGATCAAGATGTTAAATAAAAAATTATTCAGTGCTTTTGTGGTGGCGCTTTTGACTACTGCGTGTATGACAAATATGAATCATCATCAGCCTGTTATGCAAAAAATAACGGGGCTTAAAACGCCAGAATCTGTTGTTCAGGCTAAAAATGGCAAAATTTATGTGTCAGAGATTAACGGCTTTGGCAAAGATGGCGATGGTCAAATTACCGTGATTGAAGATGGTCAGCCACGTGTTTTTGCCACAGGCTTAGATGATCCAAAGGGCTTGGCGATTATTGGCAATACTTTGTATGTTGCTGATAAAACCAAGATGATGAGCATTGACATGGAAGGCGCAATGAGTGGCAAAGTGCATACATTCGTGCCAGCAAGCGCATTTCCAATCGCACCTTTATTTTTAAACGATGTAGAGGCTGATCTGCAAGGCAATCTGTATGTGAGCGATAGCGGCGATCTTTTTGGCTCTGGTAAAGGCGGGGCTATTTATAAAGTTAGTCCAAAAGGTGAGGTCACACTTTTAATTAACGATGTTAAAGATGCGCGTGTCAAAGCGCCCAATGGCTTGCTGGCGGACGACACCAGCACGGTGTTGATGTATGTTGATTTTGCTTCTGGCGTTCTTTATAGCTTAAACACAAAAACAGGGGCGCTGCATGACATGGCACAAGGTTTTGGTGGCGGAGATGGTGTTGTGCATAGCGCTGATGGCAAGATGTATGTGAGCGACTGGAAAAACGGCAAAGTCTTTAGCGTTAATCGGCGTGGCGATGTGAGCTTGGTGAAAGAAGGCTATCAATCTGCGGCAGATATTGCTCTCACCAAAGATGAGCGCTACATCATGGTGCCAGACATGAAGGCGGGCGTATTAGATTTTATTAAGCTCAAATAATGAGTCAGGGTTAAGTGTATGCGGCAAGAGCTTCGCCAGTTGGCTTTTCATTGTTTGGTAGAGGTTGATGCTGATATAAAAGTTAAACTTACGCGTCAACTTGCAAGGGATTGGTCTTTGGGCGCTTTAGATTTAATCCCGGAGATTAAAATCAATGAAACCGCTACTGTGCCTGGACGCCCCTTAAAGCCAGATTTAATCGCACCAAGACTATTAAAGCACCGCGCAATGAATACCCAAGAAGGTCGTGCGGCTTTAATTCATGCGCTGGCACATATTGAATTTAATGCTATTAACTTAGCCTTAGATGTGATGTGGCGCTTTAGAGGTATGCCGATGCAGTTTTATACCGATTGGCTGAAAGTCGCTGATGAAGAGGCTTATCATTTTGATTTGCTCAATCAGCACCTGCTGACTTTAGGGTTTCATTATGGCGATTTTTCTGCACATAACAGCTTGTGGGAAATGGCAGAAAAAACAAAAGAAAGCGTACTGGCCAGAATAGCTTTAGTGCCGCGCACCATGGAGGCGCGAGGTTTAGATGCATCGCCGCAGCTCAAGGCCAAATTTACACAAGCGGGCGATAAGGTGGCGGCGGAGATTTTAGAGCTTATTTTGCGCGATGAAATAGGCCATGTGGCGATTGGTAATTACTGGTTTAATTGGCTGTGCGCTCAAAACAACCTAGACCCCGATGTAAGCTACCAGCAACTGGCTCTGCAGTATTGTGCGCCCAAATTACGCCCGCCATTTAATATCGAGGCGAGGCGTCAGGCTGGTTTTAGCGAATCTGAAATTGAGTACTTGGCGGCGTTATAAAACCGCATGAACGAAAAATGCATATTAAGCGCAGCAAAAAGCCAGGCTATTAGAAAGTTAGGTTCTTAACAATTGAAGCTTTTTAGAAAGCTAGGTTGTTAATAAGCTAGGTTGTTAAAAGATTGATGACGCCATCTAAGCCCGTATAGTTAAGCGCATAGCTTGCCTGTGCCTGCACAACGGGCTTGGCATGGTAGGCAACGCTCAGGCTTGCTGCCGCCATCATTTTTAAGTCATTCGCGCCATCGCCAATAGCGATTGTTTGCTCGCAGCTCAAGCCTAGCTTGTCGCGTAAGTGTGTTAGCTGATCGGCTTTGGCTTCTGCATCAATAATCTTTCCAAGCACTTTGCCTGTGAGCTTTTCATCAATGATTTCTAAGCTGTTTGAAACAGCGTAATCTAACTCTAGCAAGGCTTTTACTCGGTCAGCAAAGAATGTAAAGCCACCAGAAACGAGCACTGTGGTGATGTTATTTGCTTTGCACGCCGCGATCCATTGGGCGGCGCCAGGATTAAGTGTAAGGCGTTCGTTTAACACTCGCGTTAAATCTGATTCTTTTAACCCTTTGAGTAGGGCAACACGCTCGCGCAGGCTTTGTGAAAAATCTAACTCGCCTTGCATCGCACGCTCGGTAATGGCGGCAATTTGAGGCTTGATGCCTGCCATATCGGCAATTTCATCAATACACTCTATGCTAATCAGCGTTGAGTCCATATCCATCACGCATAGGCCGTAATTTTTTAGTAATTCTTTATCTTCAACATAAGCGCAATCAATTTTTTGCGCCGCACAAAATGCTTTGACTAAAGGGTTGGGTGTGGGCTGATTAGCTAAATAATAAGCGTGCTGGGCGATTTGGGTAAATTGAACACTGCTCGCGCAAAGTGCATGAATGTGAGCCAGATGCGCCATGCTAATGGCAGTGCCTTGAACAACTAAACGCATGATATTAAATTCATTGATGTAAAAATTTAATTATACCGCGTGCTTGGCAATTACTTTACTAGCGCATTTGCCTGATTTGGGCGAAAATGTGCATGACTTTTAATTTGAATAAAAATTTATGAATTTGCACGAATATCAAGCCAAGGCTTTGTTACAAAAGTATGGCGTTTCTGTTCCGCGCGGGCAAGTCATCACCGTGGCTAAAGATGTTGCGGCGGCTATTTCTGAGGTTGCGAGTGAGGCTTGGGTAGTGAAGGCGCAAATACACGCGGGCGGCCGGGGCAAGGCGGGCGGCGTTAAAGTGGTTAAGTCGCTTGAAGAGGCGCGCATGGTGGTGAATGCGTTGCTAGGCAAAACGCTTGTCACTTATCAAAACGCTCCTGATGGGCAGCAAGTTAATCAAGTGCTTATTGAAGAAACTTTGCCAATTGCACGCGAGCTTTATTTGTCCATGACGATTGATAGAGCCCTGGCGCGCATTGTGGTGGTTGCATCAAGTGCGGGCGGGGTGGATATTGAAGAAGTCGCGCACGCTACACCTGAAAAAATATCAACAGAAGTGTGTGATCCGTTAAACGGGCTGGTGGATTTTCAAGCGCGTCATTTGGCTTTTAAGCTAGATTTAGTTGGTGAGCAGGTGGCGGCTTTTACTAAAATTTTAACAGGGCTTTATCGCTTATTTAAAGAAAACGATTTGGCTTTGCTAGAAATTAACCCATTGATTGTGACAGCTGAGGGTAAATTATTTGCTTTAGATTGCAAAATGAGTATTGATGACAATGCTTTATATCGCCAAAAATCTTTGGCAGAGCAGCGTGACTGGTCGCAAGAAGACAGCAAAGAAGCGGTGGCACATCATGCCGGGCTTAACTACATTGCGCTTAATGGCAACATTGGGTGTATGGTGAATGGTGCTGGCTTGGCTATGGCAACGATGGATTTAGTGAAGCTGCACGGCGGCTTGCCTGCTAACTTCTTAGATGTGGGCGGTGGCGCGACTGCCGAAACAGTCACCAAGGCATTTAAAATTATTTTAGCCGATAATAAAGTTAAAGCCATATTGGTCAACATTTTTGGCGGCATTATGCGTTGCGATATTATTGCAGAAGGCATTATTGCTGCAGTGAAAGAGGTTGGTATGCAAATTCCGGTGATTGTGCGTTTAGAAGGCACAAATGTGGACTTAGGTAAGCAAATGTTAAAATCCAGTGGCTTAAACATTATTTCGGCCAATGGCTTAACAGATGCTGCAATGCAGGCAGTTAAGGCGGTGGCCCCGTGAGTATTTTGGTCAACAAAAATACCAAAGTGTTGTGCCAGGGTTTTACGGGCAAACAGGGTACTTTTCATTCAGAGCAAGCTTTGGCTTATGGCACTCAAATGGTAGGTGGTGTTACCCCTGGTAAAGGGGGTATGTCACACTTGGGTTTGCCTGTATTTAATACGATGCGTGATGCGGTGAATGGTACAAGAGCCAACGCCAGTGTAATTTACGTGCCGCCGGCATTTGCGGCAGATTCAATTTTAGAGGCTTGTGATGCGGGCATTGAATTGATTGTTTGTATCACGGAAGGTATCCCCGTGCTGGATATGCTGAATGTTAAAGCGGCGCTAAAAGCCAATGGCGCCAGGCTTATTGGGCCTAATTGCCCCGGGATTATTACTCCTGATGCGTGCAAAATTGGCATTATGCCTGGCAGTATTCATTTGCGTGGCAAAGTAGGAGTAGTTTCTCGTTCTGGCACGTTAACTTACGAGGCTGTGCATCAAACAACCGCGCTCAATTTAGGTCAAAGTACTTGTGTGGGCATTGGCGGCGATCCAATTAAAGGCTTGAATTTTATAGAATGTTTGCAGATGTTTGAGGATGACAGCGAAACAGAAGCTATCATCATGGTGGGTGAAATTGGCGGCTCAGATGAAGAGGCTGCGGCTGAATTTATTAAAAGCAATGTGAAAAAACCTGTTGCGACTTATATTGCAGGGCAAACAGCCCCTGCTGGCAAGCGTATGGGGCACGCTGGGGCGATTATTTCTGGGGGAAGTGGCAAGGCGGCGGATAAAATTCGCGCACTTGAGTTGGCAGGGGCTGTTGTTGCGAGCTCCCCTGCAGGCTTGGGCGAGGCGGTACTTGCGGCCATTCGCAGTAAAAATAATTGATGCCTTTAAACTAAATCTAAATTTAAACTAAATCTAAATTTAATAAAGTTGATGTAAACCCATTATGCACAAGAAATCTAGGCATTTAGTTGTCGCTATTTTGGTGATGTTTTTTATTACATTTTCTGCGCACGCGGCAGAAGATATTGCTTATATTCTTACTGCCGCCTCAAAAGGTGATGTTGCTACGGTGACCGCACTTTTATCTAGTGGCGCAAGTGCAAATACGCAAGACGAAGAAGGTGTGACCGCCTTGATGTACGCTGCTCGTAAAGATAAAACGGGGGCAATACAAGCGCTTCTTAAAAAAAATGCCGACATCAATGCTCAAGATGACAGGGGCTGGACACCGCTCATTTATGCGGCAAAAAAAAATCACTTTATGGCCGCCGAGCTTTTGTTGAAAAACGGGGCTGACCCTGAAATAAGAGACGCTTTGGGGTGGAGTGCGTTAGATATTGCGGCAGCATCAGGATACATTGAAACGGTGAACGTATTATTTAAGCATGGTGCCAATGCACGTGCCAAAAATAATGACGGCAAAACGGTGCTGATGTACGCCGCGCAAAGTGGTGAGCTTGCAACAGTCGGTGCGGTATTGCAAGGTGATGCTGATATTGGCGCGCGAGATCGTTTAGGGCTAACGGCGTTAATGATGGCTGCACGTCAAGGGCACGCGGAAGTGGTGAGGCAGTTGCTTCATCATGGGGCGCAGCTTGATCAGTACGATCTCTCAAGCTGGACAGCGTTAACTTGGGCGGTTAAAAAATCTCAATTAGAAGTGGCGCGCGTGCTTATTGCTGCGGGCGCGGATGTTAATCATGTGGATGTTGAAGGCACCCCGCTACTTCATGTTGCGGTGAATAATAAAATGTTAGACATGGTGAAGTTACTCATAGATCACCATGCAAATGTGAAGCTAAAAGATCAGTATGGCTTGACGGCTTTGGTTTACGCACTTAAAAGCCAAAATGCGCAGATGGCTGCTTTGATTAAAAGCGCTGGTGGTAATTACTAAGTGGTAGCGAATACATGGTTGATAGTTTTTTATAAGCATTGATAAAAAGTGAAAATTGCCATTGCACAAATGAATTGCTTGGTTGGCGACATTGCTGGCAATGTGGCTCAAATCATTGCCTATGCAAAAAAGGCGCAGGCGCAAGGTGCAACGCTGATTTTAACGCCAGAGCTTTCGTTGTGCGGTTACCCTCCAGAAGATCTTTTATTGCGGGCGGATTTTTTGCAAGCTTGTGACGAGGCTGTGCTGACGCTTAGTCAGGCTTTAACAGACCTCACCTTAAGAGACATTACCTTAATTGTTGGGCATCCTCAGCAGCTTGGCGACGCCTGCTTTAACGCCGCTTCTGTTTTGCATAATGGCAAAATTTTAGCCACTTATCATAAGCACGCATTGCCAAACTATAGCGTTTTTGATGAAAAGCGCTATTTTACAGCCGGCAGCGCGCCTTTGGTTTTTGATCATCATGGGGTGCAATTTGGCGTTTTGATTTGTGCTGATATGTGGGAGCCGAACCCCGCCAATCTCGCCAAGGCGGCGGGCGCACAAGCGCTGCTTGTTTTAAACGCCTCGCCCTATCATATTGAAAAGCACATCACGCGTTTAGAAACGCTGCGTCAGCGCGTATCCGAAACAAAACTCGCTGTTATTTATGCCAATATGGTGGGCGGGCAAGATGAGTTGGTGTTTGATGGCGCTTCGTTTGTGCTGGATAGAGAGGGCGCGCTCACTCAGCAGCTCGCAGCGTTTGAGTCAGCGTTAGCTATTGTTGAGTTTGATCATTTGTTGCCAGTTCAGGCTGAAATTGCTGGTGATTTATCCATAGAAGCGTCAGTGTATGGTGCGCTTAAGCTGGGTTTGCAAGACTATATCTTCAAAAATAAATTTTCTGGCGTAGTGTTAGGCTTGTCAGGCGGGGTCGATTCTGCCCTTACTTTAGCTTTGGCGGTAGATGCCTTGGGTGCGGATAATGTACAGGCGGTGATGATGCCGTCAGAATTTACGGCGCAGATGAGCGTTAATGATGCCGCAGAAATGGCTCGTTTGCTTGGTGTAAGTTATAGCGAGATTCCGATTGCTTCGTTATTTGGGAATTTTAGAACGGCACTTTCGGGTGAGTTTAAAGATTTAGCTTTTGATGCCGCAGAAGAAAACTTGCAAGCCCGTATTCGCGGAATGTTGTTGATGGCACTTTCAAATAAGTTTGGCCGTGTTGTGGTGACAACGGGCAATAAAAGCGAAATGGCCGTGGGCTACTGTACTCTTTATGGTGACATGGCAGGGGGCTTTGCTTTATTAAAAGATGTGCCTAAAACCTTGGTGTATAAGCTATGTCATTACCGAAATAAAATTTCACAAGTGATTCCACCGCGCATCATCACGCGCCCACCTTCAGCTGAGCTTCGTGAAAATCAGTTAGATCAAGATAGCTTGCCGCCTTATGAAGATTTGGACGCCATGATTGAAGCTTATGTGGAGTATGATTTAAGCGCCGCAGACATTGTCGCTATGGGCTATAACGCGCAAGAGGTGAATAAGGTGATTGCTTTAATTGATAAAAGCGAACACAAGCGACGTCAATCGCCAGTGGGTGTGCGTATCAGCCATAAAGGTTTTGGAAAAGATAGGCGTTACCCAATTACAGCCAACTTAAATTTTGATATACACTTAAACTAATTATAAAAACCATTTGGAGCTCACTTTGCCATGAAAAAAATCGAAGCAATCATTAAACCTTTTAAATTAGATGAAGTGCGCGAAGCGCTTTCTAGCATTGGGGTGAATGGGTTAACGGTCACTGAAGTCAAAGGTTTTGGTCGCCAAAAAGGTCATACTGAGCTTTATCGCGGTGCGGAATACGTGGTTGATTTTTTACCTAAAATCAAGCTAGAGCTAGTGGTGGCTGATGATGTGGTTGAAAATGCGGTTGATGCGATTATTAAAGCAGCTCACACAGGTAAAATTGGTGATGGTAAGATTTTTGTGAGTACTGTTGAGCAGGTCATTCGCATTCGCACGGGTGAAATGGGCGAATCGGCCGTATAAAATCTGCTTGTAAATTGAGCTTATTTCTTTTGCCATTATCCGTTTTTCCGTTATCCATTTTAAGGCTTTTGAATAAGCGGTTTATCTCAATATTTTTGCGCGTTATGCTGGTGAGCCGTCAATTTTAGGCCTAGCTCCATCACCAGTAACCCTAATAAAGGAAACATTGCCGCCAACATAAAAGTAGGCTGCCCGCCTAAAAGTTGCAAAGCATAACCTCCAGCTACGCCGCCGATTGTACCGCCTACGCCATAGGTTACGCTGTTATAAATTGCCTGACCTTTGGCTTGATGCCGGCCATTAAAAAACTGAGCGACTACTTCAACTGAGGCAACATGAAAGCTGCCAAAAGTGGCGGCGTGTAGGGCTTGAGCCAGCAATAAAATAAAAAAACTGTCAACCGCATACCCGATCATTAAAAATCTTAATACCGCCAGCATCAAGCTTGTGAGCAGTATTTGCTTTAAGCTGTAACGCGCGATGATTTTAGGCATTAACACAAAAATGCCAATTTCGCAGATTACCCCTACTGACCATAATAAGCCTATCAAACTTTTGCTATAGCCATGATTGCTCAAATAAATTGAGTAAAAGTTATACAGTACGCCATGTGCTGTGACCATCAGCGCACAGCCCGTCAGCAAAGCCAATACATTAGGTTGCTTAATGATTTGCCAAATAGAAAAGTGGTCGTGTTCGTGTGCGGTGACTTTGGCTTCTTGCAGAGTGTAAGTTAGTGCAAATAATGTCATCTGCACTGCGAGTAAAAACCATAGCAACATTTTTATGCCAGTTAAATCAATCAAATAACCTAGCATCAGTGAAGCGGCAATAAATCCAAGCGAACCCCATATGCGAATGCTACTGTACTGACCATTTGTGGCGGCTAAGTGAGCGAGGGTGAGCGACTCTATTAAAGGCAATGTTGAGCTGGTAAACAAACTAAGTGCCGCCATTACAAAAAATAGCCAGTAAAATCCATGCGCCCAAAAAACTGCTATAAAGCCACACAACCCTAAAAAAGCAGTGAGCTTAATCCACTTTACGCGTCTGCCTGTGTGGTCAGCCAGCCAGCCCCAAAAATTAGGCGCAAAAATGCGGCTAATTTGAAAGAGCGACATTAAAATACCGATTTCTGCAGGACTGAAATTTTCTGACGTTAAATACAACCCCCAGTAAGCGACAAACGCCCCTACAAAAAGGTAGTAAACAAAATACAGTCGAGAAAGATTAAAGTGCAGATAAGGATACATGATGCGCCAAGCGAAGCTTCTTTTTAATCAATGGCTTTGCCATGATGGCGGAGGCTAATGCGCGCTGTAAACAATGAACTTGCCTTTGGATTTAAACAAAAAAATGGTTTCACCTGCATAGCAAACGCTGTGATTTGAGCGCGCTTTTTTCATGGCATCGATTGAGTTTTTGCCCGATTAAGCTCAGGCAATTTTGGGAGTCGCGCAGTTGATGTCGGCGTTTTGTGCCCGATGCCTTAGGGCGTGGTCCATGAGCACTAACGCTAACATTGCCTCGGCAATGGGGGTGGCACGCACACCCACGCAAGGATCGTGGCGACCAGTTGTTTGCATCGTGACTGCTTGACCATTTTTGTCAATTGAACGACGCTCTTGCGGAATGCTAGAGGTGGGTTTTAAGGCGATGTTGACCCGTATTTCTTGCCCTGTTGAAATGCCGCCTAAAATACCGCCAGCATGATTTGATGCAAAGCCTTGTGGCGTCATTTCGTCAGAATGAACACTGCCCCGTTGGGCGATTGAGTTAAATCCTGCACCAATTTCAACGCCTTTCACTGCATTGATACTCATCATGGCATAAGCGATTTGGGCATCTAACCTATCAAACACGGGCTCTCCAAAGCCAACTGGCAAGCCTTCTGCAACAACGGTAATGCCCGCGCCAATAGAGTCGCGCTCGTGGCGAACGTGATCTAAGTAATCGGCCAGTTGAGGCAGTATTGCAACATTGGGCGAGAAAAAGTCATTGTCTTGGTGATCGAGTGCATCCCAGCTTACGAAAGGGATAGCAAGCTCGCCCATTTGGTTCATATAGCCGCGTATGGTGACGCCAAAGCGTTCTTTTAGCCATTTTTTAGCAATCGCGCCAGCGGCAACACGCACCGCAGTTTCACGTGCGCTAGAGCGCCCGCCACCACGATAATCGCGGATGCCGTATTTTTGTGTGTAAGTGTAATCGGCATGACCTGGACGAAAAGTGTCCATAATTTTGCTGTAGTCATGGCTGCGTTGATCTGTGTTGCGAATGAGTAAACCAATGGGTGCACCTGTGGTTTTGCCCTCAAATACGCCAGATAAAATCTCAACACAGTCAGCTTCTTGGCGCTGTGTGACATGGCGTGATGTGCCTGGTTTACGTCTATTTAAGTCAATTTGTAAATCATCTGCGCTTAAGGCTAAGCCAGGCGGACAGCCATCAACCACGCCACCAATGGCCGCGCCGTGCGATTCGCCAAATGAGGTGAGCGTGAATAAAGTTCCGATTGTATTGCCTGACATAATGATGTTCTCTTAAATTTTTATTGAGGGCAGGCTCAATTTTAACATAGAGGCCTATTTAAACGCGCACTTCTCAACGCGCCTAATTTTTAAAGTATCTTATATTCACCACTTGCAAGACCGTCAAGAGTATATGAGCCGACAGCGTAACGAATTAACCTTAATGTAGGAAAGCCAATGCTGGCTGTCATGCGTCTTACTTGACGGTTTTTGCCTTCGCAAATTTTAATTTCTAGCCAGCTTGTTGGTATTGTTTGACGCGTTCGAATCGGCGGATTTCTTGCCCATAAAAAGTCTGGCTCAGCAATTAGTTTCACCTTTGCTGGTTTTGTTACAAAATCTGTTAAATTCACACCTCGTTTTAGCGGCGCTAAGTCATCATTTGAAGGAATGCCTTCAACCTGCACAAAGTAGGTTTTAAATTCTTTGTGTTTTGGGTCGCTTAGGCGGTGTTGTAACAGGCCGTCATCGGTTAAAATAAGCAAACCTTCACTGTCTGTATCTAAACGCCCGGCGGCGTAAATATCTGGAATATGGATAAAATCTTTTAAGGTTGGGTATTTTTCATGCGGGCTAAATTGACACACAACGTTAAATGGTTTGTTGAATAAAACAATCATTAAATAAGCTTAAATTATCATCAACTTTAATATTGAAAAAATAGGAAATTACATGGCAACCAACACAGCTTCAGGAAAAATTATTGTGCCTGCAATGGGCAAAAAAATCACTGTAAATGCTGACGGCACTTTAAATGTTCCTCCTCAGTCTATTATCCCATTTATTGAGGGGGATGGCATAGGGGCAGACATCACGCCGCCTATGATGAAGGTGGTGGATGCGGCGGTGAGTAAAGCTTATGGCGCATCGCGTAAAATTTCTTGGATGGAGGTTTACGCGGGTGAAAAATCAACTCAAATTTATGGCGCTAACACCTGGCTGCCAGATGAAACCATGCACGCGCTCAAAGACTATGTGGTTTCTATTAAAGGACCGCTTACAACGCCTGTTGGTGGCGGTATTCGCTCGCTTAATGTGGCTTTGCGCCAAGAGTTAGATTTATATGTATGCTTGCGCCCGATTCAATATTTTGCTGGTGTGCCTAGCCCGGTAAAGCATCCGGAAAGAACTAATATGGTGATTTTTCGCGAAAATACTGAAGATATTTATGCGGGAATTGAATGGGCTCAAGGCTCGGACGAGGTTGCAAAAGTCATTCAGTTTTTAAGCGATATGGGAATGCGTAAAAAAATTCGCTTTCCAGAGTCGTCTGCGATTGGCATTAAGCCGGTTTCAAAAGATGGCAGTCGAAGACTGATGCGTAAAGCCATTCAGTATGCGATTGATAATAATAGAAAATCAGTCACCATTACCCACAAAGGCAACATCATGAAGTACACCGAAGGGGGCTTTAGGGATTGGGGTTATGAGCTTGCAAAACAAGAGTTTGGTGCAGTTGAGATTGATGGAGGTCCTTGGTGCAAACTCCCTAATGGCATCGTCATTAAAGATTGTATTGCAGACGCATTTTTACAAGAAATTTTATTGCACCCCGCTGACTATGATGTTGTGACTGCGCTCAACCTCAATGGCGACTATGTGAGTGATGCCTTGGCTGCCCAGGTGGGCGGCATTGGCATTGCCCCTGGCGCAAACTTAAGCGATACCGTTGCAATGTTTGAGGCAACGCACGGCACCGCGCCAAAAATTGCGGGTAAAAATTTAGCTAACCCAAGTTCGATTATTCTTTCAGCCGAAATGATGTTACGTCACCTGGCGTGGACTGAAGCGGCTGATTTAATACTTCAGGGTGTTGCGCAAGCGATTATTTCTAAGCGTGTCACCAGTGACTTTTCAAGTGAAATAGAAGGGGCAATCCAAGTGGGCACTGCCGAGTTTGGCGAAGAAATTATCGCTCATATGTAATGGGTTTTTAAATAGACTGTGATGCACTACACATCAGCACTGACTATTTGTACTTATTTTATATTGGTACTTAAGCCTTTTGAATGTTTGAAGCTTGCTTACCTTTTGGTCCGTCAGTAACCTCAAAACTCACGCGTTGACCTTCTTTAAGGCTTTTGTAGCCAGCTTCTACAATTGCAGAGAAGTGTGCGAATAAATCATCGCCGCCATCATCTGGCGTAATAAAGCCGAATCCTTTTGAATCGTTAAACCATTTTACTGTACCTGTTGCCATTTCTACATCCTTACATAATACGATGGGAGGCGCCCCAAAAAGTTTGTTTTAAGAAAATCTTGAGCGGCAATTGACACAGCACTCAACACAGTACTTCACCATATCAATCAACCCTGCTACACATATTCAAAATTCAAACACCCGCGGTATTTATAATTTTGAAATTACAAAATGTCAAGATTTTTTGTTGCGTTTGGGCGCTTGTAAGCCAGTGGTTTCTTCAGCAAGCAGTAAAAAAATGGCGGGGCGTTTATGCAAGTCGGGCAAGGCGTTTTTTTTCCAGTGGGCAATCGTTTTTGTCGCAATAAATTCTGTTTTTAAGCTGATATCGCACGCGATGCAAAGCTTGGTATTGGCTTGGCAAGTGTTTAATATGGCTTCTAACATTGCCTGATTTCGATAGGGTGTTTCAATCAATAGCTGTGTTTCTTGATGTGTCAGCGAGCGCTTTTCAATTTCTTTTAATTTTTGAATACGCTGTGTTTTGTCGATAGGTAAATAACCTAAAAATGCAAATTTTTGACCATTAAGACCTGATGCCATGAGGCTTAATAAAATGGAGCTAGGTCCAACAAAAGGCACTACTTTGATGTTTTTTTGATGCGCCAAAGCCACGAGCTTTGCTCCTGGATCTGCTACGCCTGGGCAGCCAGCATCACTCATTAAGCCCACGTCATCACCAGCTAACAAGGGCTTTAATAAATCAGGTAAGGCTTTATCCTCTGTGTGTTCATTGAGCAGGGTTAGGGTCAGATCGCGCACTGGCTTAACGGTTTTAATTGCACTTAAAAAGCTTCGCGCTGATTTTTCGCTTTCTACGACAAAGTTTTCTAGCGTCTGCGCTAAATGAAGCACTTCTAGGGGCAGCGCGCGCGCGATATGATTGTCTCCTAGGGTGACTGGAATCAAATAGAGCGTGCCTACTTTGGTTAAAGGCAGCTTGTTTGATAATGGCTTAGTTAAAGGCATTGGTTTTATTCACTTAATTCAAAGTCCGCATTTTAAATAAGTGCTTAAATAACCTCAATTTTTTCATTTTTGAGCATATTGATGAGCTTGATAAGAGGTAGCCCGATGAGCGCATTGGGATCATCGCCCACCATGCGTTCGATAAGTGCAATGCCTAATCCTTCAGATTTTGCGCTACCTGCACATTGATAAGGCTGTTCTTTTGCAAGATAGCGCTCAATTTGCGCGTCAGTCAGGGCTCTAAATTGCACAGTGTACGGCACGACTTCTGCCTGCATATGGTTTGTAGCAGCGTTAAACAGGCAGAGTGCACTATGAAAAATGACTTCGCGCCCACGCATTTTTTGCAACTGTTTAGTGGCATTTGTATGGTTAAGTGGCTTACCTAGTTGCTCGCCATCAAGCGTGGCAACTTGATCGCAGCCAATCACTAAGGCGTGAGGATATTCGCTGCCAATTTTTCTGGCTTTATCTTGTGCAAGCCTCAATGCAGTATCTTGGGGTTTTTCAGCGTCAAGCGGAGTTTCATCTACATTAGGCGAAATACTTTTAAACGACAGCTCAAGCTTTTGTAAAAGTGCGCGTCTAAATTCAGAAGAAGACGCGAGTATGAGGGTTTGTTTGATTGGCTTTTTAGTCATTCAGGTATTTTTTTGCTTAAGTGGTTATTTGAGAGGCTCTATATTCGTAGCGCTTGATCTTTTAAGGGCTTTTGTTAGCCAGGGTTTTATTGGTCAAGACTTTATTGGACATAATGTTGTTCACGTGGCACTCAGTTAAAAAAAACCGACAGTTTCATGTGTCGGTTTTTTAAATTTTTGTAACGACTTACTCGGGCTGAATTTCAATGAGAGACTCGTCCGGCGTTACGGTGTCACCTTTGGTGATATGCACCGCCACAACCGTTCCAGAAGTTGAGGCTTGAATTTCATTTTCCATTTTCATGGCTTCAATCACCAGTACACCATCACCAGCATTGACTTTATCACCCACCTTAACTTTTACGGCAACCACCGTGCCTGGCATTGAAGTGCTCACGTGGCCTGCATGAGAAGGGCGCGGACGACCATTTTTAACTGCGCCAGCTGCCGCTTTCTTTTTACCCCCACGGCTGTTGCCAGCCCCTGAAATTTCAATTTCACTCAATGTTTCTACAATCACTTCTTCGGCAATGCCATCAATAGATACGTAGAACGGGCGTTTTTCTTCACCTGCATGACCGCTGCCGGTAAGGTTGATGTGAAAGGTTTCGCCATGCAAAGTGACTTTAAATTCACTCGGCGCATACCTTGTGGTAGAGGCGTTTTCTGCGTTTTTATCTAATAAACTTTCTGGTTTTAATGAGCCAGCGTTGCGCTCTTGCAAATACGTTTTGCCAATATCAGGAAACATTGCATAAGTCAGCACATCTTCTTCTGACTGCGCGAAACGCTCTGCTTCGCTCGTGAGTTTTGCCATTTCAGGGCTTAATAAATCGGCAGGGCGACAGCGCATCACCTCTGCGTTGGCAATCGCCATGAAGCGCACTTCTTCATTGACGGGGGCGGGCGGCTTGCCATATTGACCCGAAAAATAATTTTTAACTTCATTAGTAATTGATTTATATCGTTGCCCGGTGATGACGTTTAACACCGCTTGCGTGCCAACGATTTGTGAGGTTGGGGTGACTAATGGCGGGTAGCCCAGGTCTTGACGAACGCGAGGAATCTCTGTCAAAACCTCGTCCATGCGGTCAAGCGCACCTTGCTCTTTTAGCTGGTTAGATAAATTAGAAATCATGCCGCCTGGCACTTGATTAACAAGTACGCGCGTATCTACCCCAGTAAAATCACTTTCAAATTGCCAGTATTTTTTACGCACTTCGCGGAAGTAAGCTGTGATTTCTTGCAAGGCTTGTAAGTTAATGCCAGTTTCGTATTCGGTGCCTTGTAGTGCAGCTACCATGCTTTCTGTTGAAGTGTGGCTTGCGCCTTCGCCAAAGGATGAGTTACTTGTATCCAGCATTGTTGCACCAGCTTCAATACCTTTTAAGAAACACATTGCAGATAAGCCAGAGGTTGCGTGACTGTGTAGGTGAATGGGCAAATCGACCGCGCTACGCAACGCTTTGACCAAGTCAGCCGTGCTTTGGGGGGTGAGTAAGCCTGCCATGTCTTTAATTGCAATGGTGTCGCACCCCATGGCTTGCAACTCTTGAGCCAACCCCACAAAGTGGGCAATATCATGCGCGGGGCTAGTGGTGTAGCTCATTGCACCTTCAGCGTGCTTGCCAGCTTTTTTAACGGCTTCAATAGAAGTTTTTAGGTTGCGCATATCGTTCATCGCATCAAAAATGCGAAATACGTCAACACCTTTGTCTGCAGCTTTTTGTACAAAAGCACGTACAACGTCATCTGAATAATGACGGTAACCCAGCAAGTTTTGGCCGCGAAGCAGCATTTGAATACGGCTATTTGGCAACGCTTTGCGTAATTTAGTGAGGCGCTCCCAAGGGTCTTCTTTTAAAAAGCGCACACAGGCATCAAAAGTAGCGCCACCCCATGCTTCAAGTGACCAAAAGCCAATAGCATCAAGCTTGGCGCAGATAGGCAACATATCTTCTGTACGCATACGCGTGGCTATCAAAGATTGATGCCCATCGCGTAAAACCAGCTCGGTGATGTGTATTTTAGGTGTTTTGCTCATAGTTCACTCTTTATTGATTTTTGTTTTGATTTTTTCAATGTTTAATCATGCTTGTAGCATTGTGTTAAATGCCTTCATGCGCGGCAATGGCGGCTGAAATTGCCACTGCCAGCGTTTCAGGTGGCGTGGCATTAGCGTAATGAGTGAGCTCCGGATGCGACTCTACAAAACTCGTGTTAAAGTTGGCTGCTCTAAATTCTTGATGCTTTAAAATTTGCTGATAATATGGAATGGTTGTTTTCACGCCATAAATCAACATATCATCCAGCGCGCGGCGTCCACGTTCAATCACACTTTCCCAATCTAATGCCCAAACTGTGAGCTTTGCACACATTGAGTCGTAGTAGGGCGGAATGATGTAACCACTATAAATAGCAGCGTCCATGCGTACGCCCGGCCCACCAGGGGCGTAATAGCGGGTGACTTTTCCAAAGCTTGGTAAAAAGTCATTTTTTGGATCTTCTGCATTGATGCGAAACTCCATCGCGTAACCACGAAACTGCACTTCTTTTTGCTCGTATTGTAAAGGTAGACCATAAGCTACGCGAATTTGCTCTTGTACAATATCAATGCCTGTAATGGTTTCAGTCACGGTATGCTCTACCTGCAGGCGCGTATTCATTTCCATAAAATAAAACGTATTGTCAGCATCTAATAAAAATTCGACCGTGCCGGCATTTTCATAGCCGACTGCTTTAGCCGCTTTAACCGCCAGACCGCCGATGTAGTCGCGTTGCGCTTGGGTTAATTGTGGTGAGGGCGCAATTTCAATCAGCTTTTGGTTGCGTCTTTGAATGGAGCAATCGCGTTCAAATAAATGAATCGAATTGCCTTGTGAGTCGGCCAGTATCTGCACTTCAATGTGGCGCGGCGTCACAACACATTTTTCTAAAAATACTTCAGGCTTGCCAAAAGCTTTGCTGGCTTCAGAAATAACCCGATCATAGTTGCTTAATAACTCTTTTTCACTGTCGCATCGGCGAATTCCACGCCCGCCGCCGCCATTGGTGGCTTTTAGCATCACGGGATAACCAGTTTTGTTAGCGAGCGCCACAGCTTCGTCTAAATCTGCAAGATTGCCATCGCTGCCAGGTGTGCAAGGAATGCCAGCTTTAGTCATGGCGTTTCGCGCTTGAATTTTATCGCCCATTTGGCGAATAACATCCGCACTAGGGCCAATAAACTTAACGCCGCGGCGCTCGCAAATTTCTGCTAATTCAGGGTTTTCAGAAAGAAAGCCGTAACCAGGGTGCAAGGCATCGCAGCCTGAGGCAACAGCAAGATTAACAATGTTATGTGCGTTTAAGTAGCCAGCAACAGGGTCGGCTCCGATGCTGTAAGCTTCATCGGCCTTTTTTACGTGCAAGGCTTGACGGTCTGCATCTGCATAAATGGCCACAGATTTGATGCCCATTTCTGAGCAAGCGCGTACAATGCGCACTGCGATTTCACCACGATTAGCCACAAGAATTTTTTTAAACACGTTACAGCCCTTAAATTTGATGCAACTTAAATTTTGATGCAAAAAGCATCGAGTTTCATAAACTCAAACCTAGCAATTGTAACATGCGCATTCTTATTGCTAAAATCCCCACGTTAACATTTTGAGCGCTAAGAATGAACGAACCATCATTATTTATTGACAATGTTTCTTTTGCTAAAAAAAATCATCATATCCATGGCAGTGTGCCGCTGGCTAGCCTTCTTAGGTTTCAAGAGTTAATTCATCATTTGGCTCCGTCTAAAGCATTGGAAGGTGAGCGACTAGCGTTGCATGAGGGGTTTGTTGAATACGATGTGCTTGGCAAGGTAAATGCCACCGGGCAGTGTATTGTAGAGCTTGGCTTGGGTGTGCATTTAACGACTTTTTGTCAGCGCTGTTTAAGTGCAATGCCATTAAAATTAAGTTTACATTTTAATTATTTGATTGATGAAATGACCGAAGCTCAAATTTTAGATGCTGATGATCGTGATGATTACGATATTCAGCCAGCAAGTCAGTCGATGGATTTATTGGCTTTAATTGAAGATGAAATCATGATGGCGATGCCTATTTCACCCATGCACGAGGAGCTTTGTGGTGAGCTGGCAACCCAAAGCGGCGAAAAGTCTAACCCTTTTGCTGTGTTAAAAGGTTTGATTAAGTCGTAAGTCATTTTGCTTGAAATGTCGTGCCTAAAACTCAAAAAATAGCCCATTGAAAAGCGGTTTGTTTAAGTGCTGAGTGATACAAAAAGCTGACAAAAATCAAGTTTTATATTATAGTGGCGAGCTTTAGATTTACCGTAATTTTTATTCGAGCGATGCCGCGTTAGTGTGCTGCATCGGTTTTAATGATATTGATAATGGGGCATCATGTGTTTGATGTCATCGTTAATTGGAGCTTTATTATGGCAGTTCAGCAAAACAAAAAGTCACCCTCTAAGCGTGGTATGCATCGCTCACACGACTTTCTCGTTAATCCGGCCTTGGCGATTGAGCCTACAACAGGCGAGGCGCATTTACGTCACCACGTGAGTCCTAATGGCTACTATCGTGGTCGTAAAGTGATGTCAACTAAAGGTGATTAAATTCACTCTTTTGCTTTTGTCTTAAGATTTTAATTGAATCCTAAAAAATTTAAGTTAAATTCAGCTAGATTTTGGCTCAATGTTTATCAAAAATAATTTTGTTAAATAGCACATCAAAAAAAAATACTCCCCTTCGTTACTGGAGGGGCTTTCGCTTATCTGTAGTGCTTATGTGTTTGATTCAGACTAGTCATCACACATCAAGGCTGTGTTTTAATTCTTATCAGTTGACTGAAGTGGTTGTTTAGAGTTTATGGCGATTACGGTTGCAATTGACGCAATGGGCGGTGATTACGGGTTAGGGGTGACCGTTCCCGCCGCGCTTGAAGCGCTTAAAACCGACCCTGATCTTCATGTCGTTTTGGTAGGTTTGAGTGATGCCATTGAGCTTGAGCTCAAGTCGCATCAAGTCAGCTCTCATGAGCGTTTGCGTGTTCATCATGCGAGTCAAGTGGTGTTGATGGATGAGCAGCCTCAAAGTGCGCTAAAAAATAAAAAAAATTCTTCTATGCGCGTTGCGATTGATTTAGTGAGTCGCGGCGAGGCTTCTGCTTGCGTGAGCGCTGGCAACACTGGCGCGCTGATGGCGACTGCACGTTTTGTGCTAAAAACCTTACCTGGTATTGATCGGCCTGCGATTGCGGGAGTTTTTCCGAGTCAAAAAGGCGAAATTTTCATTCTTGATTTAGGTGCCAATGCTGATTGTACGGCGCAGCAATTGCTGCAGTTTGCCATTATGGGCAGCATGCTGGTTTCTTGCATCAAAAGCATCAATAAACCTACCGTGGGCTTGCTTAACATTGGCTCTGAAGATATTAAAGGCAATGAAGTTGTTAAACAGGCGGGCGAGTTGTTGCGTCAAAGTCATCTGAATTTTCATGGCAACATTGAAGGCGACGATATTTTTAAAGGCACTACCGATGTGGTGGTGTGTGATGGTTTTGTGGGCAATGTAGCACTTAAGGCGTCTGAAGGCTTGGTGCACATGATAGGACGTTTTTTGTCGCAAGAATTTAAGCGTAACTGGTGTACCCGATTGATGGCTTTAATCTCAATGCCTGTTTTAAAGGCGCTTAAAAAGCGCATGGATCCGCGGCATTATAACGGCGCTAGTTTTTTGGGTTTACGCGGCGTGGTTGTGAAAAGTCATGGCGGCGCAGACCGTTTGGCTTTTTTAAATGCTATTCGCACGGCTGTTAATGAATCTCGGAGTGGGGTTTTAAAGCGCATTTCTGAGCAATTGCACATTGAATATACGCAGTCACAGCAAGTTGCCGCTGGTCATGCTGATAGCTCGGGTGGTCAATGAAAAGTTTTAAAAAAAATTTTTCTCGTATCGCTGGAACAGGCAGTTATTTACCCAAAAAACTACTGACTAATGGTGATTTAGAAAGCCTAGTCGATACTACTGATGAGTGGATTTTTACACGTACGGGAATTCGTGAGCGCCACATTGTTGCAGATGATGAGCTGACCAGTGACTTAGCGTTCAATGCTTCTCGTCATGCGATTCTTGCGGCAGGTATTGACGCTCATGATATTGACTTGATTATTGTTGCAACGACTACGCCTGATAAAATCTTTCCAAGTACGGCGGTTATTTTGCAAAAAAAATTGGGTATTGCGGGTTGTCCTGCATTTGATATTCAAGCGGTGTGTAGTGGCTTTGTTTACGCTTTGGCTACCGCAGATAACTTTATTAAATCGGGCGCGGCTCAGTGTGCTTTAGTGGTTGGGGCTGAGGCTTTTTCACGCATTGTTGATTGGACTAACCGTGGTAATTGTATTTTATGGGGTGATGGTGCGGGTGCGGTCATTCTCCAGGCGAGCGATGAGGCCGGAATCATTTCCACGCATTTGCATGCTGATGGGCAGTATGAAAAAATGCTGCACGTGCCTCGTAATGAAGATGGAGCTTGCCGTGACACGGTGGTGATGGAAGGCAATGGCGTGTTTAAGGTGGCAGTGAATACTTTAGATGCGATTGTTGATGAAACTTTAGCTGCAAACGGAATGCAAAAATCTGACATTGACTGGCTTGTTCCGCATCAGGCTAACATTCGTATTTTGCAGGCAACGGCTAAGAAGCTAGACATGAGCATGGATCGCGTGGTGGTGACAGTTGATCGGCACGGCAACACTTCGGCTGCGTCTATTCCGTTGGCGCTTGATGTTGCTGTGCGTGATGGCCGCATTAAGCGTGGTGAGATTGTTTTAATGGAAGCATTTGGCGGCGGCTTTACTTGGGGTTCCGCCTTAATTAAATACTGATTAAAGCGCCCATTGGCAAGCAAGCGATTGGCGTTTTATGACGTTAAACAGTAAAAATTTATGAAAAAAATTGCATTTTTATTTCCTGGTCAGGGTTCTCAATCAGTTGGCATGATGAGTGGTTTTGGCGATTCTGCGATTATTCGTAGCACGTTTGCTGAAGCCTCTGATGCCTTACACCAAGACTTTTGGGCCATGGCTACTGAGCCCAATGAGGCGATTAACGAAACTACCAATACGCAGCCTATCATGCTGATTGCGGGTGTTGCAATTTGGCGCGCTTGGAAAGCATTGACTGATTTGGAGCCAAGCGTTTTGGCGGGGCATAGCTTGGGTGAATATACGGCTTTGGTTGCCTCTGGCGCGATGACTTTTGTCGACGCTTTGCCTTTGGTGCGTTATCGTGCAGAAGTGATGCAAAATGCGGTGCCTGCTGGCGTGGGGGCAATGTCGGCAATACTGGGGTTAGATGATGATGTAGTGCGCGCCTTGTGCGCTGAAGCTGCTCAGCATGAGGTGTTAGAGGCGGTTAACTTTAATTCACCAGGGCAGGTGGTTATTGCCGGTAATAAGGCGGCTGTAGAGCGCGGTATGGAGCTTGCAAAAGCCAAAGGCGCAAAGCGCGCGCTGGCGTTGCCTGTGAGTGTTCCGTCACATTGTGCGCTTATGAAACCAGCCGCACGCCAGTTAGAAGCATATCTTAAAACGGTGACGATTTGTGCGCCAAAAATACCGGTAATCCACAATGCTGATGTGCTTTGTTATCAAGAGGTTGATAAAGTTAAAGATGCTTTAGTGCGTCAGTTATATTCTCCTGTTCGCTGGGTTGAAACCGTGCAGGCTATTTATGCGCAAGGGATTGCTAGCGCGGCGGAATGTGGCCCAGGTAAGGTATTGGCGGGCTTAAATAAGCGTATTGTTGTTGATTTTTCTTGTGTTGCGCTTACAAATGGTGATGCGCTGTCTGAATTACTTGCTTGATTTTTACGCGAGCGTTTGTCGGCCAGGCGAGCGTTTGTTTTAATTTTTTTAATATAAAGGCTTCAAAATGTTAGCTGGAAAAGTTGCTTTAATTACAGGTGCGAGTCGTGGTATTGGTGCGGCAATCGCACAAACTCTTGGCGAGCAAGGTGCAACAGTGATTGGAACAGCTACTTCAGCAAGTGGCGCAAAAGCCATTAGTGCGGCATTTGCCGTGGCTGATGTTAAAGGCGAGGGCATGGTGCTTAATGTCAATGATGCTAAACAAATTGAGGCAGTATTAAAAACAATCAGTGAACAATATGGGGATGTGAGCATTTTGGTGAATAATGCAGGAATTACACGTGATACATTGCTCATGCGTATGAAAGATGAAGATTGGGATGATGTGATTGCGACTAATCTAAGCTCTGTTTACCATATGACACAAGCGGTACTGCGGCCGATGATGAAGGCGCGTACGGGGCGTATTGTGAGTATTTCTTCGGTGGTGGGGCATATGGGTAATGCAGGGCAAGTGAACTATGCTGCCGCTAAAGCTGGCATGACAGGTTTTACTAAATCGCTGGCCGCAGAAGTGGGCAGTCGTGGTATTACCGTGAACTGTGTTGCCCCTGGTTTTATTGAAACAGACATGACGGCTGAATTATCGGAGGATGTGACGAATAAAATGTTAGCGCGCATTCCTGCGGGGCGCTTGGGTAGTGTGAAAGAAATTGCAGCGACTGTGGCGTTTCTTGTTTCACCTCATGCGGCATATATCACGGGGGAAACCATTCATGTTAACGGTGGAATGTTAATGGTTTAAAATTTTTTATATTATTCTTGAGTTTTGGTAGAATGCTAACTTAGCTGATGAGGCTATTTTTTAAATAAGGGGTATTTAGATGTCCGACATCGAACAACGCGTTAAAACAATTGTGACTAAGCAACTTGGTGCAAATGAGGCTGATGTTAAAAATTCTTCATCATTTGTGGATGATTTGGGTGCAGATTCGCTCGATACCGTTGAGCTTGTGATGGCGCTTGAAGAAGAGTTTGACTGTGAGATTCCTGATGAAGAAGCAGAAAAAATCACCACAGTTCAATTAGCGATTGATTATATCAATACACACTTAAAATAATTCGGTCAGCTTAGCTGGCAGTGTTTACGGCAATTGGTAATCATCAATTGCTTTTCAACCCAGAAATCATGAGCATTTTTTGTAAGCGGTTTCTGGGTTGATTGTTTTTAAAGAGACCTCTTTATGTCTAATGCGATCAATAAGCGTCGGGTTGTTGTCACTGGTTTGGGAGTAGTTTCGCCTGTGGGAATTGGCGCTAAAGCTGCTTGGGTCAACATTCTTGCTGGCAAATCTGGAATTTCTGAAATTACAAAATTTGATACCAGCGCTTTTAGCTCAAAAATCGCAGGGGAGGTGAAAAACTTTAATCCTGAAGATTTTATTTCAGCCAAAGATGCAAGGCGTATGGATAGCTTTATTCAGTATGGTTTGGCTGCTGGCATTGAGGCGTTTAAAGATTCTGGGCTTGAAGTAACGGAGCACAATGCCGAGAGAATAGGCGTTTCTATTGGCTCTGGTATTGGCGGTATGCAGTTTATTGAAGACACTGATGCACTTTATCAAGAGGCTGGTCCGCGTAAAATTTCGCCATTTTTCATTCCAGGCACGATCATCAATATGATTTCAGGTAATTTATCTATCATGTTTGGCTTGAAGGGGCCAAATGTGGCGATTGTGACTGCTTGTACAACAGGTACACATTCGATTGGTGATGCTTCACGCATGATTGAATACGGCGATGCTGATGTGATGGTGGCAGGGGGTGCTGAAGCCGCAATTACCCAGTTAAGTGTAGGGGGCTTTGCCGCTTCACGGGCGCTATCCACTCGAAACGATGACCCTGCAACTGCTAGCCGTCCGTGGGATAAAGACCGTGATGGCTTTGTGATTGGTGAAGGGGCGGGTGTGCTTGTGCTTGAAGAGTATGAACACGCTAAAAAACGCGGTGCAAAAATTTATGCTGAGTTAAGCGGCTATGGCATGAGTGCAGATGCTTACCATATGACTGCGCCGAATATGGATGGCCCAAAGAGGTCGATGCGTAACGCACTACTTAATGCGGGCATCAATGCTAGCGACGTTCAGTTTATCAATGCGCACGGCACTTCTACGCCCTTGGGCGATGCCAATGAAACCAATGCAATTAAAGCGGCATTTGGTGATCATGCTAAAAAATTGCTGGTCAACTCTACCAAATCCATGACGGGGCATTTGTTAGGTGGTGCAGGGGGATTAGAGTCGGTATTTACCGTGCTTTCTATTTATCATCAAGTGTCGCCGCCTACCATTAACATTTTTAATCAAGACCCTGAGTGTGATTTAGATTATTGTGCAAATACCGCGCGGGATTTAAAAATCACCTATGCTTTAAAAAACAATTTTGGTTTTGGTGGCACAAACGGTAGCTTGGTGTTTAAAAAAATATAAAGGCAATTATTTACCGCCTTCAATTCACTTCACTTTAAGCCTGCGAAGATTTTTTTGCAGGCTTTTTGTTGCTGAAATTTTTCTAAAATCTTAATTTTCTGACGCTATGTAATTGGCGGTCGCTATGGTTTAATGATGGCTTATGAGCATACGACATACTTATCTGATTAACGGTGATTTCAACCAGACACTTTCGCCTTTAGACCGTGGATTTGCTTATGGTGATGGGGTTTTTCGTACCATGCCAATGCATCACGGGCAGCCAGCCGAGTGGCCATTGCATTATCAAAAGCTGGTTGCTGATTGTGCGTCAATTGGCTTGGTTTGCCCCAGTGCAGAGTTGTTAATAAGTGATATGGTGCATTTGTTTTCGGCGGCTGATAATCAGCCTTTAGTGGCGAAAATTGTGATTACAAGAGGCGAGGGTGAGCGTGGCTATGCGTTGCCAGCGGTTACTCATCCAACACGTGTGGTGATGCGTTTGCCGATGCCGCATTATGCAAGTGAGCATTTTTTGAGTGGTGTTAAGCTGCATTTGTGTAAAACGCAATTGCTTGAGCAGCCGCAATTAGCGGGTGTTAAGCATTTAAATCGCCTTGAAAATGTGTTAGCCAGAATGGAGTGGCATGATGATTGTTTTGATGGTTTGATGCGAGATAAGCAAGGTAATGCCGTTGAGTGTACGATGAGTAATTTGTTTGCTCGATTTGATGATGTTCTTGTTACGCCAGATTTAAGTCAATATGGCGTTGATGGTGTAACCCGTCAAAGAATTATATGGCTTGCTAACACGCTCAATTTGCAGGTCAGGATAGATGTTTTGCCTTATGCTAAGTTGCTTTTGGCCGATGAAGTGATCATTTGCAATAGCCTGTATGGCGCCATGCAAGTGAGTCATGTAGACGGGCTCAAACTACCACAGCATGACTTGGCTCATCGTGTAAGAAATGCGCTTCATCAATGATCAATCATATTAAAAAATGGATGTTACTGAGCTTACTCTTGATAACGCTATTGGCGGCATGGCTGGCGTATTACGCGGTGAGTTCGCTAAGGCTTACGCCAAGCAGCCAGGAGGTGAGTATTGAGCCTAAAAGCGGGCTTAAAAGTATTGCTAATCAGCTGGTGAAGCAGGGTGTTTTAATGGAGCCTTGGCGCTTTATTATTTTGGCTAAAGTGCTCAATAAAGAGTCTTTCTTGCAAGCAGGTAGCTATACTTTAAATCGAAATATCACGCCTTATCAGTTGTTATTATCGCTTAATCACGGCAAAACCACGCAGGGCAGCATTACTTTTATTGAAGGGCGAACTTTCGAGCAAATGCGCGTCAAGCTTGAAAAAAATGAGGCGGTCAAACATCAGATTGACAGCATGACGGATGCTGAAATTTTAAGCATGATAGGGTCTGAATATCATGTGGCTGAAGGTTTGTTTTTTCCAGACACTTATTATTTTGATAGAAATACAGAAGAGCGTTTGATTTTGCAGCGTAGCTATCATCAAATGCAAAACAAGCTTAATAAAGCTTGGTTAGCAAGAGCGCAGGACTTACCTTATGAAAACAGCTATCAGGCTTTAATCATGGCTTCTATCATTGAAAAAGAAACTGGTCGAGCGGGCGAGCGCGCCATGATTGCAGGTGTTTTTGTTAATCGCTTGCGGCTTGGAATGCGCTTGCAGACTGACCCAACAGTGATTTATGGCATGGGAAACAAATACCAAGGTAACATCAGCAAAAAAGATTTATTAACAGATAACGCCTATAACACCTACACTCGTAATGGTCTGCCCCCTACGCCAATTGCTATGCCTGGCTTAGGCTCTATTGAGGCGGCTTTACATCCCGCTGAAACAAAAGCCCTATATTTTGTTGGCAAGGGTGATGGCAGCCATGCTTTTTCTAACAGTTTAGAAGAGCACAATCGCGCGGTAGTTAAGTACCAATTAAAAAAATAAAAGATGGATGATGAGTCAAAAAAATCACGCTAAATTGATTACTTTAGAGGGCATGGACGGCGCTGGAAAAAGTACGCACATTGCGCATATTGTTGCAATTTTACAAGCGCGTGGGGTTGAGGTTCTTGTGACGCGCGAGCCTGGTGGAACGCCTGTAGGTGAGCGCCTGCGCGGGCTTTTGCTCCATGAAAATATGCACGCGGAAACCGAGACTTTGCTGATGTTTGCGGCCAGACGTGAGCACATTGCCTCAGTCATTGCCCCTGCTTTGCAAAAGGGTATTTATGTGCTGTCAGATCGCTTTACAGACGCGAGTTATGCGTATCAATGCGGTGCTAAAGGTGTGGAAAATAGCAAAATAAAAGCTTTGGAAGAGTGGGTGCAGGGAGATTTACAGCCTGACCTTACATTGTTGTTTGACGTGCCTGTTGAGGTGAGTATTGAGCGTTTAAAAGAGGCGCGTGCGCCAGATAAATTTGAAAGAGAAGGCGCGGAATTTTTTGCGCGCATCAGAAACGCTTACTTGCAGCGTGCCAAAGAATATCCCAATCGCTTTCGCGTGATTGATGCCAATCGCTCTTTAGATGAAGTGAAGCGATCGGTTGAGCTCATTATTTCAGCGCTTTAATTTTTAAAAAATAGTGCATTTTGCACCTTAACATTCATACACTTAAAATTTAATGACTTTACAATCAACCCCTTCAGCCGCTGTACCTTCAGGCATTTACCCTTGGCAAAATGATGTATGGCGCTTGCTCAATATAAATAAGCAGAGCCGGGCGCACGCACTTTTGTTGCATGGGCGTGTGGGTATTGGCAAGTATGATTTTGCGCGTCATCTTAGCCAATCGCTTTTATGCCGCAGTGCCGATGAGCATGGTCATGGGTGCGGTGTTTGTTCTAGTTGTCATTGGTTTAATGAAGAGAGTCACCCTGATTTTCGAAAGCTGAGTCCAGGGCAAGCACCAGATGCTGATGAAGAAGGTGTTTCGGTCAAAAAAACTAAGAAAAAAACACATATATCAGTTGAGCAAGTGCGTGAGTTGAGTGACTTTTTAAGTATGTCGAGTCATTTGGCGGGGGGCGCTCGCGTGGTGCTGATTCATCCATCAGAGGCGCTTAATCTAGCTTCAGCCAATGCGCTATTAAAAACGCTCGAAGAGCCGGCAGACGGCGTTGTTTTTATTTTGGTTGCGCATCACTTGCAACGTTTGCTACCGACCATTATAAGCCGATGCCAAAAAATTCATATGCCAACTCCTGACGATGCGCTTGCATTGGAATGGCTTCAAGCGCAGGGGGTTGATAACGCTGTGGCGCAACTCGCTTATTGGGATGGCTCGCCTATCAGAGTACTGAATGAGCAAGTGCAATTTGGCCAAATGAAGGATATTTGGCGTTTATTAGCACAAGGGCGTAGTTTGCAAGCCAATGCTGCGGCTGCAAGTTTTATTGGCGACTCTGTTGAGATGGGTCTTATCGCTTTGCAAAAGTGGATATATGATATTGTGGCGTTGAAGATCACGCATAACGTGCACTATCACCCCTTGTATAAAGAGCCTTTGCAGGCGCTCGCCAATCAGGCGCACTTAAAAGATTTATTTCAGTTGCAAAAAAAAATAGATGAGTTGCGTAAACTGGCTTTGCATCCACTTAATCATGATGTGCAAATGGAAAGTGTGCTGCTTGAGTACAAAAACATTTTTTAACTTTATCTACACGGTCAGCCATAGAGTCTTTGTGGCTCGTGAGCTAACATTGATGTACATTTTTTACAGGCGCTATTAAGTCATGAAACCCCTTGAATCAAGCGATGTCTATCACGCCCCCGTGCACCTCAATATGCTGGTTGACTCCCACTGTCATTTGAATTTTCCTGAGCTTTTTGAGAATCTGCCAGCAATGAGAGAGGCGATGCGCGCACATAACGTGGGTCATGCTTTGTGTATTTCTGTGAATTTGGCTGATTTTCCGCAAGTGTTAGCGTTGGCGGAGCATGATGATAACTTTTACGCTTCAGTGGGAGTTCACCCAGATTACGAAAATGTTGATGAGCCTAGTGTTGATGAGTTATTGCGCCTTGCAGATCATCCCAAAGTTATTGCAATTGGTGAAACGGGGCTAGATTATTTTAGGCTCACAGGTGATTTAGAGTGGCAAAGAGAGCGCTTTCGCACACATATTCGTGCGGCTATTTTGTGTAATAAGCCATTGGTTATTCATACGCGCAGCTCTGCTGAAGATACTTTGCGCATTATGCGAGAAGAAAATGCACAGCAAGTGGGTGGGGTGATGCATTGCTTTACCGAAAGCCTTGATGTGGCGTTTCAGGCCATTGAGCTGGGTTTTTATATTTCATTTTCTGGCATCGTGACTTTTAAAAATGCACTGATTGTCAAAGAAGTGGCTCAGCAAATACCTTTAGATAAGATGCTGGTTGAAACTGATTCGCCTTATTTAGCACCCGTGCCTTATCGAGGTAAAACCAATCAGCCTAGTTTTGTAAAGCACGTGGCAGAAGAAATTGCTCGCTTAAGAGGTATTTCACTCGAAGCGGTAACCGAGGCCACAACTGCCAATTTTTTTCGTTTATTTAAACACGCCAAAGCGCTTTGAGCGAGTTGTAAGGTTAATTTTATGGAACTGACTATGTTAGGGGTGGGCTCAAGTGCTGGAACACCTGTCATTGGCTGCAATTGCCAAACGTGCAGCTCCATTAGCCCTAAAAATCGTCGCACAAGATGCTCTGCAACTCTGCGGCTTGAAAACGGCAAGGTCATTTTGATTGATACTGGCCCTGATTTACGGATGCAGGCGTTAAGAGAAGGGCTTGTTAGCGTTCATGCTGTGCTTTATACGCACGCGCACGCTGACCATTTGCACGGTATTGATGACTTAAGAGCTTTTTGTCAGATACAGAAAAATCAAATACCTTTATATGGTAGCGCGGCAACCATGCAGCATATCGCAGACAAGTTTGGCTACACTTTGCGTGAGCCTAGTCATTTTTGGGATTTACCTGTTTTAAAAACCAATGCAGTGAATGCGTCATTTGAGTTGTTTGGACATACCATCATTCCTATACCGCTCAAGCACGGCAACAGTGATATTTATGGCTACAGAATAGGTGATATGGCTTATTTGACGGACGTTTCTCTTATTCCAGAAAGCTCACTTGGTTTGTTGAGCGGTCTAAAAATACTGCTGCTAGATTGCTTAAGATATACCCCGCACTATACGCATATTCACTTGGAACAAAGCTTGCACTATGCAAGTCTCATTAAGGCTCAATCAACTTATTTAATTCATATGACGCACGATATTGAATATGAGACTTTAAGCGCGCAGCTACCCAAGGGAGTGTATGCGGGCTATGATGGTTTGAAGTTGCTTGCTAATTGAGCGGGTCTTATGCGTAGTGCGTAGTGTAGATGAAAGTTATTTGAGTGCCTAAGTTGAGTATAAATGCGATAATTGTTGATTGATTAGGAGATGAAATAGATGCAATTTTTTGATAGTAAAACCATGAAAACATTTTTAGCGAGCGCCTTGCTATTCACATCCAGCGTTAGTTTAGTGAGTGCCGCCCCTTCTGCTAAAACTTACTCAGAAGATGAGTTTTTGACATCTTTTAGTGGAAAAGCTAAAAAAGTCATTGTGAGCCGTTTGGGTGCGCCCGCTAAAAAAGAGCTTTCGGTTAAACCGGCAGGTGCTGCTGGGTTTTTAGGCAAAGTGGGGGCGGATGAAAAAAATTCAAAACGCGTCAACGTTGAAATGTGGTATTACCCGCATTTAGTTAAATATGACTCAAAACGCACTTACAAAGAAACGGAAATTACTTTTGTAAATGACCGCGTGATGAACATTGCATTTTTCAACAATAGGTAAGCTGTCTGTTAGTGAGTGAGATGTGTTTTTTTAAAATAAACAGCTGCGGTATGCCATAAAAAATATAGATTTATAGTAATGAGCGGCAGTGCACTACAAAATTTACAAACAAGGCTAATAAAGTTAGTGGTAAGTAAAACCCTAAGACCGAAAACGAAACCAATGACTCACGAATGCGGCTACATAGGCAACCACTAGGGGAAGCAGTATATAAATCTTCTGCGGTTAGTGTGTGATTATGTAATTTTTTTATAAAAGAGTTATAGGCATTTCTGAAACCTTTTTCTAGTGACAGATAGTAAATATCAAGACAGCCAAATAAAACAGTAGGAAATATCGCCACCCAGACTAAACTCGTATTTTGCTTGTCTGCAAGCATAGCTAGAATAGCGGAAACAATAGTAATACACCATGTTTTACATGCCGAACTGTTGCTTGCCATGCGTTGGATAATGTTTTGTATTATTCCAAGATGAGCTTGTACTGATGGTGAAGATTCATTGAGGATATTTTCTGACATTGTTATTTTCTTTGGTTTATTGCTAGCTCAATCCAAGATTCAAGATTATTTTTAATATCCTTATAAGCGTCATGAGTTAAAGGGTCATAACAAACAATCTTGCTGGATAATTTTTCAGCGCTTTCTAAGTTGAACTGATCAAACGGATTTGCTCCTTTTTTGCTAGTACCAGTGTTCGGGCAATTCAAATTGTGAATATATACACCAAGAAGACCTTTACCATCACTCCATGCTTTTTTAATTTCATATTGAACCCAAGGTCTGTTAGCGGTATCTTCACCAATTAGTACAACGACGCATGAACGATAACTCATGTTGTCATCTATCCATTTTTTTATTCCCGTGTCCCCCTTTTTCTTTACCTCCTCCCAATCATTGGCAGATACGGGTGTATTATCTTCGAGCGCACCGATATTACGAACCTGCTGTACTCTCATTACATCTTTTTCAAAATGAAAGCTGTAAAAAATTTGTCGCTTTGCCATATTTATTGCTTTTTTATGAGTAAAAATCCATCGGATAATTTTCCCATAATAGCTTAAGGTATAGTTATCGCGGATGCTTGTTAAATTGAATCATTTTGATTAGGCCTATAATTTTTTTGCCACATGGTGAATGCGTATAATTTCCACATCCCCGTTTTTCACGCGATAAATGGCAATGTAGTTTTTGTGGATGACCAGCTCACGGGTGCCATGTACGCGACCGGCTTTGCCCATCCCAGAAAAAGTCTCTAGCTTTTCTGTCACAGCACGAAGTTCACGCGCAAACGAAGTTGCCCGTGACGGATTGTCCTTTTGAATATATGCGGCAATTTCATCAATACTTTGAAGTGCCGTTTTTGTCCATTTAAGCCCCATATTTTGCAAACACAGTGGCTACTTCTTCGTCACTGGCAAACTCACCGGCATTGGCTTCTTCAATCCCTTTCTGAATATCTTTAATCTGCCAAGCTTCGGTTTCCACATAGCCTTTTAAGGCTTCAATGGTGAGAAAGCTTTTTGTGCGTGCCGTTGCCGTTGCCAGCTCTTCAATTTGAGCATACAGGGTATCCGGTACGCGGACATTGATTGTTCTCGCAGTCATGGTTGTCACTCCTCTTACAATTTAAGTGTAATACAGTGCATTATATGTGTTGCACCATCAAAGTAAAAGCCCGTGTTATTCAATGATCCATACCACGTAAAAGCTACCTGTAATGGTTCTACACGACTATAGACTAAGGGCTGGTGCCGCACCCTAAAAATGTTTGCTAAGACCTTTAATGGATGTTGCTTGCCAAATTTTTTGTGAACTATAAAAATGATTTCAATGATACGAAGGTGAATTTTAGATTAACGCTTAGAGGTTGCTGATATTTTAGAGTCTACTATGCGGCTACTACTGAAAACTAAAAAGCCCCCACAAACTTGTGGAGGCTTTTTAAATTTTGGCTCCTCGACCTGGGCTCGAACCAGGGACACACGGATTAACAGTCCGTTGCTCTACCGACTGAGCTATCGAGGAATATTCGGCATTTTATTACTTTTAAATTTTCATAAAATATCTTAATTTATGAAGTCGCTATAGTAATGACTTCGTGATATTTGGTCAACGTTAAAATGCTATATATTTCAAATATCGAGGGCTTTTTCTATTCGATCAAGCGCATTTCGTAAGTTATCCATAGAGGTGGCAAATGAGATGCGAAAGTAGCCTTCAGCGCCGAATGCAGAGCCCGGAACAACGGCCACGTCAAACTCTTCTAAGAGATATTGAGCAAAGGCTAAATCGTTTGCGGCATTGATTTTTCCAGCCTTGTGAAGAGCGAGAATAGCATTGCGTGCATCAGGAAACGCATAAAACGCGCCACCTGCCATTAAGCAGCTTAAACCTGACATCGTGTTAAAGCGATTAACAACATAGCGATGACGCTCTTTAAATGCGGTCACCATCGGCGTGATGCACTCTTGCGGACCTTCTAGTGCGGCTTGTGCTGCCACTTGTGAGATTGATGTTGGGTTGCTGGTAGATTGTGACTGTATAATTTCCATGGCTTTAATGATGTAATCAGGTCCGGCCGCATAGCCAATACGCCAGCCTGTCATTGAATAAGCCTTAGAAACGCCGTTTAGCACAATAGAGCGGTCTTTAAGCGCTGGTGCAGCATTTAAAATATTGTAAAATTTTTCGCCTGTGAGATTCACGTGTTCGTACATATCGTCAGTTGCAACCAGCACATGAGGATGCTTTAGCAACACTTGGGCCAATGCTTTTAATTCATCTACACTGTACACTGCCCCAGTAGGATTTGATGGCGAGTTAATCATGAATAGCTTGGTTTTTGGGGTAATCGCTGCTTCTAATTGAGAGGGTAATAATTTAAAGCCTTGCTCAATACCGCACTCGATGATGACGGGCTTTGCTTCTGCAATCAGGGCAATATCTGCGTATGAAACCCAGTAGGGTGCAGGCACAATCACCTCGTCGCCTTTATTGAGCACCGCAAGACACAAATTAAAGATAGTTTGTTTTCCGCCTACGCCAACAATCACCTCGTTCAATGCGTATTCAAAACCATTTTCATTTTTAAATTTGTTGACAATGGCTTTTTTAAGGCTTGGAATACCAGATACGGGGGTGTATTTAGTAAACCCATTGTCAATGGCGGTTTTTGCGGCATTTTTAATATGCTGTGGCGTATCAAAATCAGGCTCGCCAGCCGCCAGCCCAATAATTGGACGCCCCTCAGATTTATATTTACCCGCTTTTGCTGTGATCGCCAGTGTTGGCGATTCTTTAATGGCTTGTACGCGGCTTGAGAGTATTGAGGCTTGATGCGTTGCTAATGACAAAATATGCTTCCTTAAAACAGATTTTTGCAATTTTATTGAATGGGCGCTATTTTACCCACAAAAAATCTATTTAGGAACGTATTGTGTATTGGCAACGTTGATTGAGATTTTGTTACTGTACGTATAAGTCGCTGTTTGAATCACCCCGACTTTCGTGGAGTGCATTTGGTTAAAGTAAAACAGCTTTACTTGTGTTTGTAGCAAGCTCTTTATAATAACATTCTTCCGCTTCCGCAGGA
>JAVKLV010000016.1:0-29178 GCA_031538905.1 Methylotenera sp. | reverse complement strand
GTGTTCCAAAGGCTAATTTTGAGCTGTTTTTGAAGGAGTGCGAGTGGCGTTTTAATAACCCAACACCGCAAGCACAGTTATTGCAATTAAAACAATTGGTTAAACAATATATGGGCTAGTTATCTAGGACAGCCCCCAAATATTATTTAGCTTAATGCGCCGTGACATTGCTTGTATTTCTTTTCAGAGCCACAAGGACAAGGATCATTACGCCCCACTTTAACACCATCTTTAATTACCGCCTGCCCTGCAGCCAGTTGAGCCTTTTCATCCGCATTAAAACTATCAGCTTGAGTGAGCCCATGTTGATTATCAGCATACTGATAAGACACCTGACCCACTTCATCTAATTTTTCAGCCTCGCCAATCTCTTCGTCAGACTTAACTTGAACCAACATAGTCACTTTGCTTACTTCGCTTTTAATTGTCGTAAGCAAGCCTTCAAATAGCTCAAACGCCTCACGTTTATATTCTTGCTTAGGATTTTTTTGTGCATAAGAGCGCAAGTGAATTCCTTGACGCAAATGATCTAAGGCCGCCAAATGCTCACGCCAATGATTATCTAAACTTTGCAACATAACAGAACGCTCAAATTGACGCACAACATCGGCACTAGCTAAGCGCTCTTTTTCAGCATAAACCTCATGTGCAACCTCAATCACCCGATCACGCAAGGTTTCTTCATGTAAATCAGGGTTATCTTCTAGCATTGCTTGCAACGAAATATCCAAACCCATTTCAGCCTTAAGCTCGCGCTCTAAGCCTGGCACATCCCATAATTCCTCAACACTGTTTGGTGGAATATAGGCTGCAATCATACTGTTTAGCACATCTTCACGCATCGCCTTAATCGTATCACCAACATCGGTAGCTTCTAATAGTTTATTACGCTGCTCATAAATCACTTTGCGCTGATCGTTCGCAACATCGTCATACTCAAGTAATTGCTTACGAATATCAAAATTACGACCCTCAACTTTACGCTGAGCATTTTCAATCGCACGTGTTACCCACGGGTGCTCAATTGCCTCACCCTCTGGCATATTGAGTTTTTCCATAATGGCAGAAACTCTTTCAGAAGCAAATATACGTAATAATTGATCTTCTAACGAAAGATAAAAGCGACTTGAGCCAGCATCGCCTTGGCGCCCTGAACGACCGCGCAATTGGTTATCGACACGCCGCGACTCGTGGCGTTCAGTTCCCGCAATATGCAAACCACCTGCGGCCAATACCGCATCGTGACGCACCTGCCACTCAGATTTAACTGTGGAAATACGCGCTTCTTTTTCTGACTCTGTGATTGTAGTGTCATGTCTCACAGCTTCAATATCAGTTTCTGGATTGCCGCCAAGCACAATATCCGTACCACGGCCAGCCATATTGGTTGCAATCGTAATCACCCCAGCTCGACCAGCTTGCGCAATAATATGCGCTTCACGCTCATGTTGCTTGGCGTTTAATACTTGATGCTCGAGTTTTTCTGCATTAAGCAAATTAGAAATCAGCTCTGAATTTTCAATTGACGTTGTGCCAACCAAAACTGGCTGACCGCGGCTTTGGCAAGCTTTAATATCCATAATCACTGCCGCATACTTCTCTTTTGCAGTGCGATATACCTTATCCATATTGTCTTTACGCAACATCGGACGATGTGTGGGAATGACCACGGTTTCTAAGCTATAAATTTGGTTAAATTCGTAAGCTTCTGTGTCTGCAGTGCCTGTCATGCCAGAAAGCTTTTCGTACATACGGAAGTAGTTTTGAAAGGTAATTGAAGCCAAGGTTTGATTTTCTTTTTGAATCTCAACACCCTCTTTAGCTTCAACCGCTTGGTGTAAGCCATCAGACCAACGGCGACCTGGCATCATCCGACCATTGATTTCATCAACAATGACAATTTCGCCATTACGCACAACGTAATGCTGATCTTTATGATAAAGATTGCGCGCGCGCAAGGCTGCATACAAATGGTGCACAAGGGTGATGTTCGCCGCCTCATACAAGCTTGAACCTTCAGCAAGCAAGCCCGATTCTGCGAGTAAATTTTCAGCGTGCTCATGCCCCTCTTCAGACATCACAACATTTTGCGCTTTTTCATCCACCCAAAAGTCGCCCGCGCCCTCTTCTTCAGTTTGTGGGGTTAATTTAGCCGCAACCGCGTTAATTTGATTGTAAAGCCCAACACTATCATCCGCCTGACCCGAAATAATCAAAGGCGTACGCGCTTCATCAATCAAAATGGAATCTACCTCATCAATCAGCGCATAATGTAATCCGCGTTGCACTCGCTCTTCACGGGTATGCACCATGTTGTCACGCAAATAATCGAAGCCATACTCATTATTAGTGCCATAAGTAATGTCCGCCGCATAGGCTTGGCGCTTGAGCTCATTAGGCATTTGAGAAAGGTTAATGCCAATTGACAAGCCTAAAAAGTTGTAAAGCTTGCCCATCCACTCAGCATCGCGCTTAGCTAAATAATCGTTCACAGTAACAACGTGTACACCTTTTCCAGTCAAGGCATTCAGATAAACAGGCAATGTTGCAACCAATGTTTTACCCTCGCCAGTACGCATTTCACCAATTTTGCCCGCATGAAGCACCATGCCGCCTATCATCTGCACATCAAAATGGCGCATACCAAGCGCGCGCTTACTGGCCTCACGCACCACAGCGAAAGCCTCTACCAGCAATTGATCTAAAGTTTCGCCATTGGCATAACGTTGCCTAAACGCTTCTGTTTTTAGCCTTAAAGCCTCATCCGACAAAGCCTCTAGCGCTGGCTCTAGTGCGTTAATTTGCAGTACTTTTTGTGCGTACTGCTTAACTAAGCGGTCATTACGGCTACCAAATATTTTTTTGAACAACGTTGAGATCATGAAATGAGCGACTTTCGACTTGATGAGGATAAATGCTTTTAATTGAAATGATTTTTAATTGAACCGTAGCCAATATCAGTTGCACTAAAGCCACGCGCAAAACTACTATTTCAGTTTAAATAATTTTTACAACTTTATATATGAGGTTTGTTTTGTGAAATTCAATTGCTCGCCTTGAGATATCTTCTAGGGTCCAAAGGGTTATCATTAAGCCGTATCTCATAATGTAAATGCGACCCAGTAGAGCGTCCTGTGCTACCTACTAAAGCAATCAGCTGACCTTTTTCTACATGATCTCCAGTTTTAACCATAATTTTTAACGTATGCGCATAACGGGTCTCTAAACCAGAGCCATGGTAGATTTTCACAATGTTACCATAATCCGGTGTGCGCTCAGCACTGGTAACAATACCACCCGCCGCCGCATAAATGGGTGTGCCTGTGTCGGCTGAGAAATCGAGTCCCTCGTGAAATGCTTTTCTTCCAGTAAAAGGATCTGTGCGCCAACCATAACTTGATGAGTTAAACGCAACGTGAATAGGGTCGCCATTAGGCAGCATATCTTTTAAAACGCTTTGTTGTAAAAGTTTTGCCTCAATATCGCTTAAGTAATCTGCATTAAAATCTATTTTAGTCATTGCCTCAGCAATTTTTTGCTGCAAGTCTTGCTCGGTAATAGGCGCACTTAAAACCAAAGGCCCACCACGCCCGCCCATTTTAATTTCACCACTGACTTCATTAGAAAATGAGGTATCAGAAGCCGGCTTATTAGGATTTAATTTTTTTTCACCCGCCAGCTTTGCCAGCCTTTCACTTTGCGCGTCTAAGCGCATAATCCGCGCTTGCAACTCACCTAACTGCACGGCATAAGCGTCCAAATGCTTTTGTGGGTCATTAAGGCCAAATGAGAGCTTTAATTTTGAGGCGATCAATGACTTACTTTCTTGTTGCCAAGCCAAATCTTGTGGCACAATCAAAAGTAACACTAAAATAATTGGCAATACAATTAAAAACAATAAAATAGCACCCACTTGAAACATGGAAAATGTTTTTGCTTTTGTCATATTATTTGAGATAAATATGATATTCATAACAACCCTAATGAACACTTGCAGTTAAGCTTAAGAAAATATGCGCCAATTTAACTCAATCATGCTTAATCAACCGGAGTTGATTGCTTTAAATGAGCACACTTTAGAAAGCCAAGCCGCGCAAAAAATTTGGCTTGATATTGCGCCAGAGGGCCTAGCCAACTTGAGCTATGCCAGCAGCATTAAAAACAAACAATTTACTTTATTTGCCAACAATAATGCAGTTGCCGCAAAAATTAAGATTTTCACCCCTAGCTTATTGATTAAGCTAGAAAAGAAAGGCTACGAAGTTACTTCAATTCGGGTGAAAGTGCAAGTAAAATCTACCCATCAAGCCAAAATCAAGACCCCAAAAAAACTAAGTGCCCACGCTGCAAACGAGTTAAATTTACTCTCTCAAAAAATATCCGGCACCCCACTGGGTGAAGCGCTGGCTAAATTAGTCACAAAGACTTAAATCAAGTCAAATTAAGACTTAGCCAACAAGCACTTACTTAAATAAATACTGCATGGCTAAGCCCGCGAAAATGCAAAATCCAAACCAATTATTATTTAAAAAAGCTTTGAAACAAGCTGTTTTTTCACGATTTTTTATTAAAAAATAATGGTAAATAGCAAGCCACGCCGCCGCCATTAAGCCGATATAGTAAAAATCACCCATCTCTAGGTAATAAGCACTGATTGCAAGTATCGTTAAACTTAATGTGTAGCACATCATCACTGCAAGCACATCAAATTTACCCAATGTAATTGCCGATGATTTGATGTTAATTTTCAGATCATCATCCCGATCTACCATGGCGTATTCGGTATCATAGGCTATCGTCCAAAACACATTCGCCAATAACAAAAACCAAGCCACCTTAGGCACATGACCCAAAATAGCGGCAAAAGCCATTGGCACTCCCATACCAAAAGCGATGCCTAAATAGGCTTGCGGCATTGCAAAAAAGCGCTTAGTCAGCGGATAAGTTGCCGCTAAAAATAATGCAAATACTGATAATGTAATCGTTAAAGTATTGAGCAAAAGCACTAAACTAAAAGCAATCAAACTTAAGCCGGCGGCTAAAAGGCAAGCTTCTTTTTGAGTCGCCTCATGCCTGACCAAGGGACGATGTTGCGTGCGCTCAACCCGTCCATCAAACTTGTTGTCGGCAATATCATTCATCACGCAGCCGGCACTACGCATAAGCACTGTGCCGGCTATAAAAATTAACACTATCTTCAAATCTGGCTTACCCTGCCCTGCAATGAGCAAAGCGCACAGCGTTGGCCACAATAGCAATAAAATGCCAATCGGCTTATCTAGGCGCATTAAACGAACATAGACCTCTATTTTTTGATACATAATTGAAAATTCATGGCTATTTTAAATTAAATAATGGTGGCAAAAATACTTCGGTGACCATCATCGCGGCAGAAGCTAAGCTAAAAACAGAACGGCGCGCCCATAAATGGCTTGGCTGAATGCGTAAATGCTGAGCAACCAATTGATACATCGGATGATGTTGATAAAGCTTTTGATAGGTCAAAGGCGTGCGCTTTACTTTTGGATTTGCAAACAAAGTCGCGCCAAGTGACTGATGACCAAGCCTAGCCAGCCCATGCCAAGGGCCGCGCAGGGCGTATCTTGGCAAAACGCTATGCGCAAACACAACTGGATAACACGCTCCCATCAAAAATACCTCTCTAATTAAAGCGGTTTGATAGCTTGCCTGCTGCAACAAAAACACTTCGTCTTGCATTGGCTTTGCATATTGACTAGAAACGAGATTGACTGAGAATTGGCAATAATGCTGCTGCAAACGCGCAGTAAGCGAGCCCTTATCGATTAACCAAGATTGCGCTTCTTTAGCGTAAATGGGTTTATTGAGCCATCGCCGACGCGAGCTGAGGAGTTGATTTTTAATTCTCATCATCATGCCTCAATAACATACCCTGCAAGTCAACATTCATCAGCATTTTATAAGTGAGCACTTTAAACATTACACCTTAACCAATTCATCCGCGCTATTCATCCATCTTGCCAAATGTTGCTCAACTGCGGCTGGATATTGCTCAATCAAGTCATCTGCCATGCTTTTAGCGATTTCTAACAAATCAGCATTGCGATTTAAATCAGCAATTTTTAACATGGGGATGCCACTTTGTCTAACGCCTAGATATTCGCCCGGGCCGCGCAAGTTTAAATCAGCTTGGGCAATGGCAAAGCCATCATTACTCTCAAAAATGACTTTTAATCGCGCCCTTGCCATATCTGATAGTTTATTTTGATAAAGCAGTATACAAGTGCTTTTTGCAGCCCCTCGCCCCACCCGCCCACGCAGCTGATGCAACTGACTCAGCCCCATGCGCTCTGCGTGTTCTATCACCATTAAGCTGGCATTGGGCACATCAACCCCCACTTCAATCACTGTGGTTGCCACGAGCAATTGAATTTCTCCAGCGCTAAATGTAGCCATCACGGTTTGCTTTTCGGCAGGCTTCATACGCCCATGCACCAGCCCAATTTTTAATTCAGGAAACTCGTTTTGCATCAAGGCATAAGTGTCATTAGCAGTCGCGAGTTGCAAAGCTTCTGACTCTTCAATCAAAGGGCATACCCAATAGGCTTGATTGCCCAGCTTGCAGGCCTCACGTACGCGCTGCAAAATTTCATCTCGACGCTCATCTGAAACGAGTTTGGTTACAATTGGCGAGCGCCCTGGTGGCAATTCATCAATCACCGAAACATCTAAATCAGCATAATAGCTCATAGATAAAGTACGCGGTATCGGCGTGGCTGTCATCATAAGCTGATGCGGCTCAGGCTGGCCTTTTTGCCTTAAAGCCAATCGCTGTTGCACGCCAAAACGATGCTGCTCATCAATAATGGCCAAGCCTAGCTTATTAAACTGCACGGCTTCTTGAAATAGTGCGTGCGTTCCAATCACCAGTTCTGCGCTCGCATCAGCAATCATTTTTAATGCTATTTCGCGGTCTTTTTTGCTTTGACTGCCCGTGAGCCAGGCAATTTTAATGTTAAGCGGCGTGAGCCAAGCAAGCATTTTTTGATAATGTTGCTCGGCCAAAATTTCTGTGGGGGCCATCAAAGCCACTTGCCAACCATTTTCTATGCTTTGCAGTGCTGCCATACATGCAACAATGGTTTTTCCGCTACCCACATCGCCTTGCAATAAGCGCTGCATCGGGTGTGGCTCATTTAAGTCACGCTCAATCTCAAGGGCTACCTTTTGCTGCGCCCGCGTTAAAGCAAAAGGTAGGTTTTTAAGTAATGCAGAAACCCATTGCTGAGATGGCTTAAACTTTGGCGCATCCACACTACGGCGGCGCGCATAATGCTTACGCATTGAAAGCTGCTGCGCAAGCAACTCATCAAAAGCTAAGCGCCGCCATTCTGGAGTGGTTTTATTTTCTAAAGCGTGTAAATCAGCGTTGGGTGGTGGGTGGTGCAAAGCCCTTAAACACTCCGCAAAACTTGGAAAACCAAGCTTCTCATAAACCGTTGACAGCAAGGTTTCATCTAAGTCATGTTGGCTTAAAGCCACGCCCATTGCTTTACGTAAATTAGCCTGCGTTAAGCTGGCAACCGTTGAATAAACTGGCGTGAGTGTTTCGGCCACTGTGGTTTTACCCCCCACTGCCTTACAGGCGGGATGCACCATTTCATAGCCAAAAAAACCACTCCGCACCTCGCCATACACGCGCAATTTATTGCCCACTTTGAGAGCGGCTATTTGACTAGGATAAAAATGTAGAAACCGCAAAGTAAGCTGCCCGCTGGCATCTTCTAGCCTAGCAATTAAAGCTTTGCGCGGCTTATAAGTGACTTCTGCATGCACAATCTCACCTTCTACTTGCACAGACTCACCAAGTCGCATATCACGCACTGTCGTGATGTGCGTTTCGTCAATATAACGTAAAGGCAAATGCAACAATAAGGCGTGCAGATGGCTAATACCAAGCTTATTAAGGCTAGTAATAAGCGGTTTACTTAAGGCTTTGATTTCAGAAAGACTGATCACAGTGAAAGTATTGCTCAATCGAATACATCGTTAAGAAGGTTTTTTTGCACCATTGGCTGCAAGGTTGCTTTTACTTCTGTTGATTTTCACTACATCTGAAATTTTACGCAAACTGCGCATGAGATCTGCTAAATGAATACGGTCTTTCACTTGAACAGTAAAATAAAGGTTGGCGTAAGTGCTGCCATCTTCTTCTTCAACACTGACATGGTCAATGTTAGAGCCCGCATCGGCAATACAGGAGGCAATTTTTGCCAGCATTCCTGGCTGATTGGCTACCGTCAAATTGAGATTGGTTTTATATAAACGCTGAGATTCAGGCTCCCACTCTACATCTAGCCATTTATCTGGATCTAAGCGAAATTTACGAATCGCAGGACAATCGTGCGTATGCACCACAAGGCCTTTATCTTTATTGATAAAACCTAAAATCGGGTCACCTGGAATAGGCGTGCAACATTGTGCAAATTGCACCGCCATGCCTTCAGAGCCGCGTATCGTAATGGTATCTAAGGGTTTAGCCGCCTTGCCAAAAATTTTACTTAATAATTTTCCTAAAGCGCCAGATTTTTTTTGTTTTTTAGGCATTGCCACATCAAGCATGGCAAGTAATTGATGTGCCACCATGACATTTTGACGCTTACCCAAGCCAATTTCTGACAAAATTTGTGATTTCTTTTTTAGTCCATAATCACGCATCAACTTTTGCCAATGCTCTTCAGTAATCTGATTAGGCTCGATATGCAAAGCACGTAAAGCCTGATTGAGCATACGTTCGCCAAGGTGAGTCGCTTCGGCAGATTGTTGAGATTTTAAAAAATGTCGAATGTGCGCTCGCGCCCGCCCTGTGACTACATAATTAAGCCATGCGGGATTGGGTTTGGTCATAGAGCCAGTGATAATTTCAACATGATCGCCATTGTGCAGCTCGGTACGTAATGGCGCTAATTCTTGATTGATACGAACCGCCACACAACTATTACCAATGCCCGAATGCACCGCATAAGCAAAATCAACCGCAGTGGCGCCTTTGGGCAAAGCCAAAATCTTGCCTTTTGGGGTAAACACATACACCTCGTCTGGAAAGAGGTCAATTTTAAAATGCTCAAGAAAATCCAGAGAATCAGCGCTCTCACTTTGAATCTCAAGCATACGCTGTAACCATTGGTGAGTTTGTTGCTGCAATTCTGTGAGCTGCGCATCGCTCGCTTTATAAAGCCAATGTGCCGCCACCCCAGCATCGGCAATATGGTGCATTTCTCTACTTCTAATTTGCACCTCAATGGGCGTACCAAACGGGCCAAATAAAGTCGTGTGTAATGATTGATAGCCGTTGGCTTTTGGTATGGCAATATAGTCTTTAAATTTACTCGGAATAGGCTTGTACAAAGCGTGCAAAGCCCCTAGCGCCAAATAGCAATGGGCAAAGTCTTTAACAACCACACGAAACCCGTAAATGTCATAAATTTGAGAAAAAGCCGTTGTCTTACCCAGCATTTTTTTATAGATACTGTAGAGATTTTTTTCTCGCCCAGACACATCAGAATCAACGCTCGCTTGTGCTAGCTGTTGCTTAATTGACTCTAAAATTTTACTTACTACTTCTTTGCGATTGCCCCGGGCGGCCATAATCGCCTGAGAAATCGCACGATAACGCATAGGATAAAGATATTTAAAACTTAAATCCTCAAGCGCCTGATAAATATCATTTAAACCCAGCCGATTGGCAATGGGCGCGTAAATTTCGAGTGTTTCTTTCGCAATGATTTTTTGCTTTTCCGGCTTCATTGCATCGAGCGTTTGCATATTATGCAAACGATCTGCCAGCTTTACCAAAATCACCCGCACATCTTGCGACATAGCGAGCAGCATTTTTCTAAAATTTTCTGCTTGCGCCACACTTGCGCTTTGAAACTCTATTTTATCAAGCTTGGTGACGCCATCGACCAATTCAGCCACTTGCTGACCAAATTTGGCTTTAATATCATCGGTTGTAATGTCGGTATCTTCAACCACATCATGCAACAAAGCGGCGAGCAATGTTGGCACATCCATATGCAAATCTGCCAAAATGCAGGCCACAGAAACTGGATGCGTAATATAAGGCTCGCCTGTTTTACGCGTTGCACCAATATGTGCCTGAAAAGCATAACGATAAGCCTGCCAAACCAGTTCAATATCGTGTGATTTTAAATACTCTTTAAGACGTAAACTTAAAGCCGAACCCTCGCTATCGGCAGGCAGCAAGGGTGCTGAAACTAGCGCTGAGCTAGGTTTGAATAACTCCGCATTTTGATAGGTTGCGGCTTTTGACATAATGCCTGCACTACACGCTTATCTCATCAAGGATAAATGATTAAGAGTTGGCTTGCGCTAAAATTTCAACACCAATTTTACCCGCAGCAATTTCGCGTAAAGCCAATACCGTTGATTTATCGCGCAAACCTTGTGTATTGATTAAAGGCTCAGCCCCCTTGTGAAGCTGACGTGCACGATAAGCCGCCACTAAAGTTAATTGAAAGCGATTAGGAATCTGCTCTAAGCAATCATCTACTGTAATACGTGTCATGATAAAACTTTCTAATGAGTAATAATTGAGTGAGTAATAAATAGGCATTCACTCAAGCGCTCGATACAAAATTTAAACCGCGATTAAAAACTGATAGCTTAATCACTTTAGTTTTAAATTTAAACCTTATGTCAGCGCTTGAATTAAATGTGCATAACGTTGCAACTGGGCCGATCCTGTCAGCCTTTGTGCTCTAATAATGGCGGTAATATCTTGCAGGGCCAAATCAAAATCTTCATTGATTGTAACATAATCAAACTCCCCCACGTGACGCATTTCCTCGCGCGCCGCTGCAAGACGCTTTGATATTACTTCAGCACTGTCTTGCCCGCGATGATTTAATCTACGCTCCAAGGTTTCAATCGAAGGCGGCAATACAAAAATACTCACCGCGTGCGGATAAAGACGCCGTACTTGTGCCGCCCCTTGCCAGTCAATCTCTAAAACAACATCAAAGCCCGCTTTTAACGGCGTTTCAATCGCCGCTTGCGAGCTGCCATAACGGGCTTCATGCACTTCTGCACTCTCTAAAAACTGCCCATCCGCCAGCATGGTTAAAAATGTTTGCTCATCAACAAAATGATAATCTACGCCATCTACCTCACTCGCACGCGGCTTACGTGTGGTGTGCGAGATTGAAAGCTTCAAATGCTCATCTTTAGCCAGCAGGGCCTTGATTAAGCTTGTTTTGCCAGCGCCAGAAGCCGCTGTGATAATAAAAAGATTGCCCATATTCATGCGTATATTTTATCGTGAATTTAAAGGTTAACGGTGCACGGTTTTTATAAATTAAATTCCACCCAACTACAAAAATAGATCTAACACTTAAAGTGAGTGCACTGACACTGACTCTTAGGCGGCATTTTAAAACTGCACACCATACATTTGGCGATACGCTTCCACCCGTGCAAACAGTGTACTGTCTGTGACACCATGTTGCGTTTCTAGGTAGCGCAATAAATCGTTCAAATTAGCAATCGCGCACACTGGAATACCGCTGCTTTCAATCACTTCTTGTACAGCTGAAAGCTTACCCAAACCCTTTTCTTGTCGATCGATCGCAATCGCAACACCGCAGGCAGCAGCTCCGTTAGCTTTAATCAGCGCAACAGATTCTCTCACCGAAGTGCCTGCCGAAATAACATCATCAATGATCAGCACGCGACCTTTTAGTGAGCTGCCAACAATTAAGCCGCCCTCACCATGATCTTTGGCTTCTTTACGATTATATGCGTAAGGCACATTGCGCCCTTGCCGTGCAAAAGCAATGGCAATGCTGGCCGCCAACGTAATGCCCTTATAAGCCGGGCCAAATAACATATCAAACGCTAAACCTGAGCGCTTAATTGCTTCAGCATAAAATTCGCCAAGTTGCATTAAACTGTCGCCATCGTTAAACAAGCCTGCATTGAAAAAATAAGGGCTTAGACGACCTGCTTTAGTGGTAAATTCGCCAAAGCGTAATACCTCTTTTTGGATAGCAAATGCGATAAACTCTTGTCTAAATTGGTCAGCTTGCTCAAATGTGTGTTGGCTACTCATAGGGCGTTTATTATATTAAGGATTTAAGTTTTGAAGATTATATCGTTAAACCTCAACGGCATACGATCTGCAACAAATAAAGGTCTGCAAACCTGGCTGCAAACGCAAAATGCCGATGTCATTTGTATGCAAGAAACCAAAGCTCATGTGGCTGACATGGCACCAGAAATGCTCAATCCACCAGGATATTATGGCTATTTTCACGCTGCCGAAAAAAAAGGCTACAGCGGCGTTGGAATTTACACTAAAACCCTGCCAGATCAAGTTATTGCAGGACTAAATGGCGCAAACAATAGCACCCAAGACATCGACAGCGAAGGGCGCTATTTAGAATGTCAATTTGGCAATTTAAGCGTGATTTCACTCTATTTACCAAGCGGCTCAAGCGGCGAGGTGCGCCAAGCTTTTAAATTGAGTGTCATGGCACGCTTAATGCCGCATCTGCAAGCGCTGATAAGAAGTGGGCGAGAAGTAATTATTTGCGGAGATTGGAATATCGCCCACAAAGAAATTGACCTTAAAAATTATAAAGGCAATAAAAAAAATTCAGGCTTTTTGCCAGAAGAGCGGGCGTGGCTCAGCACTTTATTGAATGAAACAGGCTGGGTTGACGTTTACCGCAGCTTGTACCCTAATGCCACCGATGCATGCTACACGTGGTGGAGCAACCGTGGGCAGGCTTATGCTAATAATGTGGGCTGGCGGATTGACTACCAAATTGCCACGCCTAAAATAGCCGCAAAAGCCATTTCAGCCAGCATTTATAAGGTAGAGAAATTTAGCGACCACGCACCTTTAATTGTTGAGTATTTAAGCTAGCGCACAATGATCATCATGCTAAATCTGACAGAAAAAGCCATTTGTCTTAAAATGACAATCATCAACAGATATTTTAATAGAGTAAATTTTTTATGTTTGGTGGGCAGATAGAATGGATAACACATTAAATGGATAAAGAGTTCAAAAATATCTATTTTATTGGCCTCATGGGCGCAGGCAAGACTACTGTTGGTCGCCTAATAGCCAAGCAGCTCGGCATGGCTTTTTATGATTCTGACCATGAAATTGAACGTAAAACTGGCGTAAAAATTTCACTGATATTTGAACTAGAGGGCGAGGCAGGTTTTCGTAAACGCGAAGCCGCCGCCATTGAAGAACTAAGCCAGCTCAACAATATCGTCATGGCCACAGGCGGTGGCGCGGTACTATTGCCAGAAAACCGTGAGTTTTTAAAAAAAAATGGTCAAATCATTTACTTGCGCGCCGATGTACACGATTTGTGGCTAAGAATGCGTAATGATAAATCGCGGCCATTGCTACAAGGCACTCATATCAAACAAAAGCTTGAGCAACTCTATATTGCTAGAAACCCCATATACACAGCGCTGGCTGACTACATTGTTGATACGGGCGCACAAGCTGCCAATGACATTGTGAGCCATATTGAGCAACTCATTACAAAGCCCAATAATTCATTACCTGCACAATCCACAACCTCATAGACTATTTCTTTAGATTTAATCTCAATTCAATATCAACTTAAAATACACATGCAAACACTTAAAGTAGCACTGGCAGATAGAAGCTACCCTATTCACATTGGGCGCAATTTAATCACGCAGGCAGATTTGCTTTTGCCGCACCTAAAACGTCATCATGTAGCGATTGTGAGCAATACCACAGTCGCTCCACTTTATTTAGAAAAAATAAGTCATAGCTTACAAGCCGCTGGCGTAAAAATAACGCCCATTATTTTGCCAGATGGAGAAGCTTATAAAAATTCAGAAACACTGCATCAAATCTATGACGCGCTATTAAAAAATCGTTGCGAACGCAATACCACGCTCATTGCTTTAGGCGGGGGCGTCATTGGTGATTTGACAGGATACGCCGCCGCAACTTATTTACGCGGCGTGCCTTTTATTCAAATTCCTACCACATTACTTTCGCAAGTTGATTCTTCTGTTGGTGGCAAAACTGGCATCAATCATCCGCTGGGCAAAAACATGATCGGCGCTTTTTATCAGCCACAACTGGTGTTAGCTGATATTGACACCCTGCAAACCCTGCCTGCACGTGAGTTTTCTGCAGGGCTTGCCGAGGTCATTAAATACGGGCTTATTCGTGATGCCGATTTTTTTGCTTGGCTTGAAATCAATATGACCAAACTGATGCGCCTAGATGAAGCCGTGTTAAGTTATGCTGTTTATCGCTCATGCCAAAATAAAGCTGAAGTCGTTGCGAACGACGAGCACGAGCAAGGCGAGCGAGCGCTGCTAAACTTAGGCCATACTTTTGGTCATGCAATTGAAAACGCCATGGGCTATGGCGTTTGGTTGCATGGCGAAGCAGTTGCCGCAGGCACGGTCATGGCAGCGCATTTATCTCAACGCATGGCTTGGTTAAGTGAAACAGAGCTCGCAAGAATTAAAAACATCTTTAATGCTGCAAATTTGCCCATCGTGCCGCCAAACTTAGGGGTGGAACAATACTTAGATTTAATGTCTTTGGATAAAAAAGTATCCGACGGGAAAATAAGGCTGATACTGCAACAGGGCATCGGAAAGTCGCTGATTACCAGTGAATATGACGCTCAAAAACTAAAAGAAATCTTGGCGCTTTAAAAAGTTATCTGCGATTAAAGCAATCGCAAAAACTCTCAACTGGATCATGATCATGAGTACACACCCACTTGCCCGCTATGCCGCTGACCCAAGCCAAACAAGAGGTCGACAATTTAATGAGCCTGACTCAGAAACGCGCAATGCCTTTCAACGTGATCGTGATCGCATTATTCATTCCACCGCTTTTAGACGTTTGGAATATAAAACTCAAGTATTTGTAAACCATGAAGGTGATTTATTTCGCACACGCTTAACACACAGCTTAGAAGTTGCACAAATGGCGCGTGGCATCGCCCGCACGCTTTATTTACATGAAGATTTAACCGAAGCAATCGCACTTGCCCATGACTTGGGTCACACACCATTTGGTCATGCCGGGCAAGATGCGCTCAACGAGCGTATGCGCGATTACGGCGGATTTGAGCATAATTTACAATCGCTTCGCGTGGTAGAAAAACTAGAGCAGCGCTATGCAGAGTTTGACGGATTAAATCTCACCTTTGAAGCACGAGAAGGCATACTCAAACACTGCTCAATTAAAAATGCAAAGCTGTTAGGCGATGTTGGTCAACGCTTTTTAGACAAAACAAGCCCAAGTTTAGAGGCGCAAGTGACTAATTTTGCAGACGAAATTGCCTACAATAACCATGATATTGATGATGGGCTGCGCTCAGGTTTAATTACTTTAGAGCAACTGTCAAAAGTAGAGTTGTTTGCAAAAAACTTGGCTCTCGTCAAAGAAAAATACCCGATATTGGAGCAAAAACGTCTTATTCATGAAACGGTGCGGCGCATGATTCACACATTAGTGGTTGATTTATGTACACAAAGCGCGCACAACATTGACCTACATCAAGCGCAAACTATCAACGACATACGTCAACTTCCTTATTTAATTTCTTTTAGCAAAGAAGTCGCTGAAAAAAACCAACAATTAAAACAGTTTTTACGAAAAAATTTATATCAACACTATAAAGTAAACCGCATGAGCGCAAAAGCTGCCCGCATTGTGCGCGAACTATTTAATGCTTTTTTTGAAAATACCGGCTTACTGCCATATGAATTTCAAATATCAGCTGAAACAGACAAAGCGCGCGCAGTTGCAGACTATATTGCAGGCATGACAGACAGATTTGCAATTCGCGAACACCGCAAATTATTTACAGTAGAAGAGTCTTTTTAGTGATTTAAAACACTGCGTTTACTGCACCTACAAGTAAAGCGTAGGTAGAGGTGTTTGATTACTATGCTGCTGAACTTGCAACTTATGGTGCAAAGCACAGCAGGTCAGGATAACCCACAACCCTCTTGATTTTACCCGCACTTACTTTCACCGCAGTTCAGGCAAGTTAAGCAACCGTCCATCACAATAGAAGCCTTGGTATTGCACTTCAAGCAAAGTTGCGCGCCCTTTGGGAAGCCCTCTGCAGTCATTTCTTCGCCTGATTTTGCGTGTTTTTCTAAGTATTCTGCTTTTTTATCAGCCACTAATTTTTGTTGATGTTCGTCTAACCCAGCTTTCTTTAGCATTCCAATTTCTTGTAAGTGCTGCTCAACAACTTCACCAATTTCTGCGACCAAACTGGGTACAAACTTTCCGCCTTTTTTAAAGTAGCCACCGGATGGCTCAAAAACGCTTTTGAGCTCTTCTACCAAAAATGTAATATCGCCCCCCTTACGAAACACAGCAGACATCACACGCGTTAAAGCAACAATCCATTGAAAATGCTCCATATTCTTGGAGTTAATAAAAATTTCAAATGGGCGGCGATGCTCTTGTGGCGTGCCTTCGTTCATAATCACATCGTTAATAGTGATATAGAGCGCGTGCTCTGTCACTGGGGTTTTAATTTTATAGGTATTACCCACGAGTTTATCTGGGCGGCTAAGGGTCTCGCCTAGCTGAATAATCGTCGCGCTAGTGTCTTTTTGTGAGGGTACTTTTTTTGCGCTCTGAGCCCTGTCTTCATCGCTCACCAATGTATAGCCAACGATTTTTTTTTCGATTTTAACGGTCATTTTATGCTTATCCTTGAAAATTCGTTTTTTACCCGCATTCAATTGCGCGTAAAACTCAACACTAAAACTGACTTAAAGCTATTTTCAGCAACACCACTTTGCGCTTATATAGCTTTAAGCGGTGAAATTTAGAACTTGCCGTAGTAGCCTTCTTTTAAGGCGTCGTAAAGATTAGCGGCCGAGTGAATTTCGCCATCATATTCAATTTCTTCGTTGCCTTTCACTTGTATTTCAGTACCGTCATCCAGGGTGAACTGATAAGTGGTGCTCTCTAAGTCTTTTTCTGTCACCAAAACTCCCTGAAAGGCTTCAGGGTTAAATCTAAAGGTTGTGCAACCCTTTAAGCCTTTATCATAAGCATAAAGGTAGATATTTTTGAAGTCCTCAAAATCGTAATCTGTTGGCACGTTAATGGTTTTTGAAATTGAGCTATCAATCCATTTTTGTGATGCCGCCTGAATATCTACGTGCGCTTTTGCCGCAATAGTAGATGAATCTAAGAAATAGTCTGGCAACTTTTCTTCTGGCTTATCGCTAAATGGCATGGCATTGGGGTTAATTAACTCACGGTAAGCTAGCAACTCATAAGAGAATACATCGACTTTTTCTTTAGATTTTTTACCCTCACGAATCACATTACGTGCGTAGTGGTGAGCAAATGACGGCTCAATGCCATTACTTGCGTTATTGGCCAAGCTTAATGAAATTGTACCAGTAGGGGCAATTGAGCTATGGTGAGAGAAGCGCGCACCTTTTGTGGCAATTTGTTTACGTAAGCCTTCTGGAAACTGTTGCATATAACGGCTATATTTACCGAGAAGTACTTTCCCTGCAATTTTTTGCCCCACTTTAATACCATCTGCAGCCATTTCTGGACGCTTTGCAAGCATATCAGCAGTAATCTCAAATTTCTCATCCATAATGGGTGCAGCGCCCTTTTCTTCAGCCAATTGCACGCCTACATTCCAACCTTCTTCAGCCATGACACGAGTCACTTCATCTGTGAACTTGAGCGATTCTTCTTCACCGTATTTCATTTTCATCATGGTGAGCGCAGAGCCTAAGCCTAAATAGCCCATGCCGTGACGGCGTTTGCGCATAATTTCATCGCGCTGCTGTTGCAATGGCAGGCCGTTAATTTCAACTACGTTATCTAACATACGGGTAAAAATAGCCACTACTTCACGATATTCTTTCCAGTCAAAAAAAGCTTCATCAGTGAAAGGCTTTTTAACAAAACGCGTCAGATTAACAGAGCCAAGTAAACACGCGCCATAAGGCGGCAAGGGCTGCTCACCGCATGGATTAGTGGTGCGGATGTTTTCGCAAAACCAGTTGTTATTCATTTCGTTTACGCGGTCAATCAAAATAAAGCCTGGCTCAGCAAAATCGTAAGTGCTCGACATGATGACATCCCACAAACGGCGAGCTTTAATGGTTTTATACACGCGACAAGCAACTTTACCCGCATCAACGCCCTCATTTTTAGTGAGGTATTTGCCTTTAATCGGCCATTCGCGCCAAACTATTTGGCTTGCATCATTGGTATTGAGTCCGTCAACAATCGCTTCTTTCTCTGTGACTGGAAAAGCAAGCTTCCACTCAGCGTCAGCTTTGACCGCCTCCATAAATTCTTTGGTGATAAGACATGACAAATTAAATTGGCGTAAGCGACCATTTTCACGTTTTACTTTAATAAAATCAGTCACATCAGGATGCGAAATGTCAAAAGTGGCCATTTGCGCGCCACGACGGCCACCAGCGCTTGATACCGTGAAACACATTTTGTCGTAAATATCCATAAAAGAAAGCGGCCCGCTTGTATAGGCGCCCGCGCCCGCCACAAAAGCACCCTTGGGGCGCAATGTTGAAAATTCGTAACCAATGCCACATCCGGCTTTTAACGTTAAGCCCGCCTCATGCACTTTATTTAAAATATCATCCATACTGTCTGAAATCACACCAGACACGGTACAGTTTATCGTTGAGGTGGCGGGTTTATGCTCTAACGCACCTGCGTTTGAAGTAATGCGACCAGCTGGAATTGCCCCGCGGCGTAACGCCCACAAGAATTTCTCATGCCACTCGGCACGTTTTTCGTCTGTTTTTTCTACATCAGCCAAAGCACGCGCAACACGTGCGTACGATGCATCCATATCAGCATCCACATACTCACCAGACTTTGTTTTTAAACGATACTTTTTATCCCAAATATCTAAAGATACCGCTTGAACTGGAATTTCTTTTTCAGAACTTGAGCTTGATTCACTCGCTGATTCAACTGCTTTTAGCATGACACTTCCCTTTTGTTTGGCTTACTTGAGCGCTATTTTTCAGATTATTGCGCCAAGCCTTTGATTTAAAATTATAAAATTTTATTTTTTTGTGCTTTTGTCAATAAATGGCGACTTAAACACAATATATTGTGTATTTATCAATAATTTATGCGTTTATATTGTGTCCGTCAAGTGTGGGTTTTGTGTTATTTTTCCGCATTATTTAGGTAATTTTTATTAAAAATAAAGCCGGTATTCACATCGGGATAATGTGAGCAGTCACTCATGCTAAAAATAAATATTGAAAAATTAAAAAAATATATTGCTCGCAAATTCATCCGCTTTATGGCAGAGGATAGGTTAAATTTTTCGTCAAAAACATGAGCTCAATTTTATGAGAAAATGGCTTATGAATCGTTTTTTATATTCCCTGCTACTTTATTTGGCCTTGCCATTTGTGGCTTTAAGGCTACTTTGGCGCGCTGTTAATCAGCCTGAGTATCGTCAACACTGGATGGAGCGTTTTGGTTTTTATGACGCATTGGCAACTAAGCCTGTTATTTGGCTGCATTGCGTTTCTGTTGGTGAAACGCACGCGGCCGCACCGCTTGTTAATGCGCTATTAAACCAATATCCTCATTATCAGCTGTTGCTCACGCATACCACGCCAACTGGCCGGGCTGCCAGTGCGCAAATGTTTGGAAATCGGGTCATGCGCGTTTACATTCCTTATGATGTCACGTTTGCGGTCAATCGTTTTTTAGGGCACTTTAAACCGGCGCTAGGCCTGCTGATGGAAACAGAGCTTTGGTTTAATCTTATTGCTGGCTGTAGCGCTCAAAAAATCCCCTTATTACTGCTGAACGCGCGACTTTCAGAAAAATCAGCGTTGGGGTATAAAAAATTAGGTTCTTTGAGCCGAAATGGGTTACAAAGCCTATCAGCTATTGCCGCACAAACCCCATTAGATGGCAAACGTTTAATAAAATTGGGCGCGCACAATATCAATGTCGTGGGTAACTTGAAGTTTGACGTGCACCCTCCTGCTAATGCTTTAGTGCAAGGTCAAAAATTGCGTGATTTGTTTGGTCATCACCGCCCTGTGCTTTTAGTTGCAAGTACCAGAAAAGGTGAAGAGAACGTCATTTTAGAGGCTATTCTTGCGCTTAAAATTTCAAAATTACTGACGGTGATTGTACCGCGGCATCCGCAGCGCTTTGATGAAGTTGAGTCGCTATTTAAACAGCGTCGTTTGAGTTATGAACGGCGCAGCCAGCTTGATAAAACGGTTGACGATCACACTCAATTTATCTTGGGTGACAGCATGGGAGAGCTTTTTAGTTATTATGCAAGTGCTGATGTTTGCTTGGTGGGCGGTAGCATTTTGCCGTTTGGAGGACAAAATTTAATTGAGGCTATGCGTATGGGTAAGCCCGTCATCATTGGCGAACATACGTTTAACTTTAAAGAAGTGAGTGAGCGTGCAGTTGAATTAGGTGCCGCTTGGCAGGTAAAAACACCTGAAGAAATGCAATATGCAATTAAAACTTTGTTTGAGCATCAAAACAAACAATCTGCAATGGGCAAGGCGGGCTTGGCGCTGTGCCTTGCTTCACAAGGCGCCACAGAAAAAACACTGCACATGATGAGTGCCTTTATTCACAAGTAAGCAAGATTTAAAGCACTTACATTTAGCGAATGAGCTTGCTGATTACTTTAAAAGCTTCGCCTTGAGCTTTTTCTAACCATTCAAATACGATAGATTCTGTGTTTGTGATAATACATCCTGCTTCACGCATTCTTGCTAATGCATTTAACTTGTTGGTTAAATTGCGCGAAATAATGGCATCTTCTGCCACAAAAACTTGTTTGCCAGTACCTATTAAATCAAGCGCCGTTTGTAAAACACAAATATGCGCCTCCATTCCAGCAAGTACGATTTGTGAGCGATCTCGCGTGAGTTGACGGCTAAATTTAGGATCTTTTACGCATGAAAATGCACTTTTTTCTACCGCTTTGATATTGGGTAACAATACCAATAATTCATTCACAGTACTCCCCAGGCCTTGAGGATATTGCTCTGTGATGAGAGTTGGCACGAATAAAATTTGAGCTGCTTGCGCCAAAATTCCTGCATTTTTTATACTGGCTTGCACCGCATCCTCTTGCATTGCGGTGACTAATTTTGTTTGTATATCAATCAAAACGAGCTGACTCAAGCCCGCTTTCAGTAATTGCGATGCACTTAAATAAGCAGTCATTATTTCTGTACCAATTGTTGATTGATGTCTTCTACGTCAGACTCTGAAAGCGCTCCCGCTACTGCTTTTAAGCGAATAATGTTGACCAAATATTGATAACGCGCTTGTAAGAAATCGCGCTTAGCACTAAAAAACTGCTGTTCTGCATTTAGCACATCAACACTGGTGCGCACGCCAACTTCATACCCCAGCTTGCTTGATTCAACTTGGCTTTGACTACTTAATAAAGCTTTTTCTAATGCTTTGATTTGTACAATGCTGGTATTTAAATTAAGAAAAGCACTTTGTGTATTTAAAGCGGTTTGGCGCATTGTAAGCTCAACATCATCTTGCACTTTTTGTCTATTGATTACTGCTTGACGGACCTTTGAGCTCGTTGCCCCGCCTTCATATAAAGGAATTTGTAACTGTAAACTCAGGGTGCCGTTTTTTAAATCACTGCCAAAACCGTTTGCACTGCCATTGCTATAAGTATCTGTGATGCTCGCCAAAGCGTCTAGCGTGGGCAAGTGACCTGCTCTTAAGCGCTCAATTTCTTGGTCAGAAAATTTTAATATATCTTGCTGAATTTGAATGTTGAGATTATTTTTATCAGCAACTTCAAGCCACTTATCCATATTTTGCTGTAGATCGTTGGGCTTAAAATTGGTATTTACGGGAGCTAATTTCTTGTGAATTTTGCCCGTTATGGCCTGTAATTTAAGCTGCGCGATTTGCTGCTCGCTCACTGCGCTCAATTCTTGTGAAAGAATCAAATCATAACGCGCTTGCGCTTCATTCATATCGGTGACTGTTGCAGCGCCTACTTCAAAGCGCGCCTTTGCTTGCTCTAGCTGACTTAAAATGGCCGCTTTTTGAGCCGCAATTAAGTCAACTCTATCTTGGGTCATCAGCACATCAAAGTAACCCTGCGTAACGCGCACAATTAAATCTTGCTTGCTTAAATTTAACTGTTTATCTGATTGGCTGGCTTGCGTTTTAGCTTGGTCTATTTGCAGTAAACTTTGCTTGCGGTAAATGGGCTGGCGCGCATCAAAACCATAGTGATAGCCCTGAAAATTAGCGCTGCCTTCAGATTTAAATGGATTGCTACCACCATTGTATTTAACATCAACCGTCGAGGTGCTCGCCCCTGCGCTAAAATTGATTACTGGGCGATACAATGCCCGACCTTGCTCAATGATTTCTTGTGCGGCTTGGTTGGCGCTGAGTGCTGAAGCTAAAACAGGGTCATTGCTGATAGATTGACGATAAATATCCAGTAAATCAACATGATTAACTTCGGTCGAAGCAAGCTTTGCGCCAGCCGTTTTTATCTCAGCTGTTTTTTTGTTTTTTGCAACAAGTATTAAGTTTTTAGGCGCTAAAATCGGCGCCGCAGAAGCAGGCGCAAGGCTTAATAAAACAAAGCCCGCAAATAAAATAACAATGATTAAATGCTTTAATTTGAACATAAAGCCAGCGTATTAGAAGTTAAATTTAACAGACTGTGGTGCATTAGTTAATGGCGCTAAGCAAGTTTCAAAAAGTGTTTCTTTACGACAATTGCCTTCAGCCGTGCGCTCTATCAGCGTAGCCTGCATGGCAGGCGCTTCGCCCATTACCACAAACATACGTCCGCCTAAATTGAGCATTTTTTCAGCCTCGTTGGGGTAGAGTTGCAAGCTCCCTGCAAAGGTAATGACATCATAAGTTTTATGGCGCATATTGTTTTTAAAAGCATCCGCCACATATAAATCTACATTTTCAATATTTTGTTTTTGCAAGCGCGCTTGAGCACGTTGAGATAGCTCAGGAATAATTTCGATTGAATCTACTTGTTTTGCAAGTTTGGCAATGAGCGCTGTTAAGTAGCCGCTACCCGTACCTATTACAAGCGCTTGATCGGTTTTTTTTATATTGAGCGCTTGTAAAATACGGCCTTCAATTTTAGGCTGTAGCATGGTTTGACCATAACCAATCGGCAACTCAAGGTCGGCAAATGCCAGCCCCAATTGTGACGGATCAACAAAGTGCTCACGCGGAACTTCAGTGAGCAAGTCGAGCACCCCCGTATCTAGCACCTCCCATGTGCGAATTTGTTGCTCTACCATGTTAAATCTAGCTTCGTTCATATTAAAGTATGTTGATTCATAAGGATTTTTTTGACTCATCTTTTGAGCTTGTGCCATAGACAAAGATTCCTAAAAATTTTAACGAAATGTCATTTATGTAAGAATTTTAAGTGCGCTTATTGTTAAGTTTAAGCGCGTGTTTAATTGCCAAGATGATATTGTTGACTATGGTTTCTAACGGCTTCTAGCATCGCAACAACATTTTCTGGCGGGGTCCATTGTGTAATGCCATGACCAAGATTAAACACATGCCCATGCCCATGCCCATAACTAGACAATAGCTTTTCTACCTGCTTTTCTATCGCCTCTGGCGTCGAAAGTAAAATCGCCGGATCTAAATTGCCTTGTAATGCCACTTGATCTCCCACACGTTGACGTGCATGACCGATACTCACTGCCCAATCTAAACCAAGAGCATCAACGCCAATTTTAGCTTGCGCCTCAAGCCACAAGCCCCCGCCCTTAGTAAATACAATGCTCGGGACTTTGCGCCCATCATTCGATTGAATTAAGCCATTCACAATTTTTTGCATATAGTGTAGAGAAAATTCAATGTAAGCATCATGCGAAAGAGCGCCGCCCCAAGAGTCAAAAATCATCACCGCTTGCGCACCCGCTGTAATTTGCGCGTTAAGGTAGGCAATCACGGTTTGTGCGTTCACTTCTAATATGCGGTGGAGTAAATCTGGGCGCGCATAAGCCATTTTTTTGGTGTTTAAAAAGTCTGTGCCACCCTGACCTTCTACCATATAAGTTGCGAGTGTCCACGGGCTTCCTGAAAAGCCAATGAGTGGCACGCGCCCATTGAGAGCCTGGCGGATGCTTGTTACCGCATCAAATACATATTGCAACTTGGCCATGTCCGGCACTTCGAGCTTTTGAATGTCGGCTTCTAGCTGAAGCGTGCGCTCAAATTTTGGCCCTTCGCCTTCCTCAAAATATAAGCCCAAGCCCATCGCATCTGGCACAGTGAGAATATCTGAAAATAAAATAGATGCGTCTAAAAGCGGATAGCGATCTAAGGGTTGCAACGTGACTTCGGTTGCAAAGTTTGGGTTTTTACATAAACTTAAAAAGCTACCTGCCGTTTTACGGCTTTCACGGTACTCTGGCAAATAGCGACCCGCTTGACGCATCATCCACACTGGCGTGTAGTCTGTTGCTTGGCGCATGAGCGCTTTTAAGAACGTATCATTTTTTAATTCACTCATTTTTTACCTATTAAATTACTCGCCCAATAGATTCTAAAGACGTAAAATAATTTACTTCGCGCCCCTGATATGCCTGATGATATTTTTCATCACTCGGCCTATCTTTAGGTGCCGAACCCCACGGTTTGATATCAATAGCTTGGCCAAAGACATCAGACTTTTGAGTATAACATTCAGTCACTCATTGCCAAGCGATTTTAAGCCTAAATCACACACTTAAAAAAATAAAAATCTCTCATGAAGCCCTTTAAAAAAGCCATTCAAGTGCCGTTTAATCAAGTTACAAACAGCCCTAATTAAAGTCAGTTTAATCAGATTGTTAAAAAAGTACGATGTTCAATCTCTATATAAAAATATGGACTGATTATAAAGAGATGAGGCACTAGCACTCTCTCATTAAGAGTGCTAATATATGCGTGTAATTTTAAGTGCTAAAGGAGATAAACTTCATGAGTAAAGCATTAACATTATCCACTTTGACCGCGGTTGACAGCCTAGAGCATTACTCTCGGGCCATTAGAAATTACTCCATTCTCTCTGCGGAAGAAGAATACGCGCTTGCCGTAAAATTCAAAACAAGTAATGATTTAGAGGCGGCACGCAAGCTGATTGTATCTCACCTTCGCCTGGTTGCCAGCATTGCCCGTGATTACAGTGGTTACGGCTTGCCACAGCAAGATTTAATACAAGAAGGCAACATTGGTTTAATGAAGGCGGTAAAGCGCTTTGACCCGGATCGGGGTGTGCGTTTAGTATCTTTTGCAATGCACTGGATTAAAGCAGAAATTCACGAATATATTGTACGCAACTGGCGTATGGTCAAAATAGCAACAACAAAAGCGCAGCGTAAACTGTTTTTTAATTTGCGCAGTATGAAGTCCAGCTTAAATAGCCTGCAGCCTGCTGAAGTGTCTGATATTGCTACAAAGCTCAATGTAAAGCCTGAAGAAGTGTTAGAAATGGAGGCGCGTTTAAACGGGCATGAGATTTCGTTGAGTGCAAGCGTTGACGATGACGGCGATGAGCAATATAGTCCGATTGCCTACCTTCCAGATGAGGGCTTGGAGCCGCCTGCGGCCTTGCAATTAAAACAAGAAGAAGCCACTGAAACAACGGGTTTGGCAGCGGCGTTGCAAAATCTAGATGAGAGAAGTCGTCGTGTAGTTGAGGCGCGCTGGTTGCAGGAAAAAGGCGGCAAAACCTTGCATGAGTTGGCTGATGAATTTGGCGTTTCTGCTGAGCGCATTCGCCAAATTGAACAAAAAGCTATGCAAAAAATGAAAGCTTCTATGCTCGCAACGAGTTAAATGGCTGCCAAAATAAACTGTGGACGTCATTTAATTTCTTTGTTGATTTTACCGCGTTTTAAAGGCTGTAAATAATATTGAGTAGAGCCATTGTTTAAGCGACGTCTCTACTCATGCGCCTAAACCCTTTCCCCAAAAAGATTATGCGCTATCTCAACACCTGAAGCGCAAGCTTTACCGTTGAATCTAGCACATCTTTGGATGCGCCATCTTTTGCTTTAATGGTCATGCCTTGAATAAGGGTTGTAAAGTATTCTGCCAGTTCACTTGGGTTGGCATCATCTGCTAGCTGCTGATCAGACTGAGCTTGCTCAAATCTCTTTTGCCATGCGTCTTTGTATTGCTCTCTTAATGCTCTCAATGTTTCAACATGCTCTGCGTGTTCTGGTGTGGTATTGATGGCGGCCGTCATCACTAAACACGTACACGGATTATCTTGTCCAGTATACAAATACACGCATGCTTTTAATGCAGCCTCAACGGCATCGTAAATTTTTGGGGCGCTATTGAGCATGGCTAATTGACCCTCAACGACCATTGGCAAATAATTCTTAACAACCTCTTTAAAGATGGCATCCTTATTGCCAAAAGCCGCATAGATACTAGGCGCCTTCATGCCGATTGATTCAATGAGATCAGCCATAGTCGTTCCTTCATAGCCTTTTTCCCAAAAAACATACATCGCTTTTTTTAGAGCATCATCTTTATCAAACGACCTTGGTCTTCCTGCTTGCGCCATACCCTAAACCTTTAATTTTTAATTTTTAAAAATATAACATAGATTACATAAATTTATTGACAATAAAAATATAAAAGGCTAATAATGTAATCCAAGTTAAATAAATTAACTAATTTAATAAATTTTAGGAGAAAAGACATGAGCAAAATAGCATTTATTTCGGGTGGAAATCGTGGCATTGGCTTTGAAACAGCAAAAGCTTTAGGCGCTCAAGGAATCGATTTGATTATTGGCTGTAGAAATCTAGCTAAGGGTCAAGATGCCGCAAAACATTTACAGGAAATGGGGCTCAAGGCAGAGGCGATTACCTATGATGCGAATGATGAAAAATCACCTGATAGCGTGTACGGCTTTATAGAGAAAAAATATGGCGAATTAGATATTTTAATTAACAATGCAGGCATGATTACTGAAGATCTTATTGGAAAGAATTCTAGTAGCCTTGTCAGTCAAGCCGTTTTGCAAGAAACCTTCCACACCAATCTTTTTGCTGTTGTTGCGCTAACACAGAGGCTACTCCCATTGCTGATGAAATCAGCAGCTGGGCGCATTGTTAATTTATCAAGCATTGTTGGCTCACTCACTCTTCAGAGCATGGAAAAATCTCCCATTGATCCTGCCAAGGCATTTGCTTATAACGCATCAAAGACGGCCCTAAACGCTTACACCATTCATTTGGCGCATGAATTAAAAAATACCAATATCAAGGTGAATTCAGCACATCCTGGCTGGGTGAAAACTGAATTAGGAGGCCCGCATGCGCCGATGGAAATCGCTGACAGCTATAAAACATCATTAAGACTGGCTACTCTAGATAGCCATGGTCCAACGGGCGGGTTCTTTCACGAAGCGGACGCCCTGCCTTGGTAGAAAATTAAAGTAGAGGCTTGCTCACAGAGCTTAAAAAACTTTAAATATGGATTTTAAATAATAAGGGCGTCCAGTTTTGTTATGTTGCTCCACAAAAAGTTTAGAAGCACGGTAGCAGCAAGCCCCACTGCTTTTTAAAGTTTGAAGCATTGATTCTTCTTGATTTTATTACAAAAAATCAACTTATTGAGCAGATTATGAGCAAGTTTTAGAGTGTTATCCGGTGGACTTAAAATATAAAGTAATGCTAAATCTATAAAAGTAATTGAATAAAAACAATTATGCGATTAAAATAATCGGCTTTTCTCAGCTTTTAAGGCTTTTAACGTTTGTTAAGCTTTTTAACGCTTATTAAAAAGCCGATATCACAAGCGATATTTATTGCTTAATAAGCAGTATGCTTGAGCAAAAGTTTGAGTGTTAGTTAAATTTATATTTTGTTATACAAGAGAGATTAAATGTCTAATGTACGAGTAAAAGAAAATGAGCCGTTTGATGTTGCTCTTCGCCGCTTTAAGCGCCTAATTGAAAAAACAGGCTTATTAAATGACCTTCGCGCGCGCGAGTTTTACGAAAAACCAACTTGGGAACGTAAGCGTAAAGCGGCGGCGGCAGTTAAGCGTCAGTACCGTCGTTTGTTAAAACAAACGCTCCCTGCTAAACTTTACTAGTCATTATGCTGGTAAATAGTCATGGCTGAAAAAGATACCGCAGCGACAAAGCAAGTCACGGCTACAAAGCAAGAAAGTGCAGCAGATGATGCATTTTGGAGCTTGACCGATCAGTTTATCGCCTTTGCTAATGGGCAAGCTGCAACTCATGACGCAAGTGTAGTGAATGCAAGCTTTGCCTTTGCCGCCGCGCGCTTCAATACTTTTTTAATTGCCACGCAATGTGGCACTAAAGAAAATTTTGAGACCGAAAAATCAGCCGCTTTAGATTACTTCGTCAATCAATACAAAATAGCGCTTGCCGAGCACATGAAAGACTATCAAGCTAAATTTGATACCTACATCAAAGGCGCTTAAGCGCTCATTCGGATTAAGTTTTAATGAGCCTTAAAACACGCATTACCGAAGAAATGAAAGCCGCGATGCGCGCCAAAGACAGTGCGCGTTTGGGGGCAATTCGTTTGTTGCAGGCCGCAATCAAACAGCGCGAAGTAGATGAGCGCATTGAGCTGGGTGATGCTGATGTCATTTCTGCGATTGAAAAAATGCTTAAACAGCGTCGCGATTCAATTGCAGCTTACGAGTCAGCCAATAGAGCAGATTTAGCTGATGTGGAAAAATACGAGGTGAGTGTATTGCAAGAATACTTGCCTCAACAGCTTACTCAAGTAGAAATAATGGGTATTTTAGACCAAGTCATTGCCGACACGGGCGCTGAAGGCGTTAAAGACATGGGTAAAGTGATGGCGGCTATTAAGCCGCTGGTGGCTGGCAAAGCTGATATGGGTCAGATTTCAGGCTTAATCAAAGCGCGTTTAGCTTAAATATCAAAACAATTAAATAAGGGGCTGTCCTAGATAACACATAAAATGTTATAAGGACGTCATGAGAAAGAGCAGATTAAATTCAGCTAAGCAGTCGAGGTTAATTGAACATTTTGTTGCTGGCACAACGGCTAGATGTGCAGCAGATTTGAT
>JAVKLV010000015.1:0-5346 GCA_031538905.1 Methylotenera sp. | reverse complement strand
GGCGTGGCGTATTGGTGCTGGTGTTCTAATACCATCCGAACTGCACGCTCTTTGACTTCGGGGGAGTATTGGGGTTTGGCTTTCGTCATCTTGATATTCTCTCATGATTAAAGCTCTCCTTAAAACTCGGGGTGATTCAGTCTATGCGCAAGATGATAATAACGAAAAATTTGTTATGGATTTTATTCACGTGTGGAATAAAGTGATGAACGCAGACCGCTTTGATTTACTTTAACTTTATATGTACTAGCTCAGATCAGAGCTGAGCTAGTACATATAAGTTATTCGAATACACCCAAAATAAGCGCGCAAGCTAAGGTTAAGGTGTTTTAATCTATTCTGGCGCATCAAAAAAAGCCTGCACATCGGCGAGTGTGCGGCTACGTTTAAATGGCGGTAGGCTTTGCCAAATACGCTTACCGTATGATTTTGTAATGAGTCGCGGGTCACAAATCATCAGCACGCCCCTGTCATTTTCATCACGAATCAAGCGTCCCGCACCTTGCTTGAGCGTAATCACAGAGTGGGGCAATTGATACTCCATAAAAGCGTTTTTACCTTCTGCATTCAACTTATCTACCCTCGCAGACAATACCGGGTCATCTGGCGGCGCAAAAGGTAGCTTATCAATAATCACAAGGCTTAATGCCGCGCCGCGCACATCAACTCCCTCCCAAAAGCTTTGAGAAGCTACTAACACCGCATTGCCCAGATTTCTAAAGCGATCTAAAAGTTCTGTACGAGAGCTCTCTCCTTGTAGTAGCAGGGGGCTTTCTATGCCATTTTCAATAAAAGCCTCTTTGAGTAGCGCGTGAATTTCACGCATTGCACGTAAGCTGGTCGACAGCACAAAAGCGCGTCCGCCGCTTGCCTTTAAAACTGGCAAGGCCGCGGCTACAACGCTTGCAGTGTAAGAAGGGCTGTTTGGGTCTGGCATATCTAAAGGCACATAAAATAGCCCTTGTGCTTTGTAGTTAAACGGGCTTTCCCAATAAGCTGTTTTAGCCTCTTGCAAGCCCATTTGCCTTACATAATGACTAAAGTCAGCCTTGACCGCTAAGGTTGCAGAGGTAAATATCCACGCCCTCGCTTGTGCATTAAGCTGTTTTCCAAATTTTTCAGCAACACTCAAGGGGGTGGCGTGAAGCTGCACTGAGTGCGTAAAAATCTCAACCCAGCGCACTAAATTATGATCTTCAGCGCCTTGCCAGCGCCTAAATAAATCATGCAAAGCCTGACTGCGCTGCCAGCACTTTTCAAGCAATGGGTCACGAGCCGCTTGAGTTTCTAACACAGCTGCCAGCCGACTCAATTGGCTTTGCATCTCACTCAATGCTGCATCAAAACCTTTGAGCGATAACGCCTTTTGTGCAGACAAACGCGCGCCTTCATAAGCAAAAACAAGCCTAAAGTCTTTAACCGCTTTTTCAAGCTTAGGAATAACCTGCGCTAACTCAAGGCAATCTTTAGCCAATGACAAGTGCGCCGCGTTAGAGTCGCGCGCCAATTCAAGCAGTTGACTGGTTGAGACATCTTCACCAAAAAAAAGTCCGGCAACTTCTGGCAACTGATGTGCCTCATCAAATATGATGGTATTTGCGCTTGGCAGTAACTCCGCCACACCTTCATCCCGCAACATGACGTCGGCAAAAAACAGATGGTGATTAACCACGACCACGTCTGCTGCAAGAGCCTCTTTACGGGCACCCATGACAAAACACTCTTTGTAATGCGCGCAATCAGCACCTAAACAATTGTCGCGGCTAGAAGTCACACTCGCCCAAACCGTGGCGTTTTCTGGCACCGCATTCAGCTCCCCCTTGTCGCCAGTTTTGGTGTTTTCAGTAAAAGCCCTAATTAGCGGGAGGTATTTTGCATCTTCTCGCGAAGCAAAACGCCCCTCTTGCTCGGCAATTGCAAGATGATAATGGCATACATAATTCGCCCGACCTTTGAGCATTGCCACGGTCACTGGCACCTTGAGTACATCGCGCACATGAGGTAAATCGCGGTTAAACAACTGATCTTGCAGGTTTTTAGTGCCAGTTGAAATAATCACTTTTCCACCGGTAAGCAAAGCGGGCACTAAATAAGCAAAGGTTTTGCCTGTGCCAGTACCAGCCTCTGCAACCAGCAGGGTGTTATTTTCAATCGCATCAGCTATCGCCAGCGCCATGTGCAATTGCTGTTCGCGAGCACTATAGCCTTTTATATGCTGGTCTAGGGCGCCGTCTTTTTCAAAAATTTTGCGTATAGATTGTTCGCTCATAAGTGCTGAAGATTATCCCATGAGTTCTACTCTTTATAAGCACTTAAGGCGTTGAAAAAAAACATTATTTGCTTTTTATTTTGATATTCTTATAATCTTTTTTTATGAAAAATTACATCATCTATTTTGCGATTGTTGCTGCTTTGAGCCTAAGCTCTTGCGCGAGCGCCGTTGCTGTACCAGGCACTGATACGAGCGGCTCTAGTGAGCAGGCGCTTAAAAATCAAGCGATAAATGCTGATAATGAAAGCCCTGAAAAGTGGTCTGCCCGCGCGCAAGAAGTACTCATGAGTGCGCTTAGCTTGAGCGGAATTCGTTATCAATACGGAGGCAATAACCCTGATTCAGGCTTTGATTGCAGCGGGTTTGTGCGTCATGTTTTTAAAGAGTCGAGTAACATTATCTTGCCGCGCTCTGCACTTGAGATGAGTCAAATCGGAAAAACAATTGCTAAAAATAAGCTACAGCCAGGTGACTTGGTTTTTTTTAACACATTAAAATCTGCATTTTCACACGTTGGCATTTACATTGGTAATCATCGTTTTATTCACTCGCCACGCAAAGGTAGCGAGGTGCGAATCGAGAGCCTTGATGCTCATTATTGGGCGACAAGATATGATGGTGCGCAACGTATCAACAGCAACGAGTAGGCCCTTTAATCGTCAAAACGAGCCTGAGCCGCGCAAAAAATAATGCACTTAGCTCATGAGATTGGGCGCTAAGAAATTATTTTTGGCAAGCTAAGGCAGTATAATGAGCCAAATCGTATTGATACAACCCTTATGCAGCTTTATGTCATCGGCGTAAACCACACGACCGCGCCCATTCAGATTCGTGAAAATATCGCCTTTAGTAGCGAAAGTATGGCGACTGCTTTGCGTCAGCTCAGCGTAGATGCAGCGACTGAAGCTGCCATTTTATCAACGTGTAATCGTACCGAGCTTTATTGCAACGCAGAAAGCCCCGAGCAGCCACTCCAATGGCTGTTGCAATATCATCAATTAGATGAAAGCAGCCTGCGCCCTTACCTTTACATATTGTCAGATGAAGAAGCGGTGAAGCACGCTTTTAGAGTGGCGTGTGGCTTAGATAGCATGGTATTAGGCGAGGCACAAATTTTAGGGCAGTTTAAACAGTCAGTAAAAATCGCCCAAGAAACGGGCACCTTAGGTGCGCGACTACACAAGCTTTTTCAACGCACTTTTGAGGTGGCGAAAGAAGTCCGCACCGACACCGATATTGGCGCAAATTCTATTTCCATGTCAGCGGCTGCGGTAAAGCTAGCGGAGCGTATTTTTGGCAACTTGAGCGAACAAAAAGTATTGTTCATCGGTGCAGGAGAAATGATTACCTTATGCGCCGAGCACTTTGCAAGCCAAAAACCTAAAAGCATGATGGTAGCCAATCGTACCATTGAGCGAGGCGCCGTGCTGGCTGAAAAAATATCTACCTTAGGAATAAAAACACACACTATTTTACTCAAAGATCTGCATGAGCATTTTGCTGAGTTTGATATTGTGATTACCAGCACTGCCAGTCAGCTGCCTATTTTGGGCTTGGGCATGGTTGAGCGGGCGATTAAAACACGTCGTCATCGCCCAATTTTTATGGTTGATTTAGCCGTTCCGCGAGATATTGAGCCTGAAGTCGCTCAATTAGACGATGTTTTTTTATACACCGTAGATGACTTGGCTCAAGTAGTTACCGAAGGCATGATGAACCGCCAAGAAGCTGCTTTAGATGCTGAGCTTATTGTCACTGCTCGCGTTACACATTTTATGCAATGGATGAAAAAACGTGATGCAGTGCCTACGATCAAAGCATTGCGCGACCAAGCAGAACTCACGCGTCAAGCAGAGCTAGAAAAAGCGCTTAAATTGATTCAAAAAGGTGAGGCAACTGAAAAAGTACTAGAAACATTTAGCAAGGCACTGACCAATAAGTTTTTGCACGCCCCCAGCCACGCTCTCAATCAAGCACACGATGAAGAATATGCAAAACTTGAGGCTACAATTAAACAACTTTATCAAATTTAAAGCCTCGCCATTCGTTTCTGCTCACCTGGGTAATCACCAGCCACATGAGGTAAGGTAAGCTTTACATAGGCAGTTAACATCAATGAAATATTTTTAGCGCCAAGTAGATCAATATTGTTAAATCTCAAAGAAAGAATATCGAACATTCAAAAAGCGAAGTAAAAGATTCTGACCTATGCTGTCAATCAAAGAGTCGAACGGGTTAAGCCGCCAGGAGCCTGTCAGCAATTTTTTATAGTATTGCGGCGTAAAAATAGCAGGGGATAAATACCTAATCTTGCCTGTTTTCTTTGTCGGTTATAGAAGACTTCAATGTATTCTGTGATTTCTTGTATACCCTGCGAGCGGATGGAATACATTGAAACACGTAATTGGCGGAGAGCGAGGGACTATCTCTCATATAGCCACAACCCATTGATTTAATTGATTTTGTTACATTTTTACTTTGTGGTGATACATAAAAGTGAGACAAAATGCTATTAAAAACACCCAGAATATTTCTTTCTCGCCACGGAATTTACTACTTTCGCTATATTGATTGCTACAAAAAACAGAGAAAAATCAGCCTGAGAACTAGGGATCCAAATACTGCCAAGAAATTTGGGGCAGTTTTAAATGTTCAATTACAACTCAACAGAGAGGGTGAAAAGTTAAAAATTGGAATATTTAAACATTGAGAAATTAGATAATCAGCTTTGCTGATTCTTTAATTTTTTAATGCATGGGGTTTGGGGGGATACCCCCAAGGTGTTGTTTTTTGATTTTGATTTTAACCCCGTAGGGCGAATAACTTTTTTGCTTGCAAAAAGGTGTAGTGAGTTACACCTTGTTGACATTACTCTTTTAACTGCTAAATTTTAATACAGGAGAACAGAAAAACAACAAAACTTTACTGCTATGTATTCAATTATACGAACTAAAAAACACAAGTCAACTTCCTCACTAAAATCGAGAATGACACATACTGAATCACCCCGAGTTTTAAGGAGAGCTTTAATCATGAGAGAATATCAAGATGACGAAAGCCAAACCCCAATACTC
>JAVKLV010000014.1:0-5849 GCA_031538905.1 Methylotenera sp. | reverse complement strand
CAAATCTGCTGCACATCTAGCCGTTGTGCCAGCAACAAAATGTTCAATTAACCTCGACTGCTTAGCTGAATTTAATCTGCTCTTTCTCATGACGTCCTTATAACATTTTATGTGTTATCTAGGACAGCCCCAAATTTTTATTATATTTTAATGTGAGTTTGACTGAAATTGTATATTACTAATCTCTAATTACTTGAACTAAAATACTAAAATCACGAGCAATTGTTTGATCATTTTGTTTTAATAAATCTATTTCATCGCAAGCGTGCATTACTGTTGTGTGGTGTCTACCACCAAATGCCTCACCAATTTCAGGAAAGCTATGATTTGTTAATTCACGAGACAAGGCCATTGCAATTTGTCTAGGTCGTGCGAAGTTACGAGTTCTTTTTTTACTGTACATTTCAGCGACTTTTATTTTGTAATAATCAGCCACAGTTTTTTGAATATTTTCTATTGTAACTTGTCGCCCACGGACAGCTATTAAATCACGAAGTGCATCTTTTGCTAAATGTATATCAATAATATGACCAGTAAATTTAGCCATTGCAATAATACGATTAAGCGCTCCTTCTAACTCTCGCACGCTAGAGCGTATTTGTTTTGCAATGAAAAAAGCAACTTCTTCAGATAGGTTTAAATTAACAGCCTCTGCTTTTTTTAATAAAATCGCCACGCGCATTTCAAGCTCTGGTGGCTCTACCGCAACAGTAAGCCCCCAGCTAAACCGGGTGCGTAAACGCTCATCTACATCTGCAATTTCTTTTGGGTAAGTGTCACAACTAATGACAATTTGTTTTTTTGTTTCAATTAAAGAGTTGAAAGCATAAAAAAACTCTTCTTGGGTGCGAGTTTTCTTTGCAAAAAATTGAATATCATCAATAAGCAATAAATCCAAAGAGTGATATTGACGTTTAAACTCATCAAACGCCTTATGTTCATAAGCTTTTACAACATCGCTGACATAGCGCTCTGCGTGTAAATAGCGAACTTTTGCATCAGGTTTACGTTGCTTTAATTCATTACCAATGGCTTGTAGTAAATGTGTTTTGCCTAAGCCCACACCACCATAAATAAATAAGGGGTTATAAGCAGCGCCTGGGTTTTCGGCTACTTGTATTGCAGCCGCACGCGCTAATTGATTGGCGCGCCCGGTCACATAGTTTTCAAAGTTAAAAAGATTGTTTAAGCCAGAGCTAACTTTAGGCGCATCAGCATTTTTTTTATTAAATACTTTAGCTATTGAGAGAGTTATTTGGCTTTCAATTAAATTGGTATTAATAGCAGTTACAACCTTGGCCGCTGGCTTTTCGTAATTTTTGTTCTGATCAACTTCAGAAATAATAAAATCAATTTTGATATTAGCTAACTGCAAATCATGTGCAAACTGTTCAATCTTTTTAAGAAACCGCTCTTTTACCCACTGCATTACAAAACGATTAGGCGCAATTAAGCGCACTATATTACCCTCTGTTTCTACTGAAAGAGGTTTAATCCAAGTGTTAAATTGCTGTATTGAGAGCTCTTGTTCAAAACGGCGGAGACACGAAGGCCAAAAATTTTCCATCAATAGTTTTTAAGTTACCTAGGCAGTCGTTATTTGGGGCAATATAATTTTTATTTGTTTTTAAAGTTAAATAAAAACCAAGGCTTATTATTAGCGCACTGAAGTTTTAAGATGCAACAACGTTAAAATCAGATGATACCTGTTCAGTGGGCTTTCATCCAAGTGGTTTTCTTTACTCAATATTTAATGAGCAAGTTTTTTATGGGGGAATTACCTTAGTTATTTAAGTAGCATTGTGTTCAATAGTCTTATGGAGTCGCGTTCTTCATTTTATTTAATCGTTAGCTTAACACACCCTAAATAAACGTTGACAAAATTGGCTGTTTTCGTGTTTAATGGCGGTCTTTACAGTAATATGCTTGTTGGAGATTTTCATGAAACGTACTTATCAACCCTCTAAAACACGTCGTGCACGCACACACGGTTTCTTAGTTCGTATGGCAACTAAAGGTGGTCGTGCTGTTATTGCCGCTCGTCGTGCTAAAGGCCGCAAACGCTTGGGTCTCTAAGTTTTAAAATTTAGGAAAGCATTATCTTCTTAAAAACTTAGCCTAAATTAAGGCATTCATAAAATAATGGTGCGAAAATATAGGCTTCTTAGAGAAGCTAAAATAGTTAAAACGGATGATTTTTCATCCGTTTTTAATTTCCGCAAACGTTTTTCTTTGCAGTATTTGGCAATGCACTATCAGCCAAATGAGCTACAAAGGCCTCGATTAGGTTTGGTGGTTGGTAAAAAAATAGCCAAACTAGCGGTGGGTAGAAATTATATGCGTCGCGTATTGCGTGAATTTTTTAGGTTAAATCAGCATCGCATTTGTCATATTGACTTAGTTATCAGGGTGCAAAAAAATTTCAATAAAGCTAATTTTTTAGAAGTGCAGCAAGAGTTTGAAGCACTTATTGCTAAATTAAATCGTCGCATGAATAAAATTTAAGTTAATGGATATTCTTTAAAAAACTTAGCAATGAGTATCATGATGCGTATACTAATATTCTTTATTAAAGCTTACCAAACTTTACTTAGCCCATTTTTTGGCAATCAATGCCGCTTTTATCCTACTTGCTCTCAGTATGGGGTCGATGCCATTAGTCATCATGGCGCGATAATGGGTATCTATTATACGATATGCCGTTTATTACGCTGTCATCCTTGGTGTGACGGCGGGCACGATCCTATCCCTTAACATTTTAAGACTACTCAAAAAATCATGGATACCAGACGTTTAGTTCTCTTTGTTATATTTTCAATGTCAATTTTGATGCTGTGGGATGCTTGGCAGCGCCAGCATACGCCCGTTGAGGTTGTGCAAAAGGTAAGTCATACGGGCACTGATGCTAAAGCTGCTCATGTGAGCACCGCTGATGCCACTTTGGATCATGACGATATGCTTTCAGAAGGTCAGCGCATTAGTGTAACCACAGATTTATATAAAGCCGATATTGACACTACTGGCGGTGATTTACGCAAGCTTGAGCTACTTAAACATCGCGCTTCAGATGATATAAAAGCTAATTTCGTTCTAATGGATGATGCTGGCAAGCCTATGACTTATGTGGCGCAAACAGGTTTGTTGGGTGCAGATTTGCCGTCACATAAAGCACTGTTTACCACTGCGTCCACAAGCTACCAAATGCAAGAAGGTCAAGATTCTTTAGAGGTGCGCTTGAGTTGGGCTGGCAAAGGCGTCACTGTAGATAAGGTTTATACATTTCATCGTAATAAGTACGTCATTGATGTTAATTATGAAATTAAAAACTCTTCTACTGTTGCCATTACGCCGGTTATTTACTACCAAATTGTGCATGATGACCAGTCAAACCAAGGCTCTAAGTTAATGCCAACATTTACCGGGGGCACTTATTTTACAAATGAAAGTAAATTTAAAAAACTTGCCTTTAAGGATATGGTTAAATCACCACTAAAAGTGACTTCAACCGATGGCTGGGTAGGTTTGTTGCAGCATTACTTTGTTAGCGCTTGGATTCCTAAAGACGGTTTGGCGCGCGAGTTTTATACAGAACAACTTAATGAGCATATTTATAGAATTGGCTCAAAGAGTTCGCTCAGTACTATTGCACCAGGCGCGAGTTTGCTTGTTCCGGCACGCTTATACTCAGGGCCGCAGACTAAGAAAGATTTAGTAGAAACGGCGCCAGGATTAGAATATACCGTGGATTATGGATGGCTGAAAATGGTGGCATCCCCATTATTTTGGGTGTTATCGCTCATTCATGGCTTAGTGCACAACTGGGGGGTGGCGATTATTTTGCTGACTTTATTAATTAAAGCCGCGTTTTACCCATTGTCTGCTAAAAGCTATCGTTCAATGGCGCAAATGCGTGAATTGGCGCCACGCTTAGAGTCAATGAAACAAAAATTCGGTGATGATAGGCAAAAAATGCAGCAAGCTATGATGGAGCTTTATAAAACAGAAAAAATTAACCCAATGAGTGGTTGTTTGCCAGTTTTGATTCAAATTCCAGTATTTATTTCATTGTATTGGATGTTGTTGGGCTCGGTAGAGCTTCGTCATGCGCCTTTTTTTGGATGGATACAAGATCTTTCAGCAGTTGATCCTTATTATATTCTGCCCATTATGATGGGTGCTTCTATGATTATTCAAACAAAGCTTAACCCTAAGCCAAGCGACCCCATTCAAGCGAAAGTGATGACATGGATGCCAGTGATATTTAGTGTTTTCTTCTTTTTCTTCCCCGCTGGTTTGGTGTTGTATTGGGTGGTAAATAATATCATCTCAATTTGGCAGCAATGGTATGTCAATAAGTCTATTCATGCGGCAGCCTTGCTGAAAAAGACAGGTGGCAAGCACTAACTTACCAGGCACTATCGCTGCCATTGCCACTGCCAGTGGCGCTGGCGGCATTGGTGTTGTAAGGGTTTCTGGTTCGGCTGCACGCTCTATAGCTGCCGGCATTTTGGGAAGCAAAATTGCTTCTAAGCTTAGCCCGCGTCATGCGGCGTATTTAGATTTTAAACAAGCCAACGGTGATTTAATCGACCGCGGCATCGCAATTTACTACCCACACCCACAGTCATATACTGGTGAAGATGTGCTTGAATTGCAGGCGCATGGCGGCATAGCATTGATGCAAATTTTGTTAATGCGCTGCATTGAGTTGGGTGCACGCCAAGCTGAGCCTGGTGAATTCACTCGTCGTGCTTATTTGAATGACAAAATTGATTTAGCCCAAGCTGAAGCGGTTGCCGACGTGATTAATGCTGCAACGACTGAAGCTGCTAAAAGCGCAGTTCGTTCCTTATCGGGCGAATTCTCTCAATCGATTAACGCCCTGCTTTTAAAGCTGGTGGATTTACGTATGTATGTTGAAGCGTGCTTAGATTTTCCTGAAGAAGAGATCGATTTTATTACGCAAGGCCGTGTGGCTGAAAAGTTAGCTACAATTATTACCGAAATTAATTCTGTTTTTGCAAAAGCAAGGCAAGGCAGCTTGTTGCGTGAGGGCATTACTGTAGTTTTGGTAGGTCAGCCAAATGTCGGAAAATCCAGCTTGATGAATCAGCTTGCGGGCGAAGAAATTGCTATTGTGACGCCGATTGCAGGCACAACACGCGATACCATTAAAAATGCCATTCAAATAAATGGCGTGCCTTTGCATATTATTGACACTGCGGGTTTACGCGAAACAGATGATGAAGTCGAAAAATTTGGTATTGCACGAACGTGGGCAATTACAGAAACGGCTGATATCGCATTATTATTGGTAGATGCAAATGATGGCATTGCAGAAGCAGAAGAATCAATTTTAAGCCGCTTGCCGCAAGATGTTTGTAAAATTTGGGTCCATAATAAAATTGACGTTGCCAACGAAATGGCACAAGTGAAAGAAATCGCGCAAGAAAATCAAATGGTGACACACATTTATCTTTCTGCAAAAACTGGCCTTGGAATCGACTTGTTGAAAAAAGAGCTATTAAAAATTGCGGGCTATCAAGATAATTCAGAAGGTATTTTTATGGCACGTGCGAGGCATTTAGAGGCATTGAGTCAGGTAGGGGTTCATTTAAATAGTGCGGCAAAGCAAATTGATTCGGCAGAGCTGATTGCCGAAGAATTAAGAATTTCTCAAGAAATGCTAGGTACGATTACAGGTGAGTTTACGCCTGATGATTTACTTGGCAAGATATTTTCAAAATTCTGCATTGGAAAATAAATAAGGGGCTGTCCTAGATAACACATAAAATGTTATAAGGACGTCATGAGAAAGAGCAGATTAAATTCAGCTAAGCAGTCGAGGT
>JAVKLV010000013.1:0-14848 GCA_031538905.1 Methylotenera sp. | reverse complement strand
CTACCGAATTAATCATTCAAAACTGTTTGCAGATAAGCAGAATCACATCAATGGAATTGAGAACTTTTGGAACCAAGCCAAGCGACATATGCGTAAATTTAACGGTGTTCCAAAGGCTAATTTTGAGCTGTTTTTGAAGGGGTGCGAGTGGCGTTTTAATAACCCAACACCGCAAGCACAGTTATTGCAATTAAAACAATTGGTTAAACAATATATGGGCTAGTTATCTAGGACAGCCCCAATTTAATTTTATAAAACGCATGACGACTTTCGGGCGAACGCGTTGATTTTAAGGCGTGATGCAATGGCAAGTCAGATTCAAGTTGTAAAAATACACACTAAACATTAGGGAGAACACTATGGCAACACGTAAAGACCTGGCCAACGCTATTCGTGCGTTATCGATGGATGCTGTGCAAAAAGCTAACTCTGGTCATCCAGGGGCGCCGATGGGCATGGCGGAAATCGCTGAAGAGCTTTGGAATCATCATTTAAGCCATAACCCAAAAAATCCAAACTGGTCAAATCGTGATCGTTTTGTGCTTTCTAATGGTCACGGCTCAATGTTGATCTACTCATTGTTGCACCTCACAGGTTATGCGTTGCCAATAGATGAATTAAAAACATTCCGTCAATTACATTCTAAATGTGCTGGTCACCCAGAATACGGTTATGCGCCAGGTGTTGAAACAACAACTGGCCCATTGGGTCAAGGTATTGCGAACGGTGTTGGCTTTGCAATGGCCGAAAAACTCATGGCCGATCAATTCAATAAACCAGGTCACGAGATTGTTGACCACAGAACATACGTGTTTTTGGGTGACGGTTGCATGATGGAAGGCGTTTCGCACGAAGCGTGTGCTTTAGCTGGCACTTGGGGTTTGGGTAAGTTAACGGCGTTTTGGGATGATAACGGCATTTCTATTGATGGCCATATTGAAGGCTGGTACACAGATGACACGGCCAAACGTTTTGAATCTTATGGCTGGCATGTTCAGTCAGTAGATGGGCATGATGTTGCTGCGATTGGCAAGGCCATTGAGGCGGCTAAAAAAGTAACAGATAAGCCCTCGCTCATTTGCTGTAAAACAGTGATTGGTATGGGCTCGCCAAATAAATCTGGTTCACATGATTGTCACGGTTCTGCGTTAGGTTTAGAAGAAGTTGCCGCCACACGTGCAAACATCGGCTGGCCGCATGAACCGTTTGTTATTCCGGCAGATGTATATGCTGGTTGGGATGCAAGCGCTAAAGGTGCTGCGGCAGAAGCCGCTTGGAACGATAAATTTGCGGCATATGCAAAAGCGTTTCCAGCAGAGGCGAGTGAATACAAGCGCCGTATGGCAGGTGATTTACCCGCTCATTGGAAAGCAGAAACAGATAAAATTATCGCTGCAATCAATGAAAAAGCAGAAGGTGTTGCTTCACGTAAAGCTTCACAAAACGCAATTGCCGCATTGGCGCCAGTTTTGCCAGAGTTTTTAGGGGGTTCTGCCGATTTAACAGGCTCTAATTTAACCTCATGTGGTAGCTTTAAGCACGTTGATGCTAAAACACCTGGCAACTACATTTCTTACGGCGTGCGTGAATTTGGTATGGCGGCGATTATGAACGGCATGGCTTTGCACGGTGGCTTACTGCCATTTGGCGGCACGTTCCATATGTTTTCAGACTACATGAAGAGCGGTATGCGTATGTCTGCCTTGATGCATCAGCGCGTTGTTTACGTGTTGACGCATGACTCGATTGGTCAGGGTGAAGATGGGCCAACACATCAGCCAGTAGAAAACACTTCGGGCTTGCGTTATATTCCTCGTATGGATGTATGGCGTCCTGCTGATGCGACTGAAACAACCGTGGCTTGGGTAGCTTCTGTTGAGCGTAAAGATGGACCAAGCAGCTTAGTGCTTTCACGCCAAAACTTGCCAGGTATTAAGCATGATGCTAAAGACTTTGATTTAATTCGCAAAGGTGCTTATGTATTCTCTGATTGTGCTGGTAAGGCAGATGTCATTATCATTGCAAATGGTTCAGAATTAGAGTTGGCAACGAAAGCGGCTGCAGAATTAACTGCTTCTGGCATTAAAGTGCGCGTGGTTTCAATGCCTTCAACCAATGTATTTGATCGTCAAGATAAAGCCTACAAAGATAGCGTATTAACTCCAGGTGTTAAACGCGTTGCGGTTGAGGCGGCACACCCAGATTTTTGGCGTAAATATGTTGGCTTAGAAGGTGCGGTTGTTGGCATTGATACCTTTGGCGAATCAGCGCCAGGTGGTTCATTGATGAAGCATTTCGGCTTTACAGTTGAAAATGTTGTGGCAACGGTTAAATCAGTGCTGTAATTTAGGCGCTTTAATGTTAATGGCTGCCATGTAACGGGCAGCTTAAATTGAATAGGGCGTAACACTTGTGACGCCCTATTTTTTTACGGTAATCAGTTCAAGTTTAAATAATCATTAAAAATAAAACTTTAGGGATCATCATGGCAATTCGTGTAGCAATTAATGGTTTTGGTCGTATTGGTCGCATGGTATTTCGCGCTGCGATGAAAGATTTTACTGACATTGAAGTTGTTGCAATTAACAATTTATTAGAGCCAGATTATTTAGTTTATATGCTCAAACACGATTCTGTACATGGTCGCTTTCAAGGTGATGTGTCTTTAAGCGGTGATTATCTTGTGGTGAATGGAAAAAGAATTCTTTTGAGCGCTCAAAGAGATCCAGCTGATTTACAGTGGAATAAAGTCAATGTGGACATTGTGATTGAGTGTACGGGTAGTTTTTTAACGCAAGAAACTTGTCAAAAACACATTGATGCCGGGGCTAAAAAAGTGGTGCAATCTGCACCAGCTAAAGATGATACGCCTATGTTTGTCTACGGCGTTAATCATCACGAATACAAAGGCGAGGCAATTATTTCAGCAGCTTCATGCACCACGAATGGCTTGGCGCCAGTGGTTAAAGTGTTGAACGATTCATTTGGGATTAAACGTGGTTTGATGACCACTATTCACGCGGCAACCGCTACGCAAAAAACGGTAGATGGTACATCAAATAAAGACTGGCGCGGTGGTCGGGGTATTTTAGAAAACATTATTCCATCGAGTACTGGTGCGGCTAAAGCTGTTGGAAAGGTGATTCCCTCATTAAACAAAAAGCTCACTGGCATGGCTTTTCGCGTGCCAACCTCAGATGTTTCAGTGGTTGATTTAACTTGTGAGTTGAATAATGAAGCCACTTATGAAGCCATTTGCAATGCAATGAAAAAAGCCTCTGAAGGTGAGTTAAAAGGGGTGCTTGGATACACCAATGAAAAAGTTGTTTCTACTGATTTTCGTGGCGAAAGTTGCCCATCGGTATTTGATGCTGACGCGGGTATTTTACTCGACCCTACTTTTGTTAAAATTGTGGCTTGGTATGACAATGAATATGGTTACACTTGTAATCTGATGCGTCTAGTGCAATATATCGGCAAAGAATCTTAAGAGGCCTACTTTTCAGCTACGACCTTGCCACGTCGATGTGTCCATTGCATCATGGTGATGATGACGTCTAGAACGATAGAACGCGCTAAAGACCCTGTAGAATAAGCACCTCCTAAGAGAGTTACTCCACCGTCACTGACTTAGCCAAATTTCTTGGTTTATCTACGTCAGTGCCTTTAATTAGCGCAACGTGATAAGCCAACATTTGCACCGGAATAGTATGCAAAATAGGAGAAAGTGTGCCCAAATGCCGTGGCGTACGAATGACATGAACGCCATCTGATTCTGTAAAGTGACTGTCTGCATCTGCAAATACAAAAAGCTCACCACCGCGTGCGCGCACCTCTTGCATATTAGATTTTACTTTTTCTAACAAAGCATCATTAGGTGCAATCACCACGACAGGCATTTGACTGTCGACTAAAGCTAATGGTCCATGTTTAAGCTCGCCCGCGGGGTAGGCTTCTGCATGAATGTAAGAAATTTCCTTCAGCTTTAATGCGCCTTCAAGTGCAATCGGATAATGAATACCGCGCCCCAAAAATAAAGCGTGTTGCTTATCAGCAAATTTTTTTGCCCATTCGCTGATTTGTGGCTCTAAATTTAAAGCATATTGCACACTACCTGCCAACTGCCGCAGTGAGGCCAAATAGTCTTGCTCTGCTTGGGCGCTTAATAAGCCTCTTTGCTTGGCTAAACTAACAGCAAGCGTGAATAGCGCCACCAGTTGCGTTGTAAATGCCTTAGTTGAAGCTACGCCAATTTCCGCCCCTGCGCGGGTGTAAAAAACTAATTGCGAAGCCCTTGGAATAGCACTTTCTTGCACATTGCAAATTGCCAAAGTGAGATTTTGACCCAATGATTTAGCGTGCTTTAAGGCCTCCATCGTGTCCAGTGTTTCGCCTGACTGCGAAATAGTCACAATCAATTGGCGCGGGTTTGGCACAGATTCTCGATAGCGATATTCACTGGCAATTTCTACATTGCTTGCCAGTTTTGCAATGCTTTCTAGCCAGTATTTTGCTGTCAGTGCGGCATAGTAACTCGTACCAGCAGCTAAAATCAAAATGCTATCAATATGTGAAAATGTTTCGCTGGCCTTGTCACCAAAGAGGGCAGGAGAAAACGCTTGCTCATCGATCAAGGCTTCTATTGTATCGGCAAGGGCTTTGGGCTGTTCATATATTTCTTTTTGCATAAAATGCGCGTATGGTCCAAGCTCCATACTGGCAAGCGAAACCTTACTCAAATGTACTTGACGTTCTAGTTTTTGACCATCACCCCCATAAATCGTCACGCCTTCACGACTAATGTCAGCAACATCGCCATCTTCAAGGTAAATGACTTTGCACGTGACTGATAAAACCGCAGAAACATCTGATGCAATAAAGTTTTCGCCCTCACCCAAGCCTATCAATAATGGGCAGCCTAAACGTGCCGTCACCATGTGATGAGGCTCTTTCAACGAGATAACAGCAATCGCAAATGCGCCTGTAAGTTCAGACACCGCCTTTTGAGTGGCGGCCAATAATGACAAATTTTTATGATAATAGTGAATTAAATGAGCAATGACTTCGGTATCGGTTTGTGAGGTAAATTCATACGCCAGTGATTTTAACCGGCGGCGCTGCTCATCATGATTTTCAATAATGCCATTGTGTACAACCGCAATCTCGCCTTTTGAAATATGTGGATGTGCATTATTTTCAGTTACGCCGCCATGGGTTGCCCAGCGCGTGTGACCAATGCCAAGCTGTCCTTGTAAATTAACTTCTTGTACTTTATCACCCATTGTAGATACGCGCCCCACAGCGCGCACCCGATGAATATGAGCGTCAGCCATAACCGCAATACCCGCGGAGTCATAACCTCTATACTCCAAGCGGCTCAAGCCTTCTATGAGCGTTGAAACAACATTTCTATTGGCAATCGCCCCTACAATTCCGCACATAAATGCACTTTCTTAACTGAATACTTTTAGCTCATTGACTCTTAAATTGACTATTTGCTCATTTTTTTCGGTCGTTTCCAGCTAAAGATTGATTTTTGATCTTTAGCCCTACAAAACGTTAGAGCATCTGCTGGTGCATTTTTAGTAATGGTTGAGCCCGCGGCTATCGTTGCGTATTTTCCTATAGTGACAGGGGCTACCAACTGTGAATCTGAGCCAATAAAAGCATAATCTTCAATCACCGTTCTAAATTTATTCGCCCCATCATAATTACAAGTGATAGTGCCTGCCCCGATATTCACATACTGACCTACTGTCGTGTCGCCTACATAACTTAAATGATTGATTTTGCTGCCTATGTCAACTTGTGAGTTTTTAAGCTCAACAAAGTTACCAATATGTGTTTCCGCCGCCAAAGTTGTGCCTGGTCTTAATCTTGCGAATGGCCCAACACGACTATTTGCGCCGATTTTTGTGCCATCAATATGCGTAAATGGCGCCACTTGAGTGCCAGCGCCGATATGAGCGTTTTTAATCACGCAATTCGCAGCAATGACTACCTTATCACCCAACATCACATCGCCCTCAAACACGCAATTCACATCAATTTCAACATCTTGCCCACAGCTAAGATTGCCGCGTATATCTAATCGAGCAGGGTCTTTTAAAGTGACGCCCTGTGCTAACAAATTTTCTGCAATGCGAGCTTGATATACACGCTCTATCGCACATAAATCTGATTTTGAGTTAATGCCTGTGACTGACCATTCATCTTTTGTAATTTCTGCAACAACTTCTACACCCTGCTTTACAGCAAGCGCCACAATATCAGTCAAATAATACTCACCCTGCGCATTGTTATGAGTGAGTTGCGATAACCATTTTATTAAGTACGCGTTAGGTATCGCCATAATGCCAGTATTCACTTCAACGATATTACGCTGCGCTTCTGTGGCATCTTTGTGTTCAACAATTGCTAACACATTTTGACTGCTGGCACGTACAATTCGACCATAGCCAGTTGGATCGGCTTTGTTGAAAGACAAAATAGCTAATTTATTTTTGGCTTGTGCTAAAAGCAGCTGGCACATTTTTACATCTACCAAAGGCACATCACCTAACATCACAAGTGATAATGCATTTGACTCTAAAAAAGGGATGGCTTGTTGAGCTGCGTGCCCTGTACCAAGCTGCTCGGCCTGTTTTACCCAAGTGATATTCTCATCTACAAAAGACTCGCGAACAACTTCACCGCCATAGCCATATACCACAATAATTTTACTTGGATTTAACGTCTTGGCGCTCTCAATAACACGTGCCAAAATTGATTTTCCGCCAATTTCATGCAGCACTTTTGGCGTACTAGAATGCATACGAGTGCCTTTGCCGGCGGCAAGTATAATGATGTTAAATGACGTCATAAGCTAAGCAATGATGTAATTGATGCATCGCTAGAGTATAACAAAAAAGGCAGCCTAAGCTGCCTTTTTGCCGTTGTTAAGTGATGCAACTTAAATGTTAGCAATGATGCGCGGCCATGCTTAAATCAATGGCTTTTTTTACGTAAACGCTCAATAGCTTGAATTTGTGCAACTGCTTCTGACAACTCTGCTTGCGCTTTTGCATAATCTATCTCTGAGCTTCTATTTTTCATCGCATCTTCAGCGGCGGCTTTAGCTTCCAAGGCTTTAGCCTCATCTAAATCTTGACCACGCACAGCAGTATCAGCCAACACAGTAATCAAGCCTGGCTGCACTTCTAGTATTCCGCCTGAAATAAAAATCAAAGTTTCTTCAGCATGGTCAGCGCGCTTAATGCGCAAGGCACCTGGCTTGATAGTTGTGACCATAGGCGCGTGGTGTGGAAATATACCTACCTCACCAGTACTTGCTGGAACAACAACAAACTCAGCCTCGCCAGCAAAAATGCTCGCTTCTGCACTCACTACATCAATATGAACAGTATTTGCCATAATTTTCTCGTTAATCAATCCACTTTAATTTACTTTATCTAAGCCGCATAAGACAAAGCCAAACAGCCATCGCGCCTTATTTTTACAAAAAATAAATGCCGCACAACAAAGTACGGCGATGCAAATATAAAGTTAATTCAGTGTTTTTGCTTTTTCTACTGCCTCTTCAATGCCACCTACCATATAAAACGCTTGCTCTGGCAAGTGATCATACTCACCGGCAACAATTGCTTTAAAGCCCTTAATGGTTTCTTTTAATGGCACATACTTACCAGGAGCACCTGTAAACACCTCGGCAACGTGAAATGGCTGTGACAAGAAACGCTGGATTTTACGTGCGCGACCAACTGCTAATTTATCTTCTGGTGACAATTCATCCATGCCCAAAATCGCAATAATGTCACGCAGCTCTTTGTAGCGCTGCAATGTTTGTTGAACTGAACGCGCAACATTGTAATGCTCTTCACCCACCACCAATGGATCTAATTGACGTGAAGTCGAATCTAATGGGTCAACTGCTGGGTAAATACCTAAAGAAGCAATATCACGTGAAAGCACAACAGTTGAGTCTAAATGCTGAAAGGTGGTCGCTGGTGACGGATCAGTCAAGTCATCGGCAGGAACATAAACGGCTTGAATAGAAGTAATAGAGCCTGTTTTGGTTGAAGTAATACGCTCTTGTAAACGACCCATTTCATCTGCCAGCGTTGGCTGATAACCCACAGCCGATGGCATACGACCCAATAACGCCGATACTTCTGTACCAGCCAATGTGTAACGGTAGATGTTGTCTACAAAAAATAATACGTCACGACCTTCATCACGGAATTTTTCAGCCATTGTTAAACCTGATAAAGCCACACGCAGACGGTTTCCTGGAGGCTCGTTCATTTGACCAAACACCATCGCTACTTTTGATTCTTTCATGTCATCAAGCTTAATAACGCCAGCTTCAGCCATTTCATGGTAGAAGTCGTTACCTTCACGTGTACGCTCACCTACACCAGCAAATACTGACAACCCAGAGTGCTGTTTAGCGATGTTGTTAATCAACTCAAGCATATTGACGGTTTTACCCACGCCAGCACCACCAAACAAACCCACTTTACCGCCTTTAGCAAACGGACAAACCAAATCAATCACTTTAATACCAGTTTCTAATAAATCAACCGATGGAGACAACTCTTCAAAAGTAGGGGCTTTTTGGTGAATGGAACGACGCTCATTTGAATCAATTGGACCTGCTTCGTCAATTGGACGGCCCAATACATCCATAATACGACCCAAAGTACCCGTACCAACCGGAACGGTAATTTGGTTGCCTGTTGATTTGAAGGATGTGCCGCGCGCTAAGCCATCAGAAGAGCCCATAGCAATGGTACGTACAATACCATCACCCAATTGTTGTTGAACTTCTAATGTCAAGCCAGCTTCAGCTTGGCTTGATGCATCATCAATAATCAGTGCTTCAAATACTTTAGGCATTTGATCGCGAGGAAACTCAACGTCAACTACCGCGCCAATACATTGAACTACTTTACCTACATTTACTTGATTTGCTTTTGCCATTTTGTTTCCTAACTTCTTTTAGTCAGATTTAATTAAATTCGTTATCAATCACTACGCTTAAGCTTTATTACATTTTAATTTGGCTTTTACATAGCACGGGTGGATTTAAGTGTGAGCATAATGATTATGCAACCGCAGCTGCACCACCCACAATTTCCGAGATCTCTTTAGTAATTGCCGCTTGACGAGCTTTGTTGTAAACCAATTTCAACTCACCAATTACATTTTTCGCATTATCCGAAGCTGACTTCATCGCCACCATGCGCGATGATTGCTCTGAAGCCATGTTTTCAGCAACAGCGTTATAAACCAATGATTCAATGTAGCGCGTCATTAACTCATCAACCACTGGCTTTGCTTCCGGTTCGTAGATGTAATCCCATTGACCCTTAGGGCTACCCAATTGCTCACCACTTAATGGCAATAATTGCTCAATTACTGGTTCTTGCTTCATGGTGTTGATAAATTTGGTATAGCTAATAGAAAGCTGGTCAATTTCACCCGCCTCATAGGCATCTAACATAACTTTAATTGTGCCAATTAGATTTTCCAAATGCGGCACATCACCCAAACCAGTAATGTGTGACTTAACATTTGCACCTACGCGGTTCATAAAGCCAAAGCCCTTGTTGCCAATAGCGCTTACTGAAACCGCCTTACCTTGAGCTTCCCAGCTTTTCATTTGATTTACCGACAAGCGCAACATATTGGTATTAAGACCGCCACACAAACCCTTATCTGAGCTCACCACAATCAAACCAACGTTTTTAACAAGCGCACGTTTAATTAAATATGGGTGCTTGTATTCCGGATTTGCAAATGAAAGATGCGCTGCGATGTTGCGAATTTTTTCAGCGTAAGGGCGGCTAGCACGCATTCTATCTTGCGCTTTACGCATTTTAGAAGCGGCAACCATTTCCATTGCTTTTGTGATTTTGCGTGTATTTTCTACACTCTTAATCTTGGTTCTAATCTCTTTACTACCCGCCATTTTAAAGTCCTAGATAGTCGATTGGTTAGTAAGCGTTTGTGGCTTTAAAGTCTTGAATAGCTGCTTCAACAGCTTTTTCGTTGTCGCCACTCAAATCCTTGCTAGATTCAATGCCATCCATCAATTGAGCATATTTAGCATTCATAAAGCCATGCAATGCACTTTCAAATGACAGCACCTTATTGCTTGGAACGTCATCAAAGTAACCTTTGTTAGCAGCCAGCAACGTAATGGCCATTTTAGAAACACTTAATGGGGCATATTGCGCCTGCTTCATCAACTCGGTAAACATACGACCACGATCTAATTGCTTACGTGTTGCCTCGTCTAAATCAGAAGCAAATTGTGCAAACGCAGCTAACTCACGGTATTGAGCTAATGCCAAACGAACACCGCCACCCAGTTTCTTAATTACTTTAGTTTGAGCAGCACCACCCACGCGAGACACTGAAATACCCGCATTAATTGCAGGACGAATACCCGCATTAAATAAGTCAGTTTCTAAGAAAATTTGACCATCAGTGATTGAAATCACGTTGGTAGGAACAAACGCCGAAACGTCACCCGCCGCGGTTTCAATCACTGGTAGGGCAGTCAATGAGCCTGTTTTACCCTTCACAGCGCCGTTCGTAAATTTTTCAACATACTCTTCATTCACACGGGCAGCACGCTCTAATAAACGTGAGTGAATATAAAAAACATCCCCCGGGTAAGCTTCGCGTCCTGGTGGGCGACGCAATAATAATGAAATTTGACGGTAAGCAATCGCTTGTTTTGTCAAGTCATCGTAAACAATCAACGCATCTTCACCGCGGTCACGGAAGTATTCGCCCATGGTACAACCGGCATAAGGAGCTAAAAATTGCAATGCAGCGGAGTCAGAAGCCGTAGCCGCCACCACAATGGTATATGCCAGTGCGCCATTTTCTTCAAGCTTGCGCACCACATTGGCCACTGTTGAGGCTTTTTGACCAATAGCTACATAAATACAGGTCATGTTCTGACCTTTTTGGTTAATAATTGCATCAACCGCAACCGCAGTTTTACCAGTTTGACGGTCACCAATAATCAACTCACGCTGACCACGACCAACCGGAACCATTGAATCAACCGATTTTAAACCTGTTTGCACAGGCTGAGAAACCGATTTACGCGCAATAACACCGGGCGCTACTTTTTCAATTTTGTCAGTCATTTTTGCGTTTACCGGGCCCTTGCCGTCAATAGGCTGACCCAATGCATTCACAACACGACCAACTAATTCCGGACCTACAGGAACTTCTAAAATACGACCTGTACATTTACAGATATCGCCTTCAGTGATGTGCTCATAATCACCCAAAACAACTGCACCCACAGAATCACGCTCCAAATTAAGCGCCAACCCAAATGTATTGCCAGGGAACTCAATCATTTCACCCGCCATCACGTTTGAAAGACCGTGAATACGAACGATACCGTCTGTTACTGAAATAACCGTACCTTGAGTACGCGCTTCAGCTGAGGTAGAAAAATTTTCTAATCTGCTTTTAATCAGTTCACTGATTTCTGATGTAGATAACTGCATTTTGACTCCTAATAATTTTCTTTGCCCAAATCACTGCTTACTTAGGCTTAAGCTGAAAGCGTGTATGCTAAATTTTGCAACTGACCTTTGACAGACGCATCTATCACAGTGTCACCAACGATAATTTTAATGCCCCCAATAAGCTCCGAATCGACAGAAACGTTTGCTTCAATCTTTTTACCAAACTTAAGCTCTAAGCGCTTTGTTAAATCCTTTACCTCGGCGGCACTGGGCTTTGCGGCGGCTATAATATGCGCATCTAGCGTGCCTTCATTTTGCGCTTTAAGCACCTCAAAAGCTTCGTAAATTGCCGGCAAAAGAGATAGTCGTCCATACTCAACCAATACTTTAATCAGGTTTTGACCTTGCGCATCAAGCTCATTGCCGCACACTTGCAAAAATGTGCTTTGCAAATCACCGCTCACCACTTTAGGATCTTCGATAAACTGCCGCATTTTTAGATCACTCGCAACAGCAGCAGCAAAACCCAGCATCTGCGACCATTTAGCCAAAGATTTTTGCTCGCACCCTAATTTATAGGCGGCAACTGCGTAAGGTCTTGCAATGGTTGATATTTCCGCCATGTGATTTCCTCTGTTTATTTGCTTAAAGTTCTGCCGCCAATTGACTCAGCATCTCACTGTGTGCTTTTGCGTCAATTTCCTTACGCAAGATTTTTTCAGCCCCAGCAATTGCAAGCGCCGACACTTGTGAGCGCAAACCTTCTTTAGCGCGGTTCACTTCTTGCTCGATTTCAGCTTTAGCGCCAGCGATAATTCGCTCACCCTCGGTTTTAGCGTTACCTTTGGCATCTTCAACGATTTGTGCACCACGCTTTTCTGCCTGGCCAATAATCTCAGAAGCCTTTTGCTTAGCTTCGTTCAGCGTGGCCTCTGATTTTTTAGCGGCTACTTCTAATGCATTTTTACCATCTTGTGCAGCAGCTAAACCATCAGCGATTTCTTTTTGGCGCGTTTCAATCGCCGTTAAAAGCGGCGGCCAAACAAATTTCACAGTGAACCAAATCAACACAGCAAATGCGATAGCCTGCGCGATAAGTGTAAAGTTAATATTCATTACTTACTCCGATATTTAAGTCGTTTAATTTGCGCTACATTATCAATGACAGCCAAATTATTCATGTGCCAATTACTTAGCCACTACACTTAATAATGGGTTTGCAAAAGCAAACATCATAGCCAAACCAACGCCAATAATGAAAGAAGCATCGATAAGACCTAGCAGCAAAAATACTTTACCTTGCAATTGTGGGATCATCTCTGGCTGACGCGCGGCACCTTCTAAGAAGCTAGCACACATAATACCAATACCAATACAGGCACCTGCAGCACCCAAACCAATAATTAAACCAATACCAACGCCCGTGTAGGCTTGAATTAAAGCTAATGCACCCATTTTATTACCCTCTCAAAAATTAAACTTAACCACTAAACCAAAAACTACAAAAAACCACTTAAAAAACCAAAACGATTATTAAATTAAAATACTGTAACTAATCTTAAATTTTAATGCCCTTCATGCGCCATCGCTAAATAAACTACCGTCAACATCATAAAAATAAACGCTTGCAATGCAACGATTAAAATGTGAAAAATTGACCAGCCAGCACCTAAAATAGCACCAAAAATCGTTCCAGAAACACCAGTTGCAGCCCACATGCCAAGCAATAAAAAGATGACTTCGCCTGCATACATATTGCCAAATAGTCGCAATGAGTGCGAAAGTGGCTTCGAAACATATTCGATTAAGTTAAATAGAAAGTTCAAGGGCAACACCCAAATTTTGGTGCCAAATGGAGAGAACAGGAATTCGTGCATCCAGCCACCAAAGCCTTTGACTTTGATCGAAAAGAAAATCATTAAAATCCACACCGATAATGCCAGTGCAAATGTTGTATTAATATCTGAAGTTGGCACTGCGCGCCACTTAGCGTGCTCACCGCCAAAGTACGATACGATGCTAGCTACCCAATCAACAGGCAAAAAGTCCATCGAATTCATCGCAAACACCCACAGAAATACCGTGAGCGCTGCCGGGGCAATAAAGCTGTGGCGATTTCCATGAAAAATATTCTTTACTTGGTCATCAACAAAACCAAACACCAACTCTACAAATGCCTGCCTTTTACTTGGCACGCCTGATGTTGCGCCACGCGCCACCAACCACACAAAACCCATCACCAATAAACCCAGCGCTACCGACATCATCAATGTATCGTAATGCAACACCCAAAAACTGCTATTGCCCACAGGCTGAGCATTAAAACTCAAATGGTGAGCGATATAATCAGAAGGTGTTAATGCTGCTGAGTGTTCTGTAGTCATAATCTAGTTTTTACTCTAACTTAAAAATCATTTTCAAATAGGGTTAAATTTTAAGCCTGCTTAATGCGAGGCCTGAAAATAAGGCCGCTGCCGCCAAGCCGGCGATTAAAGCAAATGGCACTAATTGCAAGTACAACTTAAATGTCACTATTAACAGAAAAATAATGACTAAAATCTTTACGACCTCTGCTTTTAAAAAATTGATGAGTATTGCTGAGGCTTCGGTGTTATTTTCACCATTTTTTGCCACGATAAACCCGGCAAAAGAACCTATCATCACGCTGGCACCGCCAAAAATGAGTGAGATGCTCGCATGCCAGCCAGAAAGCATCAACATCAATATAGCAAAAGCCGCTGTAGTAACAGCTTGAATTTTAAGCGTTTTACTAAAAACATCAGACGGCTTTTTTGTTGACAACGACCCAGAACCTCAAAAATTTAGAAGTTTTGCTATATACAAACAGCTTTAATTTTAATTATTGTACAAAGCCAAAGAAAGAAGATTTTGAATTATCCATGTTTTTTAGTCAAGGCTTAAAGTTAAATTTGCCCACTTTCTAAAGATTTCATTTGATATTGATTAGATTTGAATAATTGTTATCAGATTAGATTGAGATTACTTGATATAAACAGCGTATATTTTTGAATTTATGTTACTTTAAGTGAACAAGACACTAGTTTTTTTAAATAAAGCTGGTAAAATCCCATGCACTCGATATGGCTACATTTTAAGTTAAGCTTTTTAAGCGCTTATCGAAAAAAGTTTTTTTAACTAGTTATAAACCTTAAGGAAATAAGAAAATGACACGTTCACTATTAATCGCTTCATTATTAGCTCTTGCTTTAACTGCTTGTGGTCAAAAAGCTCCAGAAGCTACTGCACCTGCTGCCGCCGCTCCTGCTGAGGCTGCACCTGCCGCTGCCGCTCCTGCTGAAGCTGCACCTGCCGCTGCCGCTGCCGCT
>JAVKLV010000012.1:0-3101 GCA_031538905.1 Methylotenera sp. | reverse complement strand
CGTGGCGTATTGGTGCTGGTGCTCTAATACCATCCGAACTGCACGCTCTTTGACTTCGGGGGAGTATTGGGGTTTGGCTTTCGTCATCTTGATATTCTCTCATGATTAAAGCTCTCCTTAAAACTCGGGGTGATTCAGTTTTACTTTAACCAAATGCACTCCACGAAACTCGGGGTGATTCAATGACCGACACTCTTCAGCCTGAGTGATCCGTAAATTTTAATTAAATATGCATTACGGTAGTCGCGCTAACATTCTATTTTGACCATTTTTGGCAATTTTTGAGGACTTTTTGGAGAAACAAAAAGCCCCTAAAATTTTCTAAGTCATTGTATTTATTGTTTAATATTGGAGGCGCGAACCAGAGTCGAACTGGTCTAAACGGCTTTGCAGGCCGCGGCATAACCGCTTTGCTATCGCGCCCTTTGGTAGCGTCTGAAAAAACACTATTATGATGAGCTGAAACCAAAACGGCGAAGCAGGTTTGCATTCGCCGTCATATGTCATTAAAAAATTTGGAGCGGGAAACGAGACTCGAACTCGCGACCTATACCTTGGCAAGGTATCGCTCTACCAGCTGAGCTATTCCCGCATTGTTAAGACAGGCGCAATTATAGCGATTTTAAACTTGTCGTCAATACCAACCAACACTCAAATGGCTGGTTTATTTACGTTGCATTGATGAATTATTTAGCCTTGAGCTTAGGCCAAGCCGCTTTTAAGTAATAAGCCATTGATAGTAAAGTTAAAAATGCCGCGAGATTGATTAAAGCGCGTCCAAATAATTGCGTGTGAAAAACGCCCAATCCACCGAAATCAATATCATCCCAAAAAAGTAAGCATAAAATAGCCAGCATCTGTGCGGTGGTTTTGATTTTTCCTATCATCACAACGCTGACGCGACCGCTATGCCCTTCACCAGCCATCCATTCACGCAGGGCACTCACGGCAATTTCACGACCAATAATAATTAAAGAAACAATCGCCCCCACACGCCCAAATTCAAGCAAGACAATCAAAGCGGCGGCCACCATGAGCTTGTCAGCCACAGGGTCTAAAAACGCCCCAAACGCAGAGGTTTGATGCCAGCGACGGGCTAAGTAGCCATCTAGCCAGTCGGTGATCGCCGCCACTAAAAAAATCGCCGCAACAAACACATTCACTAAATGTGAAGGCATTGCACCCAAAGTGCGAATGTTTTGAGGCCAATAAAATGCGCCCACAAAAATAGGAATGAGCAAAATGCGCAACCATGTCAGCATAGTAGGAACGTTAACCCGCATCATTCACCTCGCGCCAGTCGTGTACCAAAAGAGCGTCAACCAAAATTGATTTTTGCACCATCACTGTCGCTCACTTTCTTTAAAATGACTCTTCAGGAAAACCATTGAATTTTATACCTACTTTTAAGCACCTAGCCCATTAAAGGCGAGGCGACTAAATGCCGCGTAATAGCTCGTTAATACCTACTTTACCAAGTGTTTTTTCATCCACTTTTTTAACAATCACAGCGCAATATAGGCTATAACTACCATCTTTTGAAGGTAGGTTTCCAGACACAACTACCGAGCCCTGAGGAATGCGTCCGTAAGTAACGAGGCCGGTCTCACGATCGTAAATTTTAGTCGATTGACCAATATAAACCCCCATAGAAATAACGCAATTGTCTTCAACAACTACACCTTCAACGACTTCAGAGCGAGCGCCAATAAAGCAATTATCGCCAATAATTGTTGGTCCAGCTTGAATTGGCTCAAGCACGCCACCAATACCAACGCCGCCACTTAAGTGTACATTTTTACCAATTTGCGCACACGACCCCACCGTAGCCCACGTATCGACCATAGCACCTTCACCTACATAAGCGCCAATGTTGACATACGAAGGTAAAAGCACCGCGTTTTTACCAATAAACGATCCATGGCGCACCATGGCGTTTGGCACCACACGAAAGCCACCCGCCTTAAAATCAGCTTCGGTGTAGTGAGCAAACTTTGGCGCCACCTTGTCGTAGTATCGAGTGCAGCCGCCCTCTAGTAGCACGTTGTCTTCTAAGCGAAAAGAAAGCAACACCGCTTTTTTTAACCATTGATGTGTTTCCCAATTTTGACTCTCACCAATACGCGATGCCACACGAAGCTTACCAGCATCTAAATCAGCAATTAAAGAAGCCACTGTTGTTTTAATTTCAACAGAAGCATTACTTGGGTTAATGTTGGCACGGTCTTCAAAAGCCGCTTCGATAATAGCTTGACGTGGATCCATAATACTCTCAGATTTAATGGGTTAAATAAAAACCTTATTTTAACCTAAACAAGGCAATCACCAAAAAACAAAGATTAAGTCAGTGAGCGCTTGCGAAGGTTTTTTATTTACAAATATCGCCTTTGAGGTGAGTCAGGCTACTTTTGCGCTAAGTCGTACAACGGCTTAACTTTTGGCACTAATTTTTGCAGCTCGGCAATGCGCGTTGTATCGGACGGATGTGTGCTAAAAAACTCTGAGGGCTTATTACTATTTAACTTGCTCATTTTTTGCCAGAGCGTAATTGCGGCATCAGGGTTATAGCCCGCACGTGCAGATAGTTCAAGACCAATCTTATCAGCCTCGGTTTCTTGCAGGCGGCTATTAGGCAGCGCAAAAAACAATTGCGAGCCAATACCCGCAAGCTGCATGGAAGCATTGCTAACAGAAGCACTCGCACCTTTACTGAGCATCGCGCCTAAGGCTTTAAGTCCAAATTGCTGAACATAAGCTTGTGACATACGCTCACGGCCATGCTCACGCAATGCGTGTGCAATTTCATGCCCAATCACTGCGCCCAATTCATCATCGGTTGCCTTAAGTTGCTCAATTAAGCCGGTGAGTACCATTATTTTTCCACCTGGCATACAGTAAGCATTCACTTGATCACTCTTATCAACATTCACCTCCCATTTCCACTGGGCGGCATCTGGTCTAAACTGAATCACCCCGACTTTCGTGGAGTGCATTTGGTTAAAGTAAAACAGCTTTACTTGTGTTTGTAGCAAGCTCTTTATAATAACATTCTTCCGCTTCCGCAGGAGGAACGTGTCCGATAGGTTCTAGCAAGCGCTGAT
>JAVKLV010000011.1:0-17224 GCA_031538905.1 Methylotenera sp. | reverse complement strand
GTTTCTAATAATTTAATACCGTTGTGCTTGATGCACGGTGTACCAATTTCCAAGATATCTACGTGTGGAGCAACTTTAGCTGCTAAAGCGACGGTGCCGTCAAAATCAAGTGAATCTAATGCCATTTGGGTTAATGCCATGCTACATCCTCCAACTAAAAATAAATTTTAATAAATTTATTTTGATTAAAAATACGAGTTAAGTTAATTTTTATTTGTGCCAAGAAACACATTTTCTGATAATAACACGTACTCAATCTTAAACAAAAAAAATTACTTAAATTTCAAAGTATTTTTGCCTTATTGAAGTATTTTTACCCTAATTTTAAAGTTTAAGGCGTCTTTTTCGTTCATTTTACCCAGCCGCACTTAAAAAGTATTATTTTTCGATGCCAATCTAACTTCAATCTAGTATTTTTAAGGTCAAAACATACTAAAAATGCCTGTCTTACACTATAATTTAGGCATGGTCACTCTTTTAAATACAAGCTTTACATGAAAATACTGATTTCTAACGATGATGGCTACCTTGCTCCAGGCCTTCACATTTTGGCTGAGCATCTCTCAAAAATCGCCGACATCACGGTTGTTGCGCCAGAACGAAACCGAAGCGGCGCTAGCAACTCACTCACGCTTGATCGTCCACTCAATGTAAAAAAAGCTGCCAATGGCTTTTTTTATGTCGACGGCACACCAACAGATTGCGTGCATATTGCTTTAACCGGCCTAATGAAAACACTGCCCGACATGGTGATTAGCGGCATCAATGACGGCGCTAATATGGGTGATGATACGATTTATTCAGGAACAGTAGCGGCCGCAACAGAAGGCTACTTACTTGGAATCCCCTCGATTGCGATTTCAATGTCTCAGCACTATGCCAAACATTTTGAAACAGCGGCAAAAATTGCCACGGAACTCGCTGAACATTACAAAAAAATCAGCTTAAAATCAGCCATGTTATTAAACGTCAACGTGCCAGATATTGCTTATAACGACTTAAAAGGACGCGTGGTAACGCGACTAGGTAAACGTCACAAAGCCGAGTCGGTGATTGAGCTTAAATCTCCAAGAAATGAAACATTATATTGGGTTGGGGCGGCAGGTCAGCCAAACGATGGGGGGGAAGGTACCGATTTTCATGCGGTTGCTCATCATCAAGTTTCAATATCGCCCATTCAAATGGATCTCACAAATCATGCGCAACTTAATCAAATAAAAAACTGGCTTAATTTGGATGTGACTCCCCCTCAAAACGCCGGCGAAAGCAAGTTGCAAGCCTCAGAAAGTGTCACCAGTGATTTTAGCTAAAGCGTTAACTCAATCGGGCATCGGCATGACCTCGCAGCGCACGCGCAGTCGCATGACGGCTCGCCTGCGCGAGCAGGGCATTAAAGATGAAATCGTACTTTCCGCGATTAACGACACTCCTCGACATATTTTTGTGGATGAAGCGCTGTCAACCCGCGCATATGAAGATGTTTCTTTGCCGATTGGCTTTGGCCAAACTATTTCACAGCCTTATATCGTGGCGCGTATGTCCGAAATACTGTGCCATGGCAAGCCGCTAGAAAAAGTCTTAGAAATTGGTACTGGGTGCGGCTTTCAAACGGCCGTGCTGTCTAAGCTTGTCAAACAAGTGTATTCGCTTGAGCGTATTCGCCCACTGGTAATGAAGGCGCGCGAGCATTTACGTGAACTTAAATGCACGAATGTTAAATTAGGTCACGCTGATGGCAACATTGGCTTAGCCGAATTTGCACCTTTTGATGGCATTATTGTGACAGCCGCGGCAAGCCATATTCCGCAAGAGCTTTTAAACCAGCTGTCTTTGGGCGGTCGATTAGTGATTCCAGTAGGCACTGATGAGCAAATTTTATATGTGGTAGAACGTCACACAGAAAAAGATTACCGCCACACCAAGCTAGAAGCCGTAAAGTTTGTGCCTCTATTAGGCGGAACCTTATAATCATGCGAAAAATCTTATATTCATTTTTACTTTTGCTTTTAACAGGCTGCAGTAGCAGTCCGCCTGCCCCCGTTGTCGATCAATTACCATCGTCTAAAAAAAGCACGGTCAATGCCAATACTGCAACCAAAAAAACAAATGCAAAAAAGCCATCTTACCAAGCTGGAGATTGGCGCCCAGAGAGCTATGTAGTTAAAAAAGGGGACACATTATTTAGCATTGGTCTTGAATATGGCTACGACTATAAAGACATTGCACAAGTGAATAAAATCTCAGCCCCTTACACGATCAATGTAGGTCAAACACTTAAATTTACCGCTTCAAAAGAAAAGCCTGCAACCACTATCAATAGCGACGGTGTAGAAATCACCCCCATTAACACCGATAGCAATTCAAACGAAAAAATAAGCAATAAAGCCACAAACATCATGGCCTTAAGCGAACCCAAAGCCATCCGCGAACCTTACACTGATGAGGCTTACAAAAAACCACTGCCCACGCTTAAGCCCGCCGACAAAGCTTTAGAAAAGCCCCTTGAAAAAACAACTGAAAAACAAGCTACTATCAATAGTGCTAAGCCTGCAAGCACCGCTACCAACACCGCCAAACCGAGCGCCGAAAACAAGCCTGCAAACGATGTAAGCAAAGCGGCAAATGATGCAAATAAACCAGAAACTGATTTAAATGAAGAAATCGACTGGACCTGGCCAACCAAGGGCAAAGTAACCGCGCAGTTTAACGAAGCTAACAATAAGGGCATAAATATCGCTGGGAACTTAGGACAAGAGATAACAGCAGCAGCAGCCGGAAAGGTCATTTACAATGGATCAGATTTACGTGGCTACGGCAAATTAGTCATCATTAAACATAATGCCAATTATTTATCTGTTTATGCGCACAACAGCCTCATTACTGTTAAAGAAGGTCAACAAGTGAGCCGTGGGCAAAAAATTGCCGAAATGGGCAACACTGACAGCAACAGCGTGATGCTGCACTTTGAAATTCGCCGCCAAGGCAAATCTGTAGACCCAAGCAAATACCTCGTATCTAATTAAATGAGTCAAGTTAAGTAAACCAAGTTAAGTAAGCTAGGCACTCAGCTAAAAAACTCAATCAAAATTAGGCAAAATCAACACTTTAAAAAAATTAAAACTTTAAGTATCCTGCAATATACCAATCATAAAGTTGCTGCATGAGTAACGAGTCTTCAACATCAACGCCCTGAATAGCGCGACCATCCGCAAGGTGGATTAAAATTTCTGCGGATTTGCCTTTAAATTGCACGACCTCACCATTCATATAAAAACTATCTGCAAAAAATAACATGCGACTTTTTAAATGAAGCGCAATGCCCTGGGCTTTAAGCTTTTCATTAAAGGCCCGCACGCCGATTTTTTTATTAGGCTGAAATATAACATCCACCTTAGGTTCAGAAAGATAAACCCCTAAAAACTCGGCCACCAAATTTTTTGACCATGCTATTTGCTCCAAATGCGTGCTGACTTTATCTACCATTTGACTGCAAATTTCAGCCGGATGCGCCTGTAAACTTAAATCAGCATCTTGATAAATACCCTCAAAGAGGATTTGATTTTGATTTAATTTATCCTGCATAAACCCCAAAAATTCAGCTGCAAGTTCTTGTTTTTTTGCTGCACGAAAACCTATCGAGTAGGTCATGCAATCTACACCTGCATCCGCCACAGCAATACCCCAATGCGCAATACGAGGCGGCAAATAAAGTAAATCGCCAGGCTCTGTCAGCCACTCTTGTGCGGTGTCAAAATGTTGCAAAATACGCAAAGGCGCACCTTCAATTAAAGTGAAATCAGTCTGCTCGCTAATGCGCCAAAGGCGCTTGCCCTGACCTTGCAACAAAAATACATCATAACTATCAAAATGAGGACCAACGCCACCTTCATGCGGTGCGTAACTCACCATTAAGTCATCAAGTCTGGCGTGTGGAATAAAATCAAACTTCTGCAAAAGAGCCGCCCCTTCCGCCAGATGATGATTAACGCCCTGAACAAGCAAGGTCCAATGATTTTCCGCCGTTGTCTTATCAGCTAAGTGAGCAAAAACCTCTTCATCAAACGGGCCCGAATCTAAAGCCCATGTTCCTTTTTGATACTTCACAATGCGAGATTGCACCTCATCTTCACAAGCCAATCCAGCCAAGGCATTTGGACTTAATAAGCCTGTGAAATTTGGTATGGCGTTTTTAACAAATAAAGGCTTTTTTTGCCAGTACTCAGCAAGAAACTGCTCGGCCGTTAAGCCATTGAGCATCTGTATGGGCGTGTTTTTTAAATTCATTGAACGAGGCTAACTTGATGTTATTTTAAGTTTTATTGATATTTTAAATTCTATTGATATTTTAAATTGTTGCTAGATTTTTACTGGATTTTTACCCAGCTTTCTTTGTAAGGTGCGCCTGTGCATATTTAAACTGCGCGCCGTGGCCGAAACATTGCCATCATGCTCGGCAAGCACGCGCTGAATATGTTGCCACTCCAAACGCCTCACAGATAAAGGATGAAGGGCAAGCGCCACTTCATCATCACCTCGCTGCCTTTCAAAAGCAGACACAATTTCATCGGCGTCCACAGGCTTGGCTAAATAATGTGTGGCGCCCAATTTAATGGCCTCAACCGCAGTTGCAACGCTCGCAAACCCGGTAAGCACAACAATGCGTATGCCACAGCCTAAAGCAGCGAGCTGCCTTACCAGCACCAGGCCTGAGTTTCCTGACATTTTCAAGTCAACCACGGCAAATTCAGGGGGGTGATGTTGCGCTATTTCAAAAGCGCTTTCAGCGCTATGTGCTCGTGTCACCAAAAAGCCGCGTTTGCGCATGGCGGACTCTAAGGCATCTAAAAAATCGTGGTCATCATCAACCAAAAGCAAAGTGGGCAACTCATTCTCATCTTGAGAAATGTCATTTAAAAGCTGCATTTTTTACTCTTTATCCTGTTCATTGGGACTTAAATTGTTACCTGGACTTAAGTTTTTATCTAAGCGTAATTTTTTCAAAGGCAAATGAACCGTGGTCAACACGCCGCCAGTGGCATGGTTATTAAAACGAAGTTCGCCATCATAGCGCGCTAAAGTAGCTAGTGTTAAATACACGCCCAAGCCCATCCCCTGCTGATTTTTAGAAGTGAAAAATGGCGTGCCTAATTGACTTTGTGCCTCTGCTGTCAAGCCCCGACCAAAATCTCTAATGTGAATTTTAAGTAATTTTTCGCTCCAGTGCGCATCAAATAATATGCGTTCAGGCGACTCGTCGGCAGCATTATCTAATATATTTTGTATGGCTTGCGTTAACGTTCTGTCCATGATGATATACGGATTAAGCGCGCCTTCATCAATCGTCACTTCAAGCGCCGTGGCGGGGCGTGTGTCACGCCAGCGCTCAATCGCCTCTAACAAAAAATCTCTTAGCGGCACGCCTTGATGTGCATCCGCCCGCGCCTGTCCAGCATGACGCGTAATGCTGGATAAAATCTCTTTGCAACGCAACACCTGCTTTTGCAAAAGAGCTAACTGGTTAAGCAATGCAGGCTGATGAGCATACTCCTGCATCAGCTCGTGACTCACAACCGCCATGGTAGCCAGGGGAGTGCCTAACTCATGCGCCGCACTGGTAGCCAATGTGCCAAGCGCTAGCATCCGCTCACTTTCTAACGCTTTTTCGCGAATATCCGCAATTTTTTGATCATAATCGCGCAAATTTCGGCCAATGCGCGCGATAAAAATAGTCACAATCACCGCGCTCACAACAAAGCCTATCCACATCCCAACAAGATGAATATCAAGCTTGGCATCTTGATGTGCGTGCATATGCAAATGCGAAAGCGGAATATGGTAAAACATCAGCAAGGTATAAGAAATCACACTTAAAGAAGCAACAAGCCAAGCATAGAGCGCACTTAAAGCAACCGCCGCCACTGTAATTGGCAGCAAATACATCCAAATAAATGGGTTGCTATAACCGCCACTAAAATAAAAAAGCAATGAAAATGCAGCAATATCACCCAGCAACTGTGTAAATAGCGCTTGCTGAGATATATGGGCAGTGCTTTTTAATTGCCACCATGCAAGCATACTCAATAAACCAAGTACGCCGATGGCCGCTATCATTGGTACATAAAGCATCAAAACAGAAGCTTTAAATAACAGTAAAATCACCAAGCTCAAGCTCAACATCACAACGCTACGCAACATCACTAAACGATGCATATTTAAGCGCGTAGCACTGGAGATATGTGGGGAGATTTGATTCATTTCTTGATTCACTGCTTGATTCACTGCTTGATTCATTTCTTGATTCATTGCTTTATTCACTGGCTGATTGGCTGAAAAGTAGCTTGAGTTAAAAATGATTTAAATCAAAAGTTAAAGACTGTAGATAAAAGTAAAAAATCTGCTCTAGCTATTTTTACTGCTTAATTTTTGCATTATAAATCTTGAATCAAGATCATACGCTAAGCCTTACTAAGATAAACCTGCGACAAATTGTCACATTCCGCTCAAGTCCACTATTCAATACAATTTTGCCTAAAAATTAGGAGCGTTCAATGTTAAAAGTCATCAGTATTTTACTTGTTATTTTTAGCGGTAGCGCTTTGGCAGAAGCGTCTATTTCGCAGGCGGATCATAGCCAAGACTTGCCAGCTACACAATTACAGCCTATCGCTGTCAAGGCGGCAGCGCCTGAAAAACCTGCAACGCCAGAAAACACGCCCTCCACTATTGAAAGCGTCACCGCAAAACAAATCAGCGACAGCATCAATGCAGTCACCACCGCACAGGCTTTGCAGTATTTGCCAAGCATTCACGTACGTGAGCGTTATATTGGTGATTTTAACGGCGTATTGGTGATGCGTGTGAATAGCTCGATTTCTAGCGCACAAACAGCAGTCTATGCCGACGATTTATTACTCTCTAACTTTTTAAACAATAGCTTTAGCACCGCACCGCGCTGGAATATGGTTTCACCAGAAGAAATTGAGCGTGTAGATGTGATGTACGGGCCTTTTTCGGCACTTTATCCAGGCAACTCTTCTGGCGGCGTGGTGCTAATGAAAACCAAAATGCCCGAAAAATTTGAAGCGCACGCAAAAATCGACTACTTTGGACAAAATTTCAAGCTATATGGCACAGACAAATATCTTGACGGCAAGCACGGCAGCGCATCTATTGGCAACAAATATCATGATTTTTCGTTTATTTTAAGCGGGGACCATTTAGATAATCAGGGGCACCCAATGACATTTACGGAAGCAAAACTTAAAACGGGCGCAGCGAGTGCGGGCACATTCACTCAGGTAAATGGCGCCTTGTCCGACATTGACACCTCTGGCAACCCAAGAGTAATCACAGCGGCCGCGAGTTTAGATCATGCCATTCAAGATCACCTAAAAATTAAATTCGCATACGACATCTCCCCCTCTACAATCCTTAGCTACACTTTGGGCTATTGGCAAAATGACTCTAAAAAAAGAAGTGAAAGTTACTTAAGCGATTTAGCTGGCAATGCCGTTTATGGGACAGGGGGAAGCGGGGCTTTTCAAAGCTTGCAGATTAACGGCAAGTACTACACAGCCCTCGCCCCCGCCTCAAGCAATACCGAGCAAGCACACGTCATGCAAGGGCTCTCTTTAAAAACCCACACGGGCGGCACTTGGGATTGGAGCGTGCTTACAAGTTACTTTAATCAAAATAAAGACTTTATTCGCGCCTCTTCTGGCAACTTTGGTACGAATGCAAGTGATGGGGCGGCAGCTGTTGGCGGCACCCTAGCTGACGCAAGTGGCACGGGCTGGAAAACGCTCGATTTACGGGGAGACTGGCGCCCAAAAAGTAAACACCAAGTCAGCTTTGGCTATCATTACGACAATTATCAAACCAAAACAGACACTTATAATGTATTAACTGGTCAAGACTGGCGAGAAAGTGCGCCTGGGGCGTTAAGCCAAAGCTCAAGAGGAAAAACGCAAACACAAGCTTTCTATGTGCAAGACTCGTGGCAGATCAACCCTGACTGGAGGTGGCAAGCAGGCGGCCGCTGGGAGAAGTGGGACGCTTCTAATGGAAGCAATTTTGCCGCAGGGTCCAATGTTGCATACGCAGATCGCACTATTTATGCGTTTTCGCCCAAGACTTCACTTGCGTATCAAGTTAATTCAGAGTGGTCTGTTCGTGGCGCTTACGGCCAAGGTGTGCGCTTTCCAACCGTGGGTGAGCTTTTCACCAATGTCGGCATTACAACGCTCGCAGGCGCAAATGCAACCGCAGCGCAAATTGCCAGCTTTCCAGCCCCTTTTAACTTAGCAAAAACAAATGACCCTCACTTAAAACCTGAGCGCGCAAACTCTTTTGAGCTTAGCCTAGAGCGCTTAATCGGCACAGGCTTGTGGAGAACGTCATTTTTCTACGAAGACAAAGAAGATGCGTTAATCAGTCAAACAGACTTGATCAGCCTGCCCGGCTTTCAAGTTAAAAGCATACAAAATGTAGATCGCGTGCGCACGCGTGGGCTTGAATCTTCTATTCAGCTAAATGATGTATGGATCAATCGCTTTGACTTCACTGGCAGCATCACATACACAGACTCAATCATTACTCAAAATAGCAAAAATCCAGATTTAGTCGGCACCGATCAACCACGTATTCCAGATTGGCGAGCAACGCTGATGGGAGTATATCGGGCGAATGACAAGCTTTCTTTAAGCTTGGCGGGGCGCTACAGCGGGCGTCAACATAACCAGCTGTACGACACTGTGAATAAAAAATATGTTGACGTAAACCCAAATGTATATGGCGCAGTGAGCCATTACTTTGTATTAGACGCAAAAGCTACTTACAAGGTGGCAGATAAATGGACAGCGGCCTTGGGCGTGAATAATCTCAACAACTTTAAGTATTACGTCAATCCAAACCCTTACCCACAGCGCACATGGTTTGCTAGTGCTAGGTTTGATTATTAGTTAAAATTTAGCCTCATTCAGGAAAATTATTATGTATCAAACCATTTGGCGCTGGCATTTTTATGCGGGTCTTTTTTGCATCCCTTTCATCATCGTACTTGCTATCACTGGGGCAATTTATCTCTTTAAACCGCAAGTAGAAACCACACTTTTCAAGCCGTATAGCCACCTTGCAATCAGCGGCGAACGCGCCAGCCCTGAAGCGCAGGTAATGGCGGCACTCCGCGCAGTGCCTGATGCTCAACTGAATGCTTACGAACTGCCTGAAACATCAAGTTCGGCAGTTCAGGTGCTGGTAAAAAAGCAAGGGGAGCTGACACGCGTTTATATTCATCCGCATACTTTAAAAGTGCTAAAAATAGAGCAAGAAGACGGCAAACTCATGAATGTCGTGCATCGCCTGCATGGCAATCTTCTCATTGGCGACAGGGGTTCTAATTTAGTTGAGTTAGCGGCATCTTGGGCAATTGTGATGATTATCACAGGGCTCTATTTATGGTGGCCAAGCAATATCAACAGTCTGGCGGGCATTCTCTACCCAAGAATAACTAAAACCTCGCGCACATTTTGGCGTGACTTACACGCGGTCACTGGCTTTTGGATTTCATTTTTTGCCCTATTCTTGCTGCTCTCTGGTCTTCCGTGGGCTAAGTCATGGGGAGGCTTATTAAAAGAGGTTCGCCAGTTAAATGCGGGCAAAGTGGTTGCGCAAGACTGGTCAACAGGTCCATCTTCAGCGCCCGTCAAGCGCCAATCGGCAACAATATCGGGCATGGATACAGATCATGCCGAACATGAAGCCCATATAAGCGTTCAACAAGACATGAATAAGCATCAGCATCCCCATGAAATGGCGCCGCATGAGGCTGACTACCGGCCTTTAAATTCCTTAGTGGGCTCAGTGCAAGCTTTAAATTTAGCCGCCCCAGTTTTAATTTCACCGCCCTCTAAAAAATCGCCAAGCTGGGCGGCAAGCTCTAAAGCACAAAATCGCCCTTTGCGCGTTGACTTAACGTTAAATGCACAAGACGGTACAATTCAATCAAGAAAAAACTTTGCAGATCGCCCATTGCTTGACCGGATTATCGGCTACGGCATTGCCATTCACGAAGGGCAATTGTTTGGCTGGCTCAACCAGCTACTTGGGTTAATTGCGGCGCTCGGTCTTGTTTTATTATCAGTAAGCGCAACGGTGCTTTGGTGGCGCAGACGCTTAACTGGCACACTGGGCGCGCCGCCTGCGCGCGCAAATGCTTCTCTAGCGCCCTACCTTATTGTAATCATCGTTTTATTGTCCGTGGCTTTGCCTTTTCTTGGATTGAGTTTAATGTTGACGTTGCTTGTTGAACGCTGGGTATTGCGCTATATTCCGACAGCTCGAAATTTTCTCGGCTTGAATTAGCTGGCTTAAGTTACACATAGCTTCAAATTAAGCCTCATATCAATTTGACTGAAAGCTTCAATTGGAAATCAATCACTCAATGTCTGAAGATAAAATAAAAAAAATTGTAGGCTTGTCTATTGTGCTTGCCTTGCATGGCGGCTTATTTTATTTGGCAATGAGTTACAAATTAGTTTCACCCCCTCAAGAGGCGATTACTTTGTTTGTTGAAATGGTCAACCCGCCAGCAAAAAAACAAGTAACACCGCCGCCTGAGCCAGTCAAGCCTCCTCCAAAAAAATTGAATTTAGTTAAAGAACAGCCAGTGACAAAGCCTCAGCCCACAGAAGTCTTGGTGAGTGAAACCCATGTTACCTCCCCAAGCACGCCTGCCACATTAGCACCACAACCTTTGGTAGAAAAGCCTCATGAAACATCGGAGCCAGCCAAACCTGCCCAGCCTATTGTCATCACATCAGAGCTGTCGTTAGTTTGCCCTGATCGCAGTGCACCCAATTACCCACTGATATCTCGCCGATTAGGCGAACAGGGGCAGGTTAAATTAAAAGTTGAGCTGGACGAGTCAGGCAAAGTCGCCTCAGCCAAAGTTGTCGAAAGCTCTGGCTTTAAGCGTTTAGATGAGGCAGGATTAGCTGCCGTAAAAAGCTGGCACTGCAACCCTGCCACGCTTGAAGGCAAGCCTGTGCGCGCCTTGGCACTACAACCGTTGGATTTTATTTTAAACTAATGATTTAATCGTTATTTTTAGAGGTATTTTAATATGTCACAAGAGCTAGGTATTGCAAATTTTATTGCTAATGTTGATACAGTCGGCAAAACGGTATTAGTATTTCTACTCATTTTATCGGTTGCAAGTTGGTATTTAATTGTGACTAAAGCGTTAGCAAATTGGCTAGAGGCAAGGCGGGCAAAGGTGTTTTTAGAAAATTTTTGGCAAGCGCACTCCATTGAAAGCTTACAGTTAATCTTGCAAAAAAATAAGCCTGACAACGCGTTTTCAAACTTAGCAAACCAGGGGCTCGAAGCGCTCAAAAAAGCGCATCAGCAAGGTCTACAAAAATTAGCTGCAGCAGGAGGTGGGGCAGAATTTATGACCCGCACATTAAGAAATGGCATTGATCAAGAGTCCGCGCGCGGCGAAAATGGCTTAACTGTTTTAGCTTCTGCCGCTTCAGCTTCGCCTTATGTTGGGCTATTTGGAACAGTGTGGGCGATATATCATGCCCTGATCAATATCGGGCTTTCTGGCCAAGGCACACTTGACAAAGTCGCAGGCCCCGTGGGTGAAGCCTTAATTATGACGGCCATTGGTTTGGCTGTGGCGATTCCAGCGGTGTTTGCTTACAATGCCTTTAATCGTCGCAACCGTATGTGGCTTGCAAAGCTAGATGCGTTTGCACACGACTTATTTGTCATGCTCACCGTAGGCGCAGAAAGCCAAGCCAACACAGACGCAGCAGGCAACTTATCATGAGTTTTGGCAGCTTGAATTCACACACTCACCACGCTACAAAAGCAGAAGTCAATGTCGTGCCATTAGTCGATGTCATGTTAGTGCTGCTGGTGATTTTTATTATTACCGCCCCACTACTTACTCACTCGGTAAAAATTGACTTACCCAAAGCTTCTAACACGCCCAATATCACCAAGCCAGAACACATTGAATTGGCTATTCGCCAAGATGGGAGCTTATTTTGGAATGGTGCGCTCGTCGCTAAAGACTCATTACCAGAGCGCTTTGCCATTGAGGCTAAAAAAAACCCACAGCCCGAAGTGCACATCAAAGCTGACAAACTAACCCCTTATGAAAACGTCGCGATTGTGATGTCGGGCGCAGCAAAAACAGGTTTACTTAAAATAGGCTTTGTTACCGACCCTACACTCGCCCAGTAATCACACCTCATCATTATTTATCAATGACAAGATTTATCAATGACAAGCACGCCAGTTTTTTGTAAAAGTTCAATTGAAATTATTTTTTAAATCAATGCGTTTGGGCTCACAATCTGTTCAATTTAAATGTCTTGTAGCGCTCAATACCTGATGTAAACAGCAGATGTAATGAAAAAAAGATTATTCATTTTATTGCCCTATATTGCCTGTTTATGCGCTTCTTTTTTAGCGCTTGCTGATGAAAACACTTTAGCCAAAACAACCCCTTCTTTGTCGATAAGCCTTGCTTTAAATGCCCAAGGCAAGCTCTTTCGAGCCACAGAAAAAGCCGGCATAGTCTACTTAGACTTAAGCCTTAATTTAGGCAAAAGTTTCTCTCAAAGAATACCAATTAACCAAAAAAAAATAGAAGCTATTGGCAGCTTGCAGCCTAAAGTTGCCGCGAGCCAAGAAGGTTATGTTTATGTCACGTGGGTGGCAACACAAACAATACCATTTTCAAGCCAGGTGTGGTTCACACGCTCTATCGATAGCGCACAATCATTTGAAAAACCCTATATTATTTATGAAAACAAAAGCCAAGACACGCTTTGGCTTGAGGATATCAATTTATCGCCGCAGGGCAATATCACCGTATTATGGAAAAATAAGCGCGGCGATTTTACGAGTGTTGATTACGCACGCTCAGCCGATCAAGGACAACACTTTACCCCTAAGCTCAATCTTGCAGAAAACTGCTGTGAATTTTGCAGTATTGCGATGCGTAATAAGCCAGATGGCACGGTGGTTGCCATGTGGCAACATCTATTTGAAAATGGCGAGCACGGTCATGTTATTGCAGAAATACCCACGCAAGCGAGTGAAAAGCCAGCCATTCATCGTATAAATTTTGAACGCAAAAAAGTAAACACTTGCTCACATCAAGGGGTAGGATTGGCAACAGGGGGTGAAGGTAAAGATTGGTGGGGGTATCACATGGCATGGTTTGATGGAGATGACGATCATGCAGAAAAAAGTGCCAGTCTATTTTATGCGCGTATGGATGGACAAGCCTGGGTTTCTTCACCAGCAAAACGATTTGGCAATCATCAAAGGCAAGCCGCGCATCCAGCACTATTGAGTGTAGGTGAACAGGTTTGGCTGGCTTGGCGAGAAACTGAAACTGAAACTGAAAATAGCTTGGTTCAGGCAATGTATTCAGAGGATGGCGGCAAAAATTGGTCTCAAATAAAATTACTGGCAAGTAGCTCAGGCGCCGCAGGTGAACCTGTATTGCTAGCTCGTGGCAATCAAGGCTACTTGGCTTGGAACACCGAAAAAGAGGGCTTGATGCTATTGCCGATATTAAGTTTTTTTACATACACCACACCTTAGCATGATGCGTAATCGACATCCAAATAGCCCAAGCGCTAGCGCCACTTAATAACAAACCTGCAAGCCTCATGCCGTAAAATTCTGCAGAAGTTGCTTTCAATTTTAACCACAACCACGGCGCGCAAAACAACCAGAGGGACGAGCCCATTGCAAAAGCCGCCATACTTAAAGCGCCCCCTAATGGATGACCGTTGAATGACGCCATCACAAGCGCAGAGTAAAGCAAGCCACAAGGCATCAAGGCCCAAAGCATACCAATATAAAAGTAGCCCCCATGCACTAAACTTAGCTTGTTCACATATAGCCAAACGCTGCGCCCAGCCACATCAACCCAAATCGGTTGACGTGCATAAATCAGCAAAATCATCCCCCAAAAAAAGACTAAGATATGAAAAAATGTCCAAACTGGATGAAGCGTGGCGCTATAGCTTGAAAGCCAAGCTATGCCTTGCATAGCAAAAGTGGCGATCGCGCCCAGCAAGGCATAGCCACAAAAACGACCAACATGATAGAAATAAATCGCATGAGGTTTTTGAGAGGCTTGTGTAAAAGAAGCGCACGCCGCACCGCACATAGCAACACAGTGAGGACCGCCTGCCAATCCCATTAACAGGGCACTATAAATGAGCGCTGTATGCATTCAAAACACCACGAATAATATAAATCAAGTGCCGCTGACTTTGCGCATATGCACTCTTGATATTGTTCAACAATAGGAGCTTACTCTTCAAGGTCTTCTTCAAAAATACGCCGCCCTTCTTCTTCGATATCTTCAAACTGCCCGCCATAAACAGCCCACCATAAGCCGCCTAGCACAACAAGCGCCATCAGCACGGAAAGAGGAATAAGAACAAATAAAATATCCATTTTTGACCTGCGCTTTTATTTAAACTTAAGGTTAGGTGAAGCTGAAAAAGTCGTTAAGCGTAATGCATTAGCAAGCACAATAAGCGAGCTGACCGCCATGCCAAGCCCCGCTAGCCAAGCCGAGAGTATGCCAAAAAATGCCAGCGGAATACATACCATATTGTAAACAACAGCCCATGCGATATTTTGCTTGATAATCGTCATGGTTTTTCGTGCATGGCTCATGAGCTGCGGAATCTGACCAATATCGCCATTGAGCAAAATGTAATCGGCATGCGCAAGCGCCAAAGGCACGCCTTTGCCCATTGCAATCGACACGTGCGCACTTGCCAGTATCGGCCCATCGTTTAAACCATCTCCCACCATCAAGATTTTTTTATTTTGCTGCTTAAGCACTTGTAAACGCGACAACTTGTCTTGTGGGCTGCACGCAGCCTGAAATTGCGTAATGCCAATCTCATGAGCAGTGCTTGAAACCGTGTGCGCCTGATCGCCCGATAGCAACTCTACCTGCAAATGAGCATCTTGAAGCCACTTGATTACAACGGCTACATGAGGCTTAAGGGCTTCTTGCAAATCAAAAGTGGCAAGCCAGCCTTGCTCGTCTGCTAAAAATACTTGTTGAGAAGACTCCCTTAAAAAATCAACAGCACAAAGCTTATCAACCCCACAAAACTTGGCCGAACCTAACTGAATGCTTTCGCCAAGCACACCTTTAAAAAATGGATCAGTATTTAATCTGGCGCTCAAGCCAGATCCAATTATTTCTTTAATATCAAAAAGTTGAACGGCTTTAGTATATTGAGGCGCTTGTTGATAAGCGCCCACCAAAGCGCGTGAAACTGGATGCATAGAATGTCGTGCAAGTGTTGCCGCTATAGCCAACATCATGCTTTCAGACAACCCTGACCTACAACGAATAGACTTCATCTCAATATGATCGAGTGTGAGCGTGCCAGTTTTATCGAAAATAACCGTGTCAATATCTGCAATACTTTCAATCGCTTGCAAACGCCTAATGAGAATGCCGCGCTTTAAAAAAGCCCCCGCGCTAGCTAGCATTGCCGCCGGAGTTGCTAAAGAAAGTGCGCAAGGGCAGGTTACAATGAGCACCGCCGCGGCAGTCATTAAAGCACGGGCATGGTCAACGTTCCATAACAATGCCGCCGCCGCTAAGGCACTTAATATCACCATCATTAAAAAAGGTCGGGCAACACGGTCTGCCAATTGTGAAAGTCTTGGCTTTTCAATAGCCGCCTGGTTAATCAGCTGAATAAGTTGCCCATAACGTGTGGATTCGCCCATGACTTCTACTGCCATATGAACCGTTTGACCAAGGTTATAACTGCCCGCCACAACATTGTCATGAATGCTTTTTGAAACCGGGGTGAATTCACCTGTTAATAATGATTCATCAGCGCGCGTATCGCCAAAAACAAGCTTACCATCGGCAGGAAAAGCCTCGCCAAGGTGCACACGCGCAATATCACCCACTTTTAATTGACTATTTAACACCCGCGTAAAACTGCCATCGGCATTTTGGCGCTCAATACTCTCTGGAATACGACTAAGCAAAACCTCCATTGCACCAAGCGTTTTGCTATGTAATTTAACCTCGATTAAACGCGCAGAAAGCAAAAAGAATACAAACATTGTGAGCGAGTCAAAATAAACCTTATCGCCCCACCAGCCGCTTGGGTCAAAAGTAGCCGCAGAGCTTACTACAAAGGTCATGGCAATACCCATTGCAACCGGCAAATCCATGCTAATTTGACCTTGTTTCAAATCACGCAATGCCTGACTAAAAAAGGGGCTGCTCGAAAACATCAAGACTGGTAAAGTGAGTAGCCAAGAAGCCCAATTTAACAAAAGAAGCAAGTCAGGGGTGATGTCTCCCGCCTTTGTAAAATAGCTTGGGCTGGCATACATCATCACTTGCATCATCGAAAAACCAGCCACTAGCCAACGCCAAAAAGCAGCACGACTTTTTTGAGTAGCGCTCAGATGACTTTCGTTTTGCGAAGCAGGAATAGCACGATAACCCAAGGCATGAATCGCCGCTAAAATTTTAGAAGGTCGTGTTTTTTCAGGTCTCCACACCACCACAGCGCGATTTTTTGAAAGGCTCACGCGCGCACTGACAACCCCCGGCAGCGCGCTCAAGCCGCGCTCCACAATACCAGAGCAAGCCGCGCAGCGTAAGCCATCTAGCAACAAGCTAGACTGAACAAGCGCTTGATTAGCACCATCACCAACAGGCTGGCTAAATGCCTTCCACTGATCCTCAGTATCTAACATTACCCAAAGAGAGTTTAGTGAATCAGCATCAGGGTGTGAAGTATTGCTTATCAAAGCACAAGTCCCTGCATCATTGAGAGGTTTAATTAAAGAGTTGAGTATTTTAAGCCACTTGCAAACAGGCTATGCTTAAATGCCAGCACGGTGAACATTGCAAGTCAGCCCAATTAAATCATTACGCAATTAAATGGTAAATTAGCTTAACCAAGCCTGATTAAAGGCAATACATTAAAAAACTATCCATTAAAAAGCGCTAAAAAATTTTGGGGCTGTCCTAGATAACTAGCCAATATATTGTTTAACCCATTGTTTTAATTGCAATAACTGTGCTTGCGGTGTTGGGTTATTAAAACGCCACTCGCACTCCTTCAAAAACAGCTCAAAATTAGCCTTTGGAACACCATTAAATTTACGCATATGTCGCTTGGCT
>JAVKLV010000010.1:0-6474 GCA_031538905.1 Methylotenera sp. | reverse complement strand
GTTTCTAATAATTTAATACCGTTGTGCTTGATGCACGGTGTACCAATTTCCAAGATATCTACGTGTGGAGCAACTTTAGCTGCTAAAGCGACGGTGCCGTCAAAATCAAGTGAATCTAATGCCATTTGGGTTAATGCCATGGTGTTTCTCCGTTAAATAATTTTTTAGAGTGTTAAAAGGTGATTTGTTAATTTCTAAGTAACAAATCATTCACATCAGCCATATTTAATGACCGAAATGTAAATTTAATGCTGCAATTTTACTACATTGCAAAGCAGGTATTACATTAAAAGCTGGACATTCAATAGTAAATGCCCAGCGATGAGATGTCAATTCTAAACTTGTAAGATTACGCTTAAAATCAAAGGCTGAAGGCTTACAATCTTTCGCTGAGTGCGGCTTCAAGTTTGTTTTGATCTGCCACAAAACCGCGGATGCCTTCCGCTAATTTTTCTGTCGCCATGGCATCTTGATTTAGTTCAAAGCGGAACTCTTCTTCTGTCATTTTTGCAGGCGCTGTTTTTGATGCGCCGTTGTCTTTAAGCACTTGCTTCAATGTGCCTTCCGTGGCGGCTAAGTCTTGCAATAAGTTTGGTGATACTGTTAAGCGGTCACAACCAGCAAGCGCAATTAACTCACCCGTGTTGCGAAATGATGCGCCCATAACCACTGTTTTGTAGCCATGCTCTTTGTAGTATTGATAGATAGCACGCACTGAAACCACGCCAGGGTCTGTTTCTTGTGTGTATTCTGTGCTTGGGTTTTTAGCTTTGTACCAATCTAAAATGCGGCCAACAAAAGGTGAGATTAAAAATACGCCAGCTTCAGCGCAGGCACGTGCTTGACCAAAACCAAATAAAAGCGTGAGGTTGCATTGAATGCCTTCTTTTTCAAGAATCTCACCTGCTTTAATGCCTTCCCATGTTGAAGCGAGCTTAATCAACACGCGGTCTTTGCTTACGCCAGACTCTTCGTAAAGTTTAATCAGTTTGCGACCCTTGGCGACCATTGCATTTAAATTAAAAGATAAGCGCGCATCAACTTCGGTTGAAATGCGACCAGGGACTTCTTTGGTGATTTCTGTACCAATTAACACGGCCAATTTGTCAGCAGCATTATCGATTTGTTGTGCTTTTGTGCCACCTTGCGCTTTTGCATAAGCAATCGCGGTGTCAATCAATGCGGCGTATTGGGGCAATTGACTTGCTTTTAAAACTAATGATGGATTAGTTGTTGCATCAACTGGTTTAACCGCTTTAATTGCCTCAACATCACCCGTATCAGCAACGATTGTGGTCATTGCTTTAAGCTGATCTAATAAATTTGCCATGCTTGCCTCCTTAAAAATTATCTAAAATTATGCCTAAAATATCTTAATCAAACTTTCTAATTTAAGCCTGTCAGTGAAGCACACTTCAATGATTTGAAGCGTCTTTTTTAAAGCCACTTACGTCATCTGTAAAAAATCTAGTCATTTATAAAATCTAGCGCAAGATTATATCTTAAAATTTTAATTTCTATTTACCCGTTCTGAAATTACGCGCTCTCAAAAGCCTCGCACAGCTGACTTAAAAGCTGACCAAATAACGGGATAATTTCCTCTTTATTATGCGGGCTGTCATCGTCTGTGCCAGCGACAATAAAGGCGATAGTGAGCTTATCTAAGTTTTCTCTAAACTCATTCCAATGAGGCACTTGTGCATCAGCAATTAACTGAAATTTATGTAGGCTTGATTCAATTGTTTCAATCAATTGAGCATCGGGCAGACCAGAAAATAGTGTTTTAGCTATGCTGATTTGCGCAGTTTGAAAGTTGGGTGAAATATCTTCTTGCGTAAGTGGTGTTGTAAAAAATGCGTAAACGAACAGCGCGTAAGCATGATAAACACTCAGCATATCAAAGTTTTCAGAGCGCTCTGCGAGTGGTGAGCGCTCCGCCGCCTGAATGGCTTTGTACGTGATATAGCAACTTAAATACTCTGCCGAAACCAATGCATCATACTGCGCTAAATCTATATTGGGTTTTACTTCGTCGTCACGCAAGGTTTCGGTCATGCACAACGCGTGCAAGAGTTTGATGCGTTTTGAGTATTGAATATCCATCATGAGCCTTTTGATTTTGAATACATTGATTTTGAATACATTGATTTAAATAAACAGTTTAATTTAATTGATAGCGGGCATTGCTTCGAGCATTTCTTGTAATAATAGCCAGCGATCTTCAGCGGCTTCTATTTGGCTTACTAATGTGGCTTGTTTTTTCAAAAGTTGTTGCAACTCCGTTTTATTCGCTGCGGCATAAAGTGCGCTGTCACTTAAGTGATCATCACACGTTTTTTTATCAGCTTGCCATGCGTTGATATTCAGCTCTAATTGCTCAAGCTCTTTAACGAGCGGTCTACGTTCGGCGATTCTGGATTGCCTTTCGGCTTTGTTTGCGGCGCGGTCATGCTTGTTTGTTTTTTCGGTGGAAGCATTGATTTCAATCGCCGCTTGTCTTGAGTTTTTTTCTTTTAAGCGCTGTTCGTTGAGCCATTGGCTGTATCCTTCTAAATCACCTTCAAAGGCTTCGGCTTTGCCATCGGCAATTAAAATGAACTCATCACAGGTGGCGCGCAATAGGGCTCTGTCATGTGAAACCAATACCACGCCTCCTTCATAATCTTGTAGTGCCAGAGTTAAAGCGTGGCGCATTTCGAGGTCTAAATGATTGGTTGGCTCATCGAGTAACAATAAATTAGGTCGCGTCCAGATGAGTAAGGCCAAAGCCAGGCGTGACTTTTCACCCCCTGAAAAATTCACGCATGGTGCGCGCGCCATGTCGCCTTTAAAGTCAAAGCCACCCAGGTAATTAAGGTGCTCTTGCTCGCGGGTGAGGGGGTCTAGCGTCATCATGTGTTGCAAAGGAGACTCGTCTTGGCGTAGCTGCTCAAGCTGATGTTGCGCAAAATAGCCAATGTTTAACTCTTTGCCCTCAACGCGTTTGCCGCTTAAAGCGCTTAATTCTTTAGCAAGCAGTTTAATTAAAGTGGTTTTTCCTGCCCCATTACGGCCCAATAGGCCTAAACGCTCGCCCGGCCTAATGGTGAAAGCAATGTTTTTAATTAAGGCGGTATTTTGATAGCCCACTGACATTTCATCGAGCACCAATAAAGGGTCAGGGGCTGCGATAGGCACTCTAAATTCAAAGCTAAATTGTGAGTCAATATGCGCGGCTGAAATTATCTCCATGCGTTCAAGCGCTTTGATGCGGCTTTGTGCTTGACGTGCCTTGGTGGCTTGTGCTCTAAAGCGGTCAATATAGCGATGTAAGTGGGCAACTTTTCGTTGTTGTTTTTCAAACATAGACTGCTGTAAAACCAGTTTTTCAGCGCGCTGACGTTCAAAGTCGGAGTAAGTGCCGCGATAAAGCGTGAGCGCTTGCTGCTCGATATGCAGAATGTGGTTGACAATGGCATCAAGAAACTCTCTGTCATGCGAAATCAGCAACAATGTGCCACGGTAACTTTGTAGCCAAGATTCAAGCCAAATAACCGCATCTAAATCTAAGTGATTGGTTGGCTCATCGAGCAAAAGTAAATCAGAGCGGCACATTAAAGCACGCGCCAAATTTAAGCGCACGCGCCAGCCCCCAGAAAAAGTTGACACTGGCTGCGCCAAATTGTCTTGGCTAAAACCTAAGCCAATAAGTAATTCTGCGGCGCGCGCTTTGGCGCTGTAACCCTCAATATCCATGAGTCGATGATGAAGCTCGCCAATGAGCTCACCTTTGCCATGTGTTTGTGCATCAGCGAGGGCGGTTTCAATTTTACGTAGCTCAATGTCACCGTCTAAAACAAACTCAATCGCAGGTGTCGCAAATGCCGGCGTTTCTTGCGCCACATGGGCAATAACCCAGCTTGCAGGCATTTCTAAGTGCCCTGATTCTGCTTGAATTTCGCCGCGCAGTAAGGCAAATAGTGAAGATTTTCCAGCGCCATTTGCACCGGTTAAACCAACTTTATGCCCGGGATGAAGCTGTAAAGACGCGCCTTGAATAAGCACTTTTAAGCCACGTGCGAGTGTAATGTGTTTGAGTTGAATCAAGATAAAACCAATATAAAGCCAATATCAAAGTCAATGTAAAAAATGTAAAAATTACAGTCAATAAATGAAGGTGGCGCCGTCGTGTAAAAAGAATTGGTTAGCCATGCCTGCTTGCCAAGAGCATGAATGTTATACTAAAAATCTTGAGTACTTTAAAATCCTTCAGTAAAAAATATCGGACTGCGCTTTAAAGTAGTAATTTAGAAAATAGCGGTTTAGGTCATTCAATAGGAAAAAAATCATTGAACATCATATTTGCCGGTACGCCAGATTTTGCAGTCCCCGCTTTGGCTAGCTTAATAGAGGCGGGGCATCAAGTTGTGATGGTGTTGACACAGCCAGATAGGCCCGCAGGGCGTGGTATGAAGCTCAAGGTAAGTCCTGTAAAAACCTTGGCCAAGGAGCATGGCTTATCTATTTTTCAGCCAGAAAATCTTAAAGACCCTACGATTCAGACGCACATAAAAAACGTGGGGGCTGATGTGATGATAGTTGCGGCTTACGGACTGATTATTCCAAAAACTGTGCTTGAAATGCCAAGATTTGGCTGCTATAACATCCATGCATCTTTGTTGCCGCGTTGGCGCGGTGCTGCGCCTATTCATCGGTCCATTTTGATGGGCGATAAAGAAACTGGCGTGACAATTATGGAGGTTGTGCCTGCGTTAGATGCGGGCGCCATGGTGAGCCGAGGGGTGGTAGCTATAAGCGATACTGACACCACCCAAACGCTTCATGATGCGTTAAGTAACATGGGTGCCAAGCTGATGGTAGAAGCCTTGGCAGAGCTCGAGATAACGGGCGCGCTAGCCGCCACGCCGCAAGATGAGTCGCTGGTGACTTATGCGCATAAACTAGAAAAATCTGAAGCCGCCATTGATTGGCAAAAAAAAGCGATTGAAATCTCACGCCAGGTGCGTGCTTTTAACCCTTTTCCTGTTGCGCAGAGTGTGCTTAAAGGAGAGGTTTGCCGTATTTGGATGGCAGTTGCAAAGGCAGGCAACGCCAAGCCGGGCGAAATTGTCGCTGTGCATGATGGGCTGGTGGTGGGTTGTGGCGAAGGCTTGCTTCATATCGCCGAGCTACAAGCGCCGGGTGGCAAGCGTTTGAGCGCACAAGCTTTTGTGCAAGGGCATCATATAGAGGTAGGCGATTATTTTGGCGGGCAAATTTGAAGGCTTACGCTTGTTTAAAATTGAAGCCGCAAGCTTTAGAAGAGTGACGAGAGTGTAAAAGGTTGATTTTTTCTTGAAATTTAATGGTGAGTCATCATCTACTGTGTTATGAAGTATCACTTTTAAAAATACACGCTTAGAAAAAGGAGTTTTTTATGTTGGGTAATTGGTTAAAAACAGCCGTGCTAATGGCGGCGATTGTGGCTTTATTTGGCGCAGTTGGTGCGGCAATGGGTGGGCGTGGCGGCATGATGATGGCGCTTATCATGGCGGCAGGGATGAATTTTTAAGCGTATTGGTTTTCAGATCAGGCGGTACTTAAAATGTACGGCGCAAAAGAAGTGACGGCAGACAATATGCAGTTTCGTAGCTATTACACCATGGTGAAAATGTTGGCTGAAAATGCACAATTGCCCATGCCCAGAGTGTATGTGATTGACGAAGCGCAGCCCAATGCGTTTGCTACGGGGCGTAATCCTGAAAATGCTGCTGTGGCTGCAACCACAGGCATTATGGAAGCCTTAAGCGAGCGTGAGTTGCGCGGTGTGATGGCGCATGAGCTTGCGCATATCAAACATCGTGATACGCTCATTTCAACAATTTCAGCCACCATTGCAGGGGCTATTTCGGCCATTGCCAGTTTTGCCATGTTGCTTGGCGCGGGGCGAGGAGGTAATGGTGAGCGCAATGCGCATCCATTGGTTGCCATGTTGATGATGTTGTTAGCGCCCATGGCGGCATCGCTCATACAAATGGCTATTTCACGTTCGCGCGAGTTTGAAGCTGATCGCGTGGGGGCTGAAATCAGTCGCGACCCGAAGGCGCTCGCAAGTGCGCTACAAAAAATCAGCGAGTATGCGCATCGTGTTCATAATCCCACTGCTGAAGCGCACCCGGAAACAGGGCAGATGATGATTGTGAACCCTTTGGCGGGCGTGTCTTTTGATAGTTTGTTTAGTACCCACCCTAAAACTGAAGAGCGGGTGAGACGACTCATGACAATGGCAAACTCATTTTGAGTGCGCTCAATAATCTTTTTTGGGCTACTCTAGATAATGCCGCGACATTAAATCTTTTGGGGCTGTCCTAGATAACACATAAAATGTTATAAGGACGTCATGAGAAAGAGCAGATTAAATTCAGCTAAGCAGTCGAGGTTAATTGAACATTTTGTTGCTGGCACAACGGCTAGATGTGCAGCAGATTTGATTGG
>JAVKLV010000009.1:0-11575 GCA_031538905.1 Methylotenera sp. | reverse complement strand
TGGTGTTCCAAAGGCTAATTTTGAGCTGTTTTTGAAGGAGTGCGAGTGGCGTTTTAATAACCCAACACCGCAAGCACAGTTATTGCAATTAAAACAATTGGTTAAACAATATATGGGCTAGTTATCTAGGACAGCCCCAAAAATATATAAAATACAACAATTTAAATTTTTTTTTTGAGTAGCTTTAGCTGGCTTTAATTTATAAAGCGCCAATCCGCTTGCTAGTATTGTAGGTAATAAGCTAAATCTATTTAAGGTGGAACTTTGTAAGTTAATGAGGGATAATTTATACTAGATTTAATTACTAATTTTTTGTAAGAATTTAAGAATTATTTAAATAAAGTTGAAGTTTATATTTTATTTTTTTGGATTGTGTAAATTTATTTGTAAGACAAAATCTTATTTATTTATACATATTTTTCTTTATTAAAAAAAAGAATTTATCCAATTGTTAATGATTATTAAAAATATGAAAATAAATTCACGCGACAACTCCGCCTTTAAAATATATGGAATTTACGATGAATGAAGCTGAAATAATGGCAGAAATTAAAGATGCTAACTTGAATTACCTGATGTTGGCTCAGCAGTTAATTCGTGCTGATAAAGCAACTGCGATTTTTCGTTTGGGTATTAGTAAGGATATTGCTGACTTGCTAGAGGGGTTGAGCAATCTGCAGTTGGTTAAGTTAAGTAGTGTTAACATGATGTTGGCACGCTTTCGTTTTGATGATAGTGCTATTTTAGGAATGTTGACAAGTTACACTAAAGATCGTGCGCAGGCGCATTTGCACACGGCGATTTTGATGGCTGGTCAAAATGCAGAATTAGCTGCTGTTGAGGTTTAATTTTTTGCTTGCGATTGACTTTGGGTTGGGGTGGTGATGGAGAAAAAAAGTGTAGTCAATGAGGCTGAGCAAATCCAGTTGGCCATCAGAATGATTAAGTTGGGTGCAAGGTTGCAATTACTTGAGTCTCAAACAACGCTTTCTCGAGAGCGTCTAATCAAGCTATATAAGGAGTTGAAGGGTGTTTCACCTCCAAAAGGAATGCTCCCATTTTCTACTGACTGGTTTTTGACTTGGCAGCCTAATATTCACTCGTCAATTTTCTTTAATATTTACAAATTCATGGTGGATTACACTGATGAGCGTGGTATTTACGCAATTATTAAATCTTACAGTCTTTATTTGCAGCAGGTTGAGCATGAGGGTGAGGATGACTTGGTGTTGTCGCTCACGCGTGCTTGGACATTAATTCGTTTTGTTGAAAGCAAGATGTTGAAAATGCAAAATTGTAATTGTTGCGGGGGTAGTTTTATTGTCAGCAGTTATGATTTAAATCAAAAGTATGTTTGCAATCTTTGTCATGTGCCTTCTCGTGCAGGTAAAACTAAAAAATCCAAAGATTTAACTTATAAAGTATTGGCTATTCCAGCTTAATATTTCTTTAAATCTGACGGCCTTCTGCTTCAAAAAATATTCCCCAGGGTTTTGTGTAAATGTCCTAAATTGGGTCTGTTTGTCTTTGTCATAAGGCTTGTGGTGTGAAGTGTGAGAAGAGTTTCGCTATTTTAGCGAGTATTTTAATTAAAATTCGGGGTTTGATGAGTTTTGATGTTCGGGCAAGGCCTGCGACTATTGCTCTTGTCATTCAGGCGGCGGCGATGCTTGCTGTTCTCGCAAGTGTTCTCTTGCTTAAGTTTTTGTCATTTCTGTTCTTTAATCTAAATCTTAACTTTCCTATTTTTTCTATCGTGCTGATGCAGGTATTATTTGCGCGGTTTTTTTTGTCTTTTACCAACATGGCAAGCTGGTGGCGCTGGATACATTTATGCTTTCCGCTTTTGGGGTGGCTGATGTTTCAATTGCAGCTTCCAAGTGAAGTGTATTTTGTTGGTTTTGTTCTTAGCCTGAGTTTTTATTGGACAACATTTCGTACTCAAGTGCCATTTTTTCCATCACGCCCTGTTGTTTGGCAGCAGGTGGTTCAGGCTATTCCTCAAAATCGAGCATTACGTTTAATTGATATTGGGAGCGGTCTAGGCGATATGTCGATGTATATGGCTAACATGAGGTCAGATAGTCAAATAGAGGGTATTGAAATTGCGCCATTATTGTGGGCGATTAGTTTTGTTCGCGCTAAGCTCAATCGTTCATCTGCTCGTTTTAAATTGGGGAACTATAACGCTTTAAACTTTGCGCATTATGATGTTGTTTTTGCTTATTTGTCCCCAGCTGCAATGCATGACTTGTGGAAAAAAGCGAGCAAAGAAATGAGGCCGGGCAGTATGTTGATGAGTCTTGAGTTTGATATCCCTGAGATTGACGCCAAGCCGCTTGTTTTAAGTCATCATAAACATCCGGATATTTATATTTGGGTGATTTCTTAGCTTGGGTGATTTCTTAGCTTGGGCGACTTCTTAGCTTGGGCGACTTCTTAAGCTTGGGCGACTTCTTAAGCTTGGGCGACTTCTTAGCGCGACGTCATTTTGTGTTGCTTGCAATTTAGCACTTTTCATTTAAGTCTTTGTTGATTGTTTCTCGATTTTTTTATCGATACTGCCTGCTTTCTGCAGCAAATAAACTAATGTAAGCCCCCAAATAGCCCTTTATTTGTCGGATTGATTTATATCATCGTTTGATATTCTAAGATGCGGGTATTGAGACATTTTGCTTTTTAAGTAAACCTTAAGCTCATTTTTATGAAGCAATTCTTTAATTATCAAGTTTGGAGTAAATGACTATGTTCGTCATTGTTGGATATATCGTTATATGTGGCGCAATATTTGGCGGTTATGCTCTGGCTGGCGGTCACTTGGGGGGCTTGTGGCAGCCTGTTGAGCTGCTTATGATTTTTGGTGGGGCGCTGGGCGCTTTTGTTGTAGGAAACGATAGTAAAGCCTTAAAGGCAACGCTTAAAGCATTGCCCACGCTATTTAAGGGTTCTAAATACACCAAAGCTTTATATTTGGATTTACTGGCTTTGCTCTTTGAGGTGCTTTCAAAAATCCGTAAAGACGGCATGATGTCAATTGAGAATGATGTTGAAAACCCTGAAGCGAGTCCGCTATTTAATAAATACCCAAACTTATTGCACGATCATCATTTGATGGAGTTTATTACTGATTATTTGCGGCTCATGGGGTCGGGCAATATGGATGTTTTTCAAATTGAAACTTTAATGGAAAGCGAGATTGAGACTCATCATATGGAAGGTCATGTGCCGTCACATTGTATTGCTAAGCTGGGGGATGCTCTTCCTGCATTTGGTATTGTTGCGGCGGTGATGGGGGTTGTGCACACAATGGAAAGTTTGGCTTTACCGCCAACCGAGCTTGGTATTTTAATTGGGCATGCCTTGGTGGGTACTTTCTTGGGTATTTTGCTCGCCTACGGTTTTGTGGGGCCCCTCGCTGGCTTGTTAGAGCAAAAGCTTGAAGAGAGCACCAAAATGTATAACACCGTAAAAGTGACTTTAATTTCTAGCTTAAATGGCTATGCGCCTGCCATTGCTGTTGAGTTTGGTCGAAAAATTCTTTACTCAACAGAGCGTCCTGGTTTTTCTGAGCTGGAAACACATGTTAAGCAAGCAAAGAGCAAGTAGTGAGCTATTTTTACATGATTTTTGCATACTAGTCACTAAGTACGGAGTTTGAAATGGCGGAAGAGCGCGTAAGGCCCATTATTGTAAAAAAAATTAAAAAGTCCGGTGGAGGGCATCACGGGGGTGCTTGGAAAATTGCATATGCTGACTTTGTGACGGCTATGATGGCTTTTTTCTTGTTAATGTGGCTATTGGGGTCAACTTCAAAAGCGCAAAAAGAAGGTATTTCAGATTATTTTAAAACGCCTTTGATGGTGGCTTTGACTGGCGGTACGGCAGTGGGGGCCAGCGACACTTTAATTAAAAATGGCGGTGGTAAAGATTTTACTAAAACTTCTGGGCAGGTGGCTAAGCAGGCAGACGACGCTGAGGCGAAAAAAAAGAAAGTAGATGCCGAGGATGCTAAAAAAACCTTGGAGCAGGTTGAAAAGGTGAAGCTGGAAACACTTAAAGCTAAAATTGAAAAAACTATTAACGATAGCCCCAATTTGAGTAAGTTTAAAAACCAATTGTTGCTTGATATTACTTCGGATGGTTTGCGTGTGCAAATTATAGATGAGCAAAATCGTCCGATGTTTAACTCGTCTAAAGCTGAGATGCAGCCCTATGCAAAGCAGATTTTGCAAGAATTGGGTAAAACTTTAAATGATGTGCCAAACAAGCTGAGCTTGTCGGGACATACGGATGCAACGCCTTACCCGAACGGTGAAAAGTCTTATAGTAATTGGGAGTTGTCAGCAGATAGGGCAAATGCTTCTCGTCGAGAGATGATTGCAGGCGGCATGGATGACAGCAAGGTGCTGAGGGTTGTGGGTTTGTCTTCGGCGAGTCTTTTTAATAAAGATGACCCATTTGATGCAACTAATCGCCGTATCAGCATCATTATTATGAATAAGCAGGCAGAAGAAAAGGCAATCAAAGACGCCAGCGCGCCAAGTGTGGGGCAAGATGCTGCGCTAAAAGCCGCAAGCGCTGGTATTACTAACCCATAACAGCTTTGGCATTTTAATAAAAATAATAAGCTGAACTGATTGGTTTAATGGGTTTTTTTTAATAAATTAAAAAATAGTGTAATGGAACATGATATGGATGTAAAAACATCACCAAGCAATGAATTAAAGGGGCTAATGGCTGCCGTGTCAGATCATGGCACGCGGCACTTGGTGGAGATTGAGGCTGATTTGTTACAAACAAGCGACTTGCTGACTGAGGCAATAGAGAAGCTTGGTATTAGCTTTATGGCTCTGCATGAGAGCGTAACAGAGCAGCAGTTGTTCTTAAATGGATTGATGCTGCAGCATTCATTTGATGCAACGGCGGCGAGAAAACTAGAGGTTTTTAAAGAAAAAATTGGCGAAGAAGTTAATGCGGCGGTTACGGGCTTGCAGTTTCAGGATTTAACAAGTCAGCTTTTGACGCGAGTCGATCAGCGTTTGGCTTGCTTGAAAAGTTTGCTTCACGAGCTAGGTTGTTATAGCGATGTGGTTGATTCAGAAGATCAGCATGAAAAAATTGCTGACTTTTTAGAGCGAATGAATCGTAATCTGCACCATAGCAATGCGATGCTGTCTGGTGGGTTGAGGCGTTCTGTGGTTCAGCAAGATATGGGCGCGGGAGATGTCGAGTTATTTTAAATTTTTGGTTGCTTGTTTGAATGGGCAGCATTTCAGAGTGGTTGAAATTAACAACGGAAAAAAGTGAGCGAATTACAATGGCAAAAACAATTCTAGCAGTAGATGACTCAGGTTCTCTTCGTCAGATGGTGGCTTTTAGTCTTAAAGCGGCTGGTTATGATGTGGTGCAAGCAGTTGATGGTCAAGATGGCTTAGATAAAGCCAAAGAGAGGACTGTAGACTTGGTGCTGACAGATCAAAATATGCCCATTATGGATGGGTTAACGCTGATTAAAAATTTGCGTGAGTTAAGCTCTTATCAAAAAGTACCTATTTTAATGCTGACCACAGAGTCAAGTGATGAAATGAAAGCTAAAGGCAAGGCTGCAGGCGCCAATGGTTGGCTGGTTAAGCCTTTTGACCCAAAGCGCTTAATTGAGGTTGTACAAAAAGTGATTGGCTAATTTTTTTACAAAGCTAAAGTTTTTATAAATGATGATGCTTAAGTTAAAAAGCATTGCCATTCAAGTTGGTAAGTTAATTATTGGTAATTAGTGTAATAGAGTAGTAAAACATAATTGGGGTGCTGTAATGACGGTTGATATGAGTCAGTTTTACGAGGTGTTCTTTGATGAAGCCGAAGAGCTCTTGGCTGAAGCTGAGCGCTTGCTGTTGAGTATTGATATTCAAAGTCCGGACTCCGAAGATTTAAACGCAATCTTTCGTGCTGCCCACTCTATTAAAGGAGGCGCAGCCACTTTTGGTTTTATGGATATGACTGAAATTACGCATGTCTTAGAAAACCTTTTGGACAAAATCCGTAAAAACGAAATGACGCTGACTTCTGAGCACGTAGATGCCTTTTTGGCGGCGAAAGATGTGCTTAAAATGGAAGTGGATGGCCATCGTTTTGCTTCAGAGGTTGATCAAAACCAAGTGGCTGACGTTAAGATGATGTTAAAAACCCTCTCTGAGGCAGGTGGTTTAGTGGTTTCGCCAGCACCTACTTCAGCTGCTCCGCAAGTGGCGCCTGTGGCTGAGGTCAAAGCGCCAGAACCAGTTGCTACCTTGCCCGCTGCCCATGATGGGGTGGCACATTTTCATATTGATATGCCAGAAATTTCTGATAAAGATGCAGATAATCTTAAAGAAGAGCTTGGCTTATTGGGCGAGGTGACCGTTAATAAAAATGCCCAAGGCCGCTATGTACTTGGCTTGGTTACAGACTCAACGCAAGATGACATTGTGTCTATTTGCTCATTCATTCTTGATCCAGCAGACTTGGTTATTTCATTATTGCCAGCCGATGGCTCTTCGCCTGCGGCGGTTAAAGCGCCTGAAAACGTTGGTTTGTCAGGCGATGTGCAGCGTCAACCTGAAGTGCAGTCAGCGGTGGCTGATGCGAAAGAGTCTAAACAAACGAGTAGCAAGCCTGTTGTAGAGATTCATGAAGAGTTCGGTTATGGTCTTTTTGCTACCGAAGGTCGAGAAAAAGAAGAGGCTGGATATGGCTTTTTTGCCCCATTTAATCCGCATCCAGACGCGGTGGCTAGCCAGTTGATTAGTGATGATGTGGTATTGAGCGCGGCTCAATTGGCTCAACTGGAGGCTGCTGCGAGTGCAACCTCAGCCACGGCCGCAAGTGTGGCGTCAGCGGGTGGGGTGGACAAAAAGCCGGCGGCTAAGCGCGACTCTGACAAAGCGGCGGCAAGTGCAGAAACTTCGTCTATTCGCGTTGGGGTAGAAAAGGTTGATCAGCTCATTAACTTGGTGGGCGAGCTTGTGATTACGCAAGCGATGATTGAGCAACGTATTAGTACTTTAGACCCCTTGCAGCATGAAGCCATTATTCACAGCGTGAGTCAGCTCACGCGTAATACGCGCGATTTGCAAGAATCTGTGATGTCGATTCGCATGATGCCTATGGATTTTGTGTTTTCGCGCTTTCCTCGCATGGTGCGTGATTTGGCGGCAAAACTAGGCAAAAAAGTAGACTTTGTCACTGTGGGTGCTTCAACCGAGCTAGATAAGGGTCTTATTGAGCGCATTGTTGATCCGCTTACGCATCTTGTTCGTAACAGTGTTGATCATGGTATTGAGTTGCCCGCAGGTCGCAGGGCAGCGGGTAAATCTGAAGCGGGTACGCTCACGCTGTCTGCGGCCCATAAAGGCGGGAGCATTGTCATTGAGGTGACTGACGACGGCGGCGGTTTAAATCGCGATAAAATTTTAGCCAAAGCAAAATCAAATGGCTTGCTTGTGAGTGAAAACATGAGTGACACTGAAGTGTTTAATTTGATTTTTGCGCCAGGCTTTTCAACGGCTGAAGTGGTGACTGATGTTTCTGGTCGCGGGGTGGGGATGGATGTAGTCAAGCGTAACATTGCCGCGATGAGTGGTGTAGTTGAAATTCGCTCGGCGCTTGGTTATGGCACAACGATTTCAATTTCATTGCCACTCACATTGGCTATTTTGGACGGAATGTCAGTCTCGCTTGGGGATAACATTTATGTGATTCCATTAAATCTCATTGTTGAAACCTTGCAGCCGCGTGCTGAGGATATTAAAACGGTGACAGGTGAAGGCAAAATGGTTCACGTGCGCGGTGAGTACTTGCCTATTATTGAGCTCTATCGCTTGTTTGGTCAGCACACTCAAATTACCGATCCAACGCAAGGCGTGCTAGTGCTCATTGAATCAGATGGTAAAAAATCCGCATTGTTTGTAGATGCGCTAGTAGGTCAGCAGCAAGTGGTGATTAAGAGCTTAGAGACGAACTACAAAAAAGTGCCAGGAGTTTCTGGAGCTACGATTATGGGAGATGGCGGCGTGGCTTTAATTTTAGATGTTTCGGCGATTATTCAAATGGGGCAAATATCCAATCAATCAACTGGCGCGCCTACATTTTTGCACAATCAAAATAAAGCGAACGAGGCTCAATGAGCTTAAGTCGGTTTTAACTTAAATAAATGTCAAACAAAGCAATGTCTAAGGAGTATCAAAAATGAGTTCAAAATCTGTTAGCGGCACCGGCGGTTTAAGTGCTGGCGCATCAAAAGCCAGGGCGGCTGGGGGTGAATATCTCACATTTGTACTAGGTGACGAGCAGTATGGCCTAGAGATTCTGAAAGTGCAGGAGATTCGTGGTTACGATGCGGTGACGCAAATTGCCAATACGCCTGACTTTATTAAAGGGGTGGTGAATTTACGCGGAAAAATCGTGCCCATCGTTGATCTTCGTATTAAATTTAACTTGGGCAATGTGCAATATGACGAATTTACAGTCGTCATTATCTTAAATTTAAATGGCCGAGTGGTCGGCATTGTGGTGGATGGCGTTTCAGATGTGATGGCGCTTAAGGAAGATCAAATTCGCGATGTGCCATCTTTGGTTTCTAGTATTGATACTAAATATATTGTGGGCTTAGCCACGGTAGAAGATCATATGTTTATTTTAATTGACATTGAACCTTTGATGAGTAGTAAAGAAATGGCACTGATGGATTCTGTGGTTATACAAGATTAAGGCACATATAAAACAATTTTTTTAAAATTTAAAATTTAAAAGTTAGAAAGAAGCTCACTATGAAAATCAATATGCCCATTACAAATACGGAAATCAGTTTTGATGATAAGCAGTTTATGCTCACTAAAACTGATCTCAAAGGCACGATTACCTATGCTAATAAAGACTTTGTTGACATCAGCGGCTTTACTGAAGCCGAGCTTGTCGGCGCAAATCACAACGTGGTGCGCCACCCTGATATGCCGGTGGAGGCGTTTGAAGATTTATGGCGTGATGTTAAAGCAGGCAAACCTTGGACGGGCTTAGTTAAAAACCGCACTAAAAAAGGTGATTATTATTGGGTAGAAGCCAATGTGGCGCCTATATTTGAAGGCGGGAATGTGGCGGGCTATCTTTCAGCGCGTAAAAAGCCCACGCGTCAGCAAGTAGAAGAGGCAAACGCGGCTTATCGCTTATTTAAAAATGGGCAAGCTTCTGGCTTAATGATAATGCACGGCAAGGTGATTAAAAACTCGTTGTTTGGCAAATTGCAACGTAAATTACAAAACACCAAGGTAGGGCAGCGTTTAGGTGCGATTATTCTGGTGAGTGCACTTGCATTATTTACTCAGGGTGTGGTGAGCTTATACAAAATTAAGCAATCTAACGCTACGATTGAATATGTAGAAAATAGCTTAATGCATCCAACAAGAGATTTGGGGCAGATAGCAGTGTTGGTGATTGAGAGTCGTACTTATCTTAGAACTGCGCTGAGCGAGGCAACGGCAAGTAGCGACACTGATAAAACAAAGCTCGTGATGAGCCCTGCTGAGGCGAATAAGGCAGCTGAAGGTATTGAGCGCAATATCGGTAAAATTGATGGCTTATTAAAAGCTTACGCTACTAAAGATAATTTAGAGCCTAAAGAGAAGGCGCTTATTGCCAACTTTACAAAAAGCTATGATGACTTTGTACGGCAAGTGTTAAGGCCTGAAGTGGGGGCATTACGAGCAGCCAATCATGAAGATGCGAAAAGATATGCCGAAATATCTAATGATTTATATGGTGCGGTAGAGCTTGATATTGAAGCGCTGATTAAATTGAAAAATGAAGCGGCGGCCGAGCGCTTTAATCTTGCGGCAGAGCATTATAAAACCACCCAAACGCTTGTATATTCATTTGGTGGCTTTGTGTTATTTCTGCTTTTCTGGGTTGGTTATGCAATATCTCGCTCGATTACCAAGCCTGTAGAAAAAACAAGGGACACATTGACTCAAATGATTGCAGGCAACTACACCACGCAGATTGATTTTGCAGGTGAGGGTGAGCTTGGTAAATTGATGGAATCATTAAAAATCATGAGAACATCTTTGGATGTTAATCAGAATACAATCAAAGAAACAGCAGAACGCGTTTTGGGTCAATCTCTTCAATACGAAGGGCAGTTAGCCGCAATTAGTAAATCAACCGGTGTGATTGAGTTTGATTTAGATGGCAAAGTGCTTGCTGCAAACGATATTTTCTTAAGTGTATTGGGCTACACTCGTGAAGAGGCGATTGGTCAGTCTCATAGCGCATTTGTTGAGCCAGCGTTTGTTACGAGTGGTCAATATAAAACGTTTTGGGCGGCACTGGCCAACGGCGAGGCGCAGACAGGTCAATTTAGGCGCTTTGCTAAAGGTGGTAGTGAAGTGTGGTTGCAAGCAAGCTACAACCCGATTTTTGACGTGAATGGCAAGCCATTTAAAGTGGTGAAATATGCTACGGATATTACCGAGCAAAAACAGCAGGCCGCAGACAATGCGGGTCAGCTGTCTGCCATTAACAAAATTCAAGGCGTTATCCAGTTTGATTTAGTAGGCAATATCATTGCTGTGAACGAAAACTTTGCCGCTGTTGCAGGGTATAGCGAAAAAGAAATTGTGGGCAATCATCACAGTATGTTTGTAGATCCGGCTTATAGATCAAGTGCGGAGTACAAGGCGTTTTGGGCAGCATTGGCAAGTGGCGAAGCGCAGTCGGGTGAATATAAACGCTTTGCTAAAGGCGGCCGTGAAGTATGGTTGCAAGCAAGCTACAACCCGATTTTTGATGTGAATGGCAAGGCGTTTAAAGTGGTGAAATACGCCACCGATATTACCGATCAAAAACAGCAGGCCATGACCTTAAGTGCGGCGGTAAATGAAACGCAAACAGTGATTGAGGCGGCAAAATCGGGTGACCTCGTTGGGCGCGTACCGCTAGAAGGTAAGTCTGGCCCTATTGCGAGTCTTTGTGATGGTGTTAATGCATTGATGGACAAAATGACCGAAGTAATCGTGCAAGTACGAGAGGCGGGCGACACTATTAACACGGCGGCAGGTGAGATTTCGTCAGGCAATAACGATCTATCTAGCAGAACAGAACAGCAAGCTTCTAGCCTAGAGGAAACCGCGGCCAGCATGGAAGAGCTAGCCTCAACGGTTAAAAACAATGCAGAGAACGCGAAGCAGGCTAACCAGCTTGCGGCGGCGGCTTCTGGCGTTGCTGTGAAGGGCGGAGAGGTAGTAGGTCAGGTTGTGAGCACGATGAGCGCAATCAATCAAAGTGCTAAAAAGATTGAAGATATTATTTCTGTGATTGATGGCATTGCGTTTCAAACCAACATTCTGGCATTGAACGCGGCGGTTGAAGCGGCGCGTGCAGGTGAGCAGGGTCGCGGCTTTGCTGTGGTAGCAGGAGAAGTGCGTAACTTAGCGCAACGTTCAGCGAGCGCGGCTAAAGAGATTAAAGAGCTCATTACAGACTCTGTAAGTAAAACTGCTGAAGGCACGACTCAGGTTGAAGAAGCCGGCAAAACCATGCAAGAGAT
>JAVKLV010000008.1:0-43936 GCA_031538905.1 Methylotenera sp. | reverse complement strand
TGGCGTGGCGTATTGGTGCTGGTGCTCTAATACCATCCGAACTGCACGCTCTTTGACTTCGGGGGAGTATTGGGGTTTGGCTTTCGTCATCTTGATATTCTCTCATGATTAAAGCTCTCCTTAAAACTCGGGGTGATTCATTTTGTTTCTTGACCATCCACCAAGATTTGATTATTAGCGCTTGAATTTGGATCTGTAATTTGCACATTTTGACGCTCTAATTGATAAGCGGCGGCATTAAACGTCAGCGCTGGATTGATGTCCCATTTCGCACCTAGTTCATAATTGATAAATTTTTCTGGGGCAAAGGATTGATTGATGACGGTCAGCGAGGTGAGCTGATCACCTGCACGTGGCACATATGCCAAACTGTAATTGGCGTAAAGCGAAATGGGCTCGATGGGTTTGAATATCAAGCCAGCACGTGGCGATAGTAAGTTGTCAGTGATATTGAAGTTTTCAGAAATCGTGCCATTTGTATTGTTGCTTCTTACGCCATCAAAATCGGTCTTGATTTTGTCGTATCTCAAGCCTGCGATTGCTTGCCATTTGGGCGAAAAAGCAACTTGATCTTGCAGATATACGCCAATCACATTGAGTGTAGATTGATTGTCGCGAAATGCATTGTTGCCATTAAGAAGATTAGCTCTAAAACTTACTGGAGTACTGCCGATTTCTGTTGCATTGTTGGCGTTGAGTGTCACTCGCGTGCCATTGGTGCTAAAGTCGTTATTAAAAAAAGCCGCTAAACGATCGTTATGCGTGTTTTGAGTGCTTAACTCTAAGCCAGCTAGAAGCTTATGTTGCACCTTGCCCCACTTTGTTGTGTAGATTAAATCAGTTTGGTTTATCATGTTTTGCGCTCAGTTGTATCGCGGTAGCCACGTACAGTGAATTCGCCATTGTTTTTTACGGCGCTATCTGCAAATACATTTTGATAATACTTGTTGTAATGTGCATAGCGGGTACGATTTTTTATTTCTATGCCGTTATCAAGCGCGTGCTCAAGCGTGGCATTAAAAGCCATGGTTTCAGTCTCGGTTGGGCTCACATTGGCACTGCCATAAAATGCAGAACTTTGGTCAATCTGATAAGGTTTTCTATTGTTAATGTTATCTCCAGCGCCGTTTGCAGAAGGAACCCCGCGATCATTGGTGCGCTTATCTTGAAAGTGCTCTATGCCAAGTGTGATTTTAGTTTGATCATTTGGCTTAATCGTTACTGTAGGCGTTACGCCATAACGTTCAAGATTAACGCCATTGCGGTATGAGTCTGAATGTTCGTACACAGTGTTGATGCGAAAAGCTATTTCATCCCGCATTACTTGATTAAAGTCAGCAGAAATGCGCTTTTGCTGATCAGCGCCATACTGTGCTGTGATTTGGCTCGCTTTACTCCAGTTGGCCTCTTTTGACACGCGATTTATGACTCCGCCTGCACCACCGCGACCAAATATCATGCCGCTCGGCCCTTTTAATACTTCAATGCGATCGGTGTTATACAAATCTCGATAAGTTTGCACATCATCTCGTGTGCCATCTATAAAAAAATCGCCAGTGGTGGCGTTGCCTCGAAATACAATAGCGTCACGGTTTCCTTCGCCCTGAATGGCAGTAACCCCCGGAGTGTAACGAATGGCCTCGGCAATGCTTTGAATCGCCTGATCTTTAATTTGCTCTTGACTGACGACCGATACCGCTTGAGGAATATCACGTAACTCAGACTCTGTTTTCGTGGCGGTGTTACTGCGCTTGGTGTTGTAGGTTTTTGCTAGGTTGTCATTGTGAATGGCGGGTGCGCTTATTTTCAGTGCTTTAAGTTGAATTAAATTTTCTGTATCAGTTTCAGCATATGCAAGAGCTGAATTTGATGCTAGCGCCACTTTTGAGGTTATCAAAATACCATGAAGCATTCGCTTTAATGGAGATGATTTTAATTTTTTTGTAACGCGACATTGTTTAGATTCAACAGAATTCATTTTAATTACCCATTTAAGTTTAATATGGGTCATATAATATCACAAATGAGAATTATTCGTATTTAAAAAAATAATTATTTTGACCTGCCCCCAATAACCCTACCAGTTTTTATTGAAAAAATAGTGTCAAAAAAAGAGAGTTAAATAGGGTGAATGTTTCATTTGGGTGAGTAAAGGCCCCAGCAATCATCGGCCGATGTTGATAGAAAGTTTAGCCGGGGCATGAATCTTTTGGGAGATTTTAGAATTTCTACCAAGCAATCTCTTTGCCATCAAAGGCAATAAATTTTCCAGTATTGTTTAAATCTAAATTTGCAATAACCTGTCGAAGCCCTGTCACGCTTGTTTGCGTGTTGATGAGCGCATTTTGACCACCCATATCAGTCATTACCCAGCCTGGATGCAGGGTTACCACTGCAATGCCAGTCGGAATTAAATCGATTGAAAGGCTTTTCATCGCCATATTGACCGCTGTTTTTGTGCTGCGGTAAATATAACTCCCGCCGCTGGTGTTGTCATCTAAGCTGCCCATTTTACTAGAAAGAGTCGCTATTTTTTTTAGCTCACTCTTTGCAATGTGCGCGCTAAAAGCTTCGGCCATTTTTAACGGTGCAATGCTATTGATTTTAAATGCGTCAAGCCACTCTTCGGTATTGATAAGACCTAAGCGACTATCGGGGTAGATGCCAGCATTGTTAATGAGGAGGTCAATTTTTTCATTTTTTAATTGCAAAGCCAAGGCGTCAATCTGTGCAAAATCAGCTACATCAAGATTAAAAATATGCACATTTTTGCGCTCATTTGCGATTGCTTGTAAACTACTTGCCTCTGTCATGTTGCGGCAACAGGCCAGCACACTCCAACCTTCTTGCGCGTATTGCTTCGTAAACTCCAAGCCAATTCCGCGGTTTGCGCCAGTGATTAATACTTGATAAGTCATGGTTCAGCCCCTGATAAAAACATCAATTACCCGCATATTAAAATAAAAAAGCCACAACGTTTAATTGTGGCTTTTCATCGTTGACTTACGTCAATTATTTAGCTGAAGCGTCTGCTTTTTGATCTTTCATTTCAGCTTTTTTATGGCCTTTTTTGTGACCTTTTTTGTGTGCTTTTTCTGGCATTGCTTCATGTGTAGCTGAATCCATTTTTGCGTCTTTAGCTGCGCCTGCATCTTGCTCGTGGCTCATGGCAGCAGTTTGTGCGCCATCTTTAGCTTCGTGATTATTAGCATAAGCGATTTGTGTTAAGCCTAATGACAAAGCTGCTACTGCTAAAAATTGTGAAATCTTCATAAAATATCCTTAGTTTATTAATTTATTTAAATAATTTTTAGCCACATAAAATTTATGTGGCAGTCTTTAAGGCAATATTTTTTTTATTAAGTTCATTTTTATTTAACTTTATTTTAAAAGTTATCAAAAAGCACTTGTTGTGAATTGATTGAGATTCAACTAAGTTAAAACCTCTTGCCGAAACCAACTGAAACAACCCATGGATTTACGTTAAGCTGATCAATTTTTGTCCATCCTGAACCAGTATTGGCTTCAACTTTTGTATCAAATCAAATTTTCTTAACATCAAAGTTAAGTAACCATTTTTTATCTAGATTGTAATCGAACCCTGCTTGGATTGCTGGCCCCCATGAATTTTTGCTGATTCTGATAGGTAGTGTTCCAGTTGTTGCGTTTGTGTAATTAAGATTTCTATCCAAAGCACGAACATAGGTTAGCCCAGCACCAGCATATGGGTCGATAGTTTGGTCTGGATTAAAATGCCATTGGAGTGTCAATGTTGGGGGAAGTAAATTTACACTACCTAAGTTAGGGTTATTTGTAGCTACTGCTGCGGTAGATTTGGAAATTTTTACATCATGGGATGTGCCGGTAGCCAAAATCAATTCGGCAGCAATATTTTTTGTGATGTAGTACGAAAAGTCGATTTCAGGAATTGTATTGTTATCAACGCTCAATTGAGCTTATGATGTGCCATAAAGCGCTGTAGCTGTTGCTAGGTTATAGTTGGCAGCGGTCGTTGTACCCAAAGAGCTACGCTCATCAGCTGAAATATGTGTTGCACGAAGGCGAACGACGATGTCGCCAGCTTCAGCCATTGCTAAAACCGGTACTAATGCAGCTGTAACTGCTAAAAATTGTGAAATTTTCATACAATATATCCTTAACTTAGTTAACTGAACCAAATGAAATTTTACATGAATGAAGCAATCGATTGTAAGGTTATTGCAAGTTTCTAGATTGATTTTATTTTACAAATTTATTAGGCTCAGTGCCTTTACTTTTACAGGCGCTCATTACGCATTAAACTTTCAATATCTTCTACCGATTTCACTGCATTTTTAGTCAAAACTTCACACCCTTCTGATTTTACGAGCACGTCATCTTCAATGCGAATGCCAATGTTCCAAAAGTGTTCAGGTACGTTTTCAGCCGGGCGAATGTAGCACCCAGGCTCTACGGTGAGCGTCATATTGGCTTTGAGCATCAGCCAGTTATTTTGTTTGTCTTGATGTTCGCCAGCGTCATGCACGTCCAGACCCAGCCAGTGACCAGTGCGGTGCATATAAAATTGACGATAATCACCTTGTTCTAATACCTTTTCTTTGCTGCCTTTGCACAATTTTAAATCAATCAATCCTTGCACTAAAACCTCTAGTGCTGCCTCGTGAGGTGCATTCCAATGGTTTTTTGTGTTCACTTTATCAATGGCGGCGGCTTGTGCAGCTAAAACCAGTGCGTAAATATCTTTTTGTGCGGGGCTAAATTTTCCGTTAACAGGAAAAGTTCGGGTAATGTCAGAGGCATAGCCATCTAACTCGCAACCTGCATCAATCAATAGTAAATCACCAGCATTTAATTGCGCATTATTTGCATTGTAGTGCAAGGTGCAGGCATTGGCGCCACTTGCAACAATGCTCGTGTAAGCGGGCGCTTGCGCGCCGTTGCGGCAGAACGCGTGTAAAAATTCCGCCTCAACTTCATACTCCATCATGTGGGGCTTGGTAAACTGCATCGCATGATTGTGCGCGGCAGCGGCAATGTTGGCTGAACGACGCATAATATCAATCTCAAAGGGTGATTTTATTAAACGCATTTGGTCGATAAGTTGTCGCACGTCACGCAGCTGCTCTGGCGCATGAAGCCCACTGCGCGCTTGTGTGCGTAAGGTATTGAGCCAAGACATAATGCGCGCATCCCAGCTCGCGTTTTCGCCCAAGCTAAAAAATAATTGAGATTGATGGCTTAGTAGTTTAAGAATAACTGAATCGAGCGCGTTAATTGAGTGCGTTTCATCAAAGCCAAATTCAGCTTTAGCTGCTTCTGCGCCATAGCGAAAACCATCCCAAATTTCTCGCTCGATGTCTTTGTCGCGGCAAAATAACAGGCTTTTTGGTTTTTCACCCGCGATCAGCACCACCACTGACTCTGGCTCTTTAAAGCCAGTTAAATAATAAAAGTAGCTATTAAAGCGATAGGCATAATGGCTGTCACGATTACGAATCACTTCTGGCGCGGTGGGAATAATTGCAATTCCTTCACCCATCAGGGTAAGCAAGGCGTGACGACGTTCTTGAAACTCTTTTATATTGATCATATTGCGTTTGTATTTAAATGTTCGTTGATTGCGTGCAATCGATCGGGGGTTCCAATGTCATGCCAAACGCCGTGATAGTGCTCTGCGCTCACTTGATTGTGAGCCATTGCATTTCGTAACAAAGGCGCCAGCTTTGCTGCCTCGCCAGCTTGAATAGTTGAAAATAAATCAGGGTGATATATGCCTATGCCAGAAAAAGTCAGCATGGGCGCGCCTGAGGGTTGAGCAAGACCATTTTTGATAGAAAAGTCGCCATTTGGGTGCTGAGGTGGGTTAGTCACTAGTATGAGGTGTGCGAGGTAATGAGGCTTTAGGCCATGCTTAACATCCGCAAAATCAAGCTCGACAAAAGTATCGCCATTCACCACTAAAAAAGGCTCATCACCTAATAGAGGTAATGCATTAGCGATGCCACCTGCCGTTTCTAAAGCGATTTTTTCAGGGCTGTATTGAATGTGCAAGCCCCATTGACTGCCATTGCCCAGGGCATTTTCAAGGTGCTCGCCCAAATGCGCGTGGTTGATAATCACCTCTTTAAAATTCGCTTGGGCTAATCGTTCTAAATGCCAAACAATCAGTGGCTTACCACCTACTTTTAACAAGGGCTTTGGGGTGTGGTCTGTCAGTGGGCGCATACGCTCACCACGACCAGCGGCGAGTATCATAGCTTTCATAAGTTACACCACGTATTTAGGTCGCGGCACACGACCTTCAAGTGAATCAAGCAAGCGTAACATGGGGCGTAATTCTACATAGCGTGTGCAGACTTTGCGTAAGTAATTCATCACAAGCGGAATGTCTTTTAGGTAGCCTTCTTTGCCATCGCGGTGGTAAAGCCTTGCAAATATGCCAAGTATTTTGATGTGCCGCTGCGCGCCCATCCACTCAAAATCACGATAAAACTCACTAAAGTCATGTGCAAGGGGCAGGCCTGCTTTTTTTGCGGGCTCCCAATAGCGTACCGCCATGTCGATAACTTGCTCTTCATCCCACTCAATGTAAGCATCTTTAAGTAATGAGACTACATCGTAAGTAATCGCGCCTGTTACGGCATCTTGAAAATCTAATATGCCAGGCGTGTTTTCACGAGTTACCATTAAATTGCGCGAATGGTAATCGCGATGCACGGTGACTTGCCCTTGAGATAAGATATTTTTGTTAAGCGCCGAAAATGTCTGCTGTAACCAGTCTTGCTGCTCGGCTTTCAGTGCTTGTGCCAAATGCTGATTGACATACCAGTCAGAAAATAGCTGCATTTCACGTGTAAGCAGCGCCTCGTTATAGTGAGGTAAGTCGTGTTGTTTGCTTGCCAATTGTAGTTTAATCAAGGCATTTGTTGCATCACCATAGAGCATCTGCGCTGTTTCGTGATTTAAGTGTTGCAAGTAAGTGCCATGACCTAAATCGCTTAATAATAAAAAGCCGCGCGTTACATCTTGCGCAATAATCTGCGGAACATGTAAGCCCGCTTCTAAAAAAAGTTGCGCCACTTTAACAAAGGGCGCGCAGTCTTCTTGTGGCGGAGGCGCATCCATCGCAATCAAAGTGTTATCTGCCAAATGCACTCTAAAATAACGCCTAAAGCTCGCATCAGCAGAGGCGGTGGTCAGTTTAAAATCTTGTTTTGGCAGTACGCTGTTTAACCAAGCATTCAGTTGTTGTTGCCTATCATCCACGATACTTTATCCAATGTTATATAATGTTGCGATTTTGCAATTGATGTCTTTCTATTTTAAAGGTTTTTGGGGCGCGGTTAAGTCGATTTATTGATTGCCAAAAAAACCAATTTATGAGATTTTATCACCGATAAAATAAAACCGTCCGCCTATATATTTGTGCCTTATCTTTTTACCCAATTTTGTGTGTTCATTTTATGCTAAAAAGTCGCTTTATAAGCGGATTGACTGCTGCCTTATTGCTTTGCAGTTTACGCTCATACGCTGAAAGCGACCTTATTGTGGCTACCGATGAGGCTTCGGGAGATTTTTTAGATGCCGCTTTAAGAGAGCCTCCAGAAAGAGGGGCGCTCGACGCATTTGACGATGAAGAAGTCATGGCAGCGGCAGCGCCTTTTACGCATGATTTTTTTGAGCAGCACGATAAGCTTGAGCTACGCTTTGAAAGCACGATGGATATGAGCGCTCATCAAGCGGCGGCTTATGGTGCAGGCACTTCAAATCATTTATTTATAGCTCCTGAAGATAGTTTTTCTGCTCAATCTAATTTAAATGCCCCCGACAACAGTACGCTTGATGTCAATGCGCTAGCGATTGAAGGCGATAAGCTTGAAATGAATCTTGATCGTTCGATGCGGGTCATGGGCAATGCTAAAATCAGCCGTGGCGAGAAAACCATTGCGGGTGATGTGATTGATTACAACGTGCAAAATGATAATCTGGTGGTGACAGGTAACGCCAGTATCGATGTGGGTAATGCAGAGCTTACCGGCAGTGTGCTTGATATGCGCTTGTCAGACGGCGTTGGCAGCATGACAGATGCCTCGATTGAAATGCTTAAAACGACTCAAGTTACAGCGCAGGCGACCCCTCAAAATAACATTAAAAGTTTTGAGATATTTTCTACAAATTCAGCTCAAATAAAGCCCAAGCAGGGTGGCAATGCGCCTGCGCATTCAGCGCAAGCCGCTCGTTTTGTGGATGTGGCATTGATTGAAAATACAGAGAATGAAGATGAGCAAGAAGCCACTGCCGCGACTGACTCTGCAACATCGCGGCGCTCAACCACCACGCGCGGCGATGCTAAAACCATTCTGTTTGAGGGGCAAGACAAAAAAGTACTCAAAGACGCACGCTACACTACGTGCACGAGTGGTGTTGACGATTGGTATATCAAGGCCAAAGAGATTGATTTAAATGACTATACCGAGTCTGGCGTTGCAAAAAATGCCTATATCGAATTTAAAGGTGTGCCGGTTATTTATACTCCCTGGGTCAGTTTTTCTTTTAATAATCAACGTAAAAGCGGATTTTTGGCGCCCACTTACGGCACCACGACAAAAAGTGGTCTTGAGCTTTCTGTGCCTTATTATTGGAACATTGCTCCTGATATGGACGCCACGCTCGCCATGCGCGGCTTGAGTAAGCGCGGTGTGCAGTTGCAGGGTGAATTTAGGTATTTGCAAGATACTTTTTCGGGCGTGGATAATGTCGAGTTTTTAGCCCGCGATAACCAAACTTCGAAAAATCGTTATTATGCCAATTTAAAGCATCAACAATCCTTTGGTGGCGGGTGGTCTGCTGGTTATGGTCTTGAAAAAGTGTCAGATGATGAATACTTTGCGGATATGTCCACGCGGATTGTGACAACAAGTCGAGTTAATCTGCCTCAACAACTAAATGTTAATTATGCGGATGATGTGTGGCGTTTTAACGCGCTTGCGCAAAAATTTCAAACTTTAGATAAGCAGTCATACCCGTATGAGCGTTTGCCACAAATGACCTTGTATGGCAATGAGCGCGCTGGTGGCGTAGAGGTTAATCTTTATAACCAGTTTGTGCTCTTTGATACCAATACGCACGCCACAAGCAAGGTGACTGGCGCGCGCTTGACCACATACCCAAGTGTGAGCTTTCCGATAAGCGCTTCATATGGCTACATTACGCCAAAAATCGGCGTTCATTATACGCAGTACAATTTAAATAACATTCAAAGTGACCTGAGCGCGCAAAGCCGCACTTTGCCTATTGCTAGCTTGGATGCGGGGCTCTTTTTTGATCGAAATTTCATCATTGCTGGCAGTGCTTATTCACAATCAATTGAGCCTAGAATTTTTTACGTTTATATCCCCAATAAAAAACAATCTGATATTCCGATATTTGATACCAGTGAAGCTGATTTAAACTTTACGAGTTTGTTTAGCGAAAACCAGTATACGGGCAATGATCGTGTGAATGATGCTAATCAAATCAGCTTTGCGCTTACAAGTCGTTTAATTGAATCAGACACGGGCATACAGCGTTTGTCGGCTTCAATCGGGCAGCGCTATTATTTTGATAGCCAAAAAGTGACATTGCCCGGTGCGGGGTTTCGTCGTGATAATAATTCAGACATTATTGGTGGGCTAAGCTCCTATTTAGATACCACTTGGAATTTAGATGCCTTTTGGCAATACAACGCAGGCAGTGCGAAATTGGTTAGAACAACGCTCGCCAGTCACTATAACCCCGCGCCGGGGCAGTCGCTCAATTTAAGCTATAGCTACAGACAAAGCACTGCGGGGGCTTTGACATCCAATAGTTTAAATCAAATTGACGCTTCAACACAGTGGCCGCTTGGGCGTGGTTGGTATGCGGTTGCGCGCGGTAATTATTCATTGCTTGAAGGGCGCATGATCGAAACCCTCGCCGGCTTGGAGTATGATGCTGGATGTTGGCAAACAAGAACCGTGGTTCAGCGCGTTAATCCAGCCACTTCAACGGCCAACTATGCGCTGTTTTTTCAACTTGAGCTTGGTGGCTTAGCCTCTATTGGCGCTAATCCCTTGTCTGTTATTAAGCGCAATGTTCCAGGGTATGTGAATACGGGACTTATTCCTAACGCTGATAAATAACCTTAAATTATGATGAACTATTTTGAGTAAACCTATCGTGAGCAAATTTATCATGAATCAATCGACTGCTATAAAAAAGGGCTTTGCACTATTATTGCTTGCCAGTGTATGGTTGTTTTCAGCACCTTTACGGGCTGAAAATGTCTATACGCCAACACTGGCTAAGCTAGACCGTATTGTCGCCATTGTGGATCAAACGGTGATTACCGAACAAGAGTTAGAGAGTCGCATTGCCAGCATTGTTGCACAGTTTAAAAAGCAAAAAAAAGAGTTGCCCGCAGACAATGTGATGCGTAAACAAGTGTTAGAGCGCTTGGTTGTAGATACTTTGCAAGCCCAGTATGCCGCTCAAATTGGCATTAAAATTGAAGACAATCAGTTAGATAAAACCATTGAACGCATTGCGGAACAAAATAATTTAAGCGTTGCTGAATTTAGTAAAGCGCTTGAGAAAGATGGTGTCAGTTTGTCTAAATTTAGATCTGACATTCGCACTGAAATGCTGCTCGCTAGATTGCGTGAGCGTGAAATAGATGCGCGTGTGATTATTAGTGAGTCTGAAATTGATCATTATCTCGGCCCGCAATCATCATTAAACGACAATGCTGAAGAATTTGAAATCTCACACATTTTAATTAAAACACCTGAAGATGGCGCGACTGAATATATCAATAAGGCAAAAGAAAAAGCAGAAGCCGCTATTAAAAAGCTCAAATCAGGCGTTGATTTTTCTATTGTCTCGGCTAATTTTTCAGATGCGCCAAACGCGCTAGAGGGCGGTAATTTAGGGTGGAAAAAGAGCGCTCAAATCCCTGCACTATTTTTAGATGCGCTCAAAAAAATGGGCATAGGTGAAGTATCGCCAGCGCTTCGTAGTCCCAATGGTTTTCATGTTCTAAAGTTGAGCAATAAGCGCAGTGGCAACTCTCCACTCTTGATTAAGCAATCTCATGTGCGGCATATTCTGATTAAAATGACCGAAGTCATGTCTGATAAAGAGGCGCGGACTAAAATTGATATGATCAAAGAGCGCTTAGATCATGGCGAGTCGTTTGAAGTGTTGGCGCGGCAGTACTCAGAAGACACAAGCGCATCTAATGGCGGCGACCTTGGCTGGATTAACCCAGGGGACACTGTGCCCGCCTTTGAAGATGCGATGAATGCTTTAAAAGACAATCAAATTAGTGCGCCGGTACGCAGTCAGTTTGGGTGGCATATTATTCAATTATTGGAACGCCGCTCGCAAGATATGAGTAAAGAGGCTGCTCGTTTAACTGCGCGTCAAGAAATTCGGGCGAGCAAGGCAGATGAAGCGTATCAAAACTGGGTTCAAGAGTTGCGTGACCGCGCTTATGTTGAGTTAAAACTTGAAGATGACTTTTAGCTTTCAGGCAAGGTCGGTTTAACTGTGTGACTTCATTGCTTCCTAACATTGTTTTAACTGCAGGTGAGCCAGCGGGTATTGGCCCTGATTTATGTGTGATGCTCGCACATCAGCCGCTTGATGCTCAATTGGTGGTGGTTGCCGATGCTGCAATGCTCAAAACGCGCGCCCAGCAATTGGGTATTTCGCTTCACATTATTCCGTATGTAAAAGAAGCGCATTCTCGGCACATGGGTGTCGGCACGCTCATGGTGCTTAATGAAAATGCCTATCATCAGGTGACTGCAGGCGTTTTAGATCAGCGTAATAGCCAATATGTACTCAATACGCTGACAAAAGCGACACAGGCTTGCTTATCTCATACGTTTGATGCCATGGTGACCGCGCCAGTGCATAAAGGCATTATCAATCAAGCAGGCATTGTATTTAGCGGTCACACTGAGTTTTTAGCTGAATTAAGCCATGCGCCACACGTGGTGATGATGCTAGTGGGCGGAGGGCTTCGCGTAGCGCTTGCAACAACGCACTTAGCACTTAAAGATGTGCCCGCCGCCATTACAAAAACGAGTTTAGAGGCCACTATTCGCATTATGCATCATGATTTAACGCATCGGTTTGGCTTATCTAAGCCACGTATTTTGGTGGCTGGATTAAATCCGCATGCGGGCGAAGAGGGTTATTTGGGGCGTGAAGAGATTGACATCATTAACCCGGTGCTGACTAAGCTGCGTCTAGAAGGAATGGCGTTGATTGGCGCATTGCCAGCAGATACGCTCTTTGCAAAGCATCACTTGAGTCAAGCGGATGCTGTATTGGCCATGTATCACGACCAAGGATTGCCAGTGCTCAAGCACGCGAGTTTTGGCGAAGGCGTTAATGTCACGCTTGGTTTGCCGATTATTCGCACCTCGGTTGATCATGGCACAGCGCTCGATTTGGCGGCAACAGGTCGTATTCACATCGGCAGTATGCTTGCCGCCATTGAGCTTGCCATTACGCTTTCGCGCCATCAGTTAAGTCGCTCCGTTTCATTTTAATCATATTGACACATGAAGCACCTTGCTAAAAAACGCTTTGGACAAAACTTTCTCACCGATCAGGCCATTATCAATAGCTTGGTAGAAGCCATTTCGCCCCAATATGATGATTTGATGCTGGAAATTGGCCCAGGCCTGGGTGCTTTAACCAAGCCTTTACTCAACAATCTGAGTAGACTTCATGTGGTAGAGGTAGACCGCGACATCATTGCTTGGATGCAGGCAGAATACGCAAAACCAGCTTATGCCAAGTGTAAGCTCACCATTCATGATGCTGATGCGCTTAAATTTAATTTTAAAAGCTTAGGCGAAAACGTGCGCGTGACGGGTAATCTGCCATATAACATTTCAACGCCGATTTTATTTCATTTGCTCGACCACCTGGGTGTGATCACTGATATGCATTTTATGCTGCAAAAAGAAGTGGTTGAACGCATGGTGGCTTTGCCCTCAACGCCTGCTTATGGGCGGCTTTCGGTGATGTTGCAATACCGCTTAGCGATGGAGTATTTGATGACAGTGCCGCCCGAGGCTTTTGATCCTGCGCCAAAAGTGGAGTCTGCTTTTGTGCGTTGTGTGCCTTATGCGGTATTGCCATGCCGGGCAAAAGATGAGGCAGTATTTGCAAAAGTGGTGTTAGCTGCGTTTGGGCAGCGCCGTAAAACCTTACGCAATACCTTAAAGGCCTTATTGAGCGACGAAGCTTTTATTGCGCTTGATATTAACCCGCAGCAACGTGCGGAGAATTTAGCCGTTTCAGATTTTGTCGCTATTGCAAATTATTTGAGCTGATATAATGTTGCAAACCAATACCTTACTTCACTTAATATGGGGGCAATTTTGCGAATCATTCTTTTAGGTGCGCCAGGCGCAGGCAAAGGCACACAAGCTACTTTTATTAAACAGCACTTTAATATACCGCAAATTTCAACAGGCGATATGTTGCGTGCGGCGGTTAAAGCAGGTACGCCACTAGGTTTAGAGGCAAAAAGCTTTATGGATAGTGGCGGTTTAGTGCCAGATTCAGTGATTATTGGCATGGTGCAAGCGCGCATTAAAGAAGCCGATTGTGCCAATGGATTTTTGTTTGATGGTTTTCCGCGCACAATTCCACAAGCAGAAGCGATGAAAAATGCAGGTGTTGACATTGATTATGTGGTGGAAATTGATGTGCCAGACAGCGCGATTATGGATCGCATGACAGGTCGTCGTAGCCATGCTGCGAGTGGGCGTACTTATCATATTAAATTTAACCCGCCCAAAGTTGAAGGCCAAGATGACGTAACGGGCGAAGCGCTTGTGCAGCGCCCTGATGATGCGGTAGACGTTGTGAATAAGCGCTTGCTTGAATACCACGCACAAACTGAGCCGCTCATTCAATACTATGGCGACTGGGCTCAAAGTGGCAAAGCAGGTGCACCAAAGCACGTAAAAATTAACGGCTTGGGCGCGCTCGACACCATTAAAGCCAATATCTTTGCCGCTTTAACATAATAAAAGTTACGCCTTTGGATGCAAGTGCTCTTTAATTCAATCAATCATTAAGTCAATCAATACTCAAGAATCGTTAAATTATGCAACAGCAGTACCCATTTAAAGAAGTTGAACTGTCTGCCCAAGCTTACTGGCAAAGTCACAAAACTTTCAAAGCTTCTGAGCAATCAGACAAGCCAAAATACTACTGTTTATCGATGTTTCCTTACCCGAGTGGGCGCTTGCACATGGGGCACGTGCGTAATTATACGATTGGTGATGTATTAAGCCGTTTTCACAAAATGAAAGGCTTTAACGTCATGCAGCCAATGGGTTGGGATGCGTTTGGCTTACCTGCTGAAAATGCTGCGATTAAAAACAATACGGCGCCCGCAAAATGGACGTATGAAAATATCGAGTACATGAAAAACCAGTTGAAGCAGCTGGGCTTGGGGGTAGATTGGCAGCGTGAAATAGCCACGTGTAATCCTGAGTATTACAAATGGGAGCAATGGCTATTTACTGAGCTTTTTAAAAAGGGCTTGATTTACAAAAAAACCTCTACCGTCAACTGGGACCCTGTCGATGGTACTGTGCTTGCTAATGAGCAGGTGATTGATGGTCGCGGTTGGCGTAGTGGTGCACTCATTGAAAAGCGTGATATTCCGCAGTATTTTATGAAAATTACTGCCTATGCAGAAGAATTGCTCAATGATTTAGATACGCTTGAAGGCTGGCCCGAGCAAGTAAAAACCATGCAGCGCAACTGGATTGGTAAAAGCTTTGGTTGCGAAGTTGAGTTTCCAATACTGGGTCAAGCGGGCACGTTAAAAGTGTATACCACGCGTCCTGACACCTTAATGGGGGCAACTTATGTTGCGGTTGCGGCAGAGCACCTGCTTGCAACACAAGCCGCTCAACATAATCCGGCCTTGGCTGACTTTATTGCCGAGTGCAAGCGCGGCAGTGTGGCAGAGGCCGATCTTGCCACGGCTGAGAAAAAAGGCATGGCAACAGATTTGTTTGTCACACATCCATTAAATGGTGAAAAATTACCTGTTTGGGTGGCAAATTACGTGTTGGCAAGCTATGGTGAAGGCGCTGTGATGGCTGTGCCAGCACATGATGAGCGTGATTTTGAGTTTGCGAGCAAATACAATTTACCCATTAAAGCTGTGATTAAAAGCACCGAGGCTGACACGTTGCCCATGACATCGCATGGGCTACTGTGTAATTCGGATGATTTTGATGGACTGACTTTTGATTTAGCAAGCGCGGCCATTGCTCGAGCCTTATCTGATAAAAACTTAGGCAAGCCTCGCAAGCAGTTTCGTTTGCGCGATTGGGGGGTGTCACGTCAACGTTATTGGGGTTGCCCTATCCCGATTATTCACTGCGAAAAATGCGGCGAAGTGCCTGTGCCTGTAAATGAGTTGCCTGTGGTATTGCCCGAGCAAGTTGTGATGGATGGCGTTGGCTCGCCAATTAAAAAGGACCCGAGCTTTTACGAAGCTACTTGCCCAACGTGTAAAGGCAAAGCCACGCGTGAAACGGATACATTAGATACTTTTTTTGAATCTTCATGGTACTTTGCGCGCTATGCGAGCTTTGACAGTCATCATGCAATGGTTGATGCACGTGCGAATTATTGGCTGCCTGTAGATCAGTATATAGGCGGCATTGAGCATGCGATTTTGCATTTACTCTACGCTCGCTTTTTTAACAAACTGATGCGTGATGTTGGCTTGATTGACAATAACGAGCCTTTTACCAATTTACTGACTCAAGGCATGGTGCTCAAAGAGGGCGCTAAAATGAGTAAATCTAAAGGCAATACGGTTGACCCGCAAGCATTGATTGATATGTATGGCGCAGATACCGCGCGTTTATTTATGATGTTTGCCGCACCGCCCGAGCAAAGCTTAGAGTGGACAGACAGCGGCGTAGAAGGCGCGCATCGCTTTTTACGTAGATTGTGGAAAGCCGCTTATGATCATGTTGCGTTAGGTCAAATTGCGGCTTATCAATCAGGTGATTTATCTGCCGAACTCAAAGCCATGCGTTTGCAGCTGCACTTAACCATTCAAAAAGTAGCCGATGATTATGCTCGCCGTCATAGCTTCAATACCGCTATTTCAAGTGTGATGGAGGTAATGAATGGGCTTGCCAAGCTTGAAGGTGTAGATGAAGTCACGCGTAGCGTGCGCCAAGAAGTCTTGCAGAATGTGGTGTTATTGCTTAACCCTATTGTGCCGCATATTTGTCAGGCGATTTGGGCTGAGCTTTGCCCGCACAGCCACATTGTCGACATGGCTTGGCCTGTAGCTGATGCGTCTGCCATGGTACAAGACTCTGTAGAGTATATGATTCAAGTCAATGGCAAGCTGCGTGGCAGTATTCAGGCTGCAAAAACCGAAACGAAAGACGCATTAGAGAAACGCGCTTTAGCACAGCCCTTTGTGCAAAAATTTATTGAAGAAAAAAGCACTGTCCGTAAGATTGTTATTGTGCCAAACAAGCTCATTAACGTGGTAGTAGGTTAGCTTATGCAAAGCGTCATGCGCCGTGTCAGCATTATGCTTATTTTAGCTTTAGCGCTTGGTGCGTGCGGATTTCAGCTGCGTGGCGTGGTTAATTTGTCATTCAAACATTTATTCATACAAGGGGCCCCTTTAAGTATTTCTCGAGATTTAAATCGCACTTTAAAAGACAACGGAATTCGCGTGGTTGACAAGGCAAATGAAGCAGAATTGTTGATTGATTTGTTAAGTGAGTCGAATGAAAAACGTATTTTGTCTTTGGGTGGCACGGGCGCGGTGCGTGAATATGAGCTTAATTATCAGGTGAGCTTTAGAACACGCATACCGAGTAACCCGCTGTGGAGCGCTGCGCAAATAGTGCAAATTCGGCGCACTTTTTCTTATGCTGATGAGGTGCTTCTTGGTAAAGATCAAGAAGAAGAAGCGCTTAATCTTGATATGCATAAAGATGCGGTACGTGAAATAATGCGACGTTTAACCGCTATTAAATATTCTGAACGATAAGGCTGTGATGCAATTAGCCAGCGCACAACTTGAAAAACACCTCGCGCAGGGCTTAAAGCCGCTCTATGTGCTGGTCGGCGATGAGCCTCTTGCGCGCCGTGAAAGCTTAGATGCTATTCGATTGGCTGCGCGCGCTCAAGGTTATGATGAGCGCATCAGTTTTACAGCAGAGCACTTCTTTAAATGGGAGCAAATTCAATCATACGGGCAATCTATTTCATTATTTTCAAGTCTGCGCTTGTTAGAAATTCATGTGCCTTCAGGCAAGCCGGGGCTAGAGGGCGGCAAGGCTTTGCAAGCGCTGGCAAATCAGGCCATGCAAGATACGTGTATCGTGATTATTTTGCCAAAGCTAGAGCGTGATGCGGCCAATAGTGCATGGTTTAGCGCACTTGAAAAAAATAGCGTGACTCTTTTGTTAAATGAAGTGCACGCAAATCACTTGCCAAAATGGATCGCCGACAGGCTCGCATTACAGGGCCAGCGTACCGATCAGCACACGTTAGAGTTTTTAGCGCATCAGGTTCAGGGTAACTTGCTTGCGGCAAATCAAGAAATTCAAAAACTGGGCTTACTTTATTCGCAAGGGGAGTTAAGCGATGTTGAAGTGCGTGAGGCAGTGCTGAATGTTTCGCGATACGATGCTTTTCAATTGGGTGAAGCCGTGCTGAAGGGCGATGTGGCAAACACAGTGCGCATTTTGCAAGGTTTAAAAGATGAGGGTGAAAATGCCGTTGCCGTGATGAACCCTTTAGGCTGGGTGTTGCGCCCTTTGGTGCGTATAAAACAAGCCCAAATGAGTGGCGAAAATATAATGAGCGCCATGAGCCAGGCGCGTATTTATGGTGAAAGGCAAGAGTTAACTAAGCGCGCGCTCGCAAGATTAAGCCTGAAGCAAATTGAAGCTGCTCTGCACAAGCTGAGTGATATTGATCGGCTTGCTAAAGGTGTGATGTTGGGCGATGCTTGGTTAGAGATTGAGCGACTTTGCTTTGGTTTAGCCCGCGTGCGTGCGCGTTAGTGCATGATTTTAAATAAAAAAAGTATACTCTTTTATGAACATTAAAAACGATATGCAAAAAATGGGGGTCGAGGCGCGCAAAGCTTCGCGCTTCATGGCGAGCGCCGAAACTCATGTTAAAAATCTTGCATTAAGGCACCTTGCTCAGGCTATTTTGCGTGAAAAATCTGCGCTACTTGCTGCCAATAGCGTAGATTTAGCAGCAGCGCGGGCGCAGGGCTTAGATGATGCCATGTTAGAACGGCTTGTCCTTTCTGAAAAATCAATCAACACGATGGCTGAAGGTTTAAATCAAATTGCGAGCTTGGCTGACCCGATTGGCGAGATGACCGATTTTAAATATCGTCCAAGCGGCATTCAAATTGGCAAAATGCGCGTGCCACTTGGCGTGATTGGTATTATTTATGAAGCGCGCCCAAATGTGACTGTAGATGCGGCGGGGCTTTGTATTAAGTCAGGCAATGCGGCTATTTTGCGCGGTGGTTCAGAGGCTTTTCATTGTAACCAGGCTTTAGCTAAGCTCGTGCATGAAAGCTTGGAAGCGGCAGGTTTGCCAAGCGCTGCTGTGCAGATTGTTGAAACCACTGATCGTGCCGCAGTGGGCGAGCTCATTACCATGAAGCAGTATGTCGATGTGATTGTGCCACGGGGAGGCAAGGGCTTGATTGAGCGCATTTCAAACGATGCACGTATTCCTGTGATTAAGCATTTAGATGGTAATTGTCATGTGTATATTGATGATGATGCTGATTTTGATAAAGCTTTACGGATTTTAGAAAATAGTAAAACGCAACGTTTAGGCACTTGCAATACTGCCGAATCGCTCATTATTGCGCGCGCTGTGGCCTCACAAGTATTACCAAAACTGGCAGATATGCTCACTTCGCACGGTATTGAAATGCGTGGCTGTGCAGAAACTTGCGCACTGGTGCCGCAAGCCAAGCCTGCCACAGAAGCAGATTATTACACTGAGTATTTAGCCGCTATTATTTCTTGCAAGCTGGTTGATGGCTTAGATGAGGCGATTTTGCACATCAATCAACACTCAAGCCAGCACACCGAGGCGATTGTCACAGAAAACTATACAAAAGCGCGCCGATTTTTACGTGAAGTTGACTCAAGTAGTGTGATGATCAATGCTTCTACGCGCTTTGCTGATGGCTTTGAATATGGGCTGGGTGCTGAAATTGGCATTTCTACTGATAAACTTCATGCACGCGGCCCAGTTGGTTTAGAGGGCTTAACTTCGCTTAAGTATGTTGTGTTGGGCGACGGTCACGTGCGCGCTTAAAAGCCCCTGCTGTGCAGACAATCGGCCTTTTGGGCGGTACGTTTAACCCCATTCATTTGGGCCATGTGCATATGGCTCACACCCTGTTAGAAAAACTTGCCTTAGATGAAGTACGGTTTATTCCTTCAGCTCACCACCCTCATAAGCCCTTGCCGCAGGTTTCTTCTCACAATCGTTCTGATATGGTGAAGCTGGCGATTTTAAATAATCCGCAATTTAAAGTTGATGACCGTGAGTTAAAACGGGCGGGCGCCTCTTACACAATTGATACCCTAGAAAGCCTGCGCGAAGAGCTGGGTAGCGAGGTGCGCTTAGTTTTGATGATGGGCAGTGATGTATTTGCGCAATTAAACACCTGGCATCGCTGGCAAGAAATAATTAACTTTTGTCATATTGCGTTGGTGCGGCGGCTTGATTTTGGAGCGTCTGCGCTTTTAGCCAACCCCTTAAAATCACCCCAAAAACTGCACACTCAACAAGAGCCGCACCCAACAAAAGAGTTAAATCTTACAAAAGAGTTAAAACTGCCAACAGAGCTACAACTTTTTTTAGAGCATCACTACACCCCGCGCGCTGAATATTTGCGTGAAAAACCTGCGGGTTTGGTCATTACTCACAGTATGGCGCCACTAGAAATTTCATCAACAGCGATACGTCAAGCGTTAAAAAATCAGCATTCTGTTCGAGATTTACTCCCCGAAAGTGTGCTTGATTATATTGATAAGCATCAGCTTTACCGCATGACCAATGCCTAAACAGCGTGGCAGGCTTTAAAAAACACCCCTTTGCAAGATGGATAGGTGCTCGCTTGCAAAGGGAAAATTGCGCGCTTGATTAAACCGCCAGCATATCAACAAAAGCGTTGACTGGCGTGGCTTCTAATTGAGCTTGATCTAAACAAAGCGCTAAAATATAGGCTTGTTTTTTAGCATCAAAGCGGCGTGCCAAATTGACTTTAAACTTTTTCACTAGTTCCGGAATACCTTGCGCGCGACGGCGGCGATGCCCAATCGGATATTCAACCGCGATATTTTCTGAAGCTGTGCCATCTTTAAAGTGTACTTGAATGGCGTTGGCGATTGAGCGTTTTTCAGGGTCGAGATAATCGCGCGTGTATTGGGCATTTTCTACACAGATCATTTTTGCACGAATAGCATCAATTCTTGGGTCGGCAGCCGCGGCATCTTCGTAATCTTGCGCAGTAAGATTGCCTTTTAATAAGCCGATTGCCGACATATATTGAATACAATGGTCACGATCAGCAGGGTTATCTAATGGCCCTGTTTTGTCGATAATACGAATTGCAGATTCGTGCGTGGTGATAACGATTTTATCAATAGCGGCGATTTGCTCAATGGTTTGCAGCTTGCTACCAATTTCTGCATTGAGTTGAATAGCGCATTCAACAGCTGTTTGCGCATGAAATTCGGCGGGAAATGAGATTTTAAATAACACTTGCTCCATGACGTATGCGCCATAAGTGCGCTGAAATTTAAACGCATTACCTTTAAAAAGCACATCATAAAAGCCCCAGGTTTTAGCTGTGAGCGCAGATGGATAGCCCATTTCGCCTTGCAGTGTCATCCATGCAAGCCTCACTGCGCGCGAAGTGGCATCGCCCGCCGCCCATGATTTACGTGAGCCTGTGTTGGGGCTGTGGCGATAAGTGCGCAAGCTTTGCCCGTCGACAAAGGCGTTAGATACCGCATTGATAATATCTTCTTTATTGCCACCTAGTAGCTTGGTGACTACAGCGGTTGAGGCAATTTTAACTAAAATGACATGGTCTAGCCCCACACGGTTAAAGCTGTTTTCTAAGGCTAGCACGCCTTGAATTTCATGGGCTTTAATCATGGCTGTCAGCACGTCTTTAATGGTGAGCGGGGCTTTTCCCATGCTGATGTTTTGACGTGAAATGTAGTCAGCCACGGCCAAAATTCCACCTAAATTGTCTGAAGGATGTCCCCATTCCGCGGCAAGCCATGTGTCATTGAAGTCTAACCAGCGAATCATTGCACCAATGTTAAATGCCGCCAAAATGGGGTCGAGCTGAAACGAAGTGCCTGGCACTTTTGCGCCGTTTGGTACCACTGTGCCTGCAATCACTGGCCCTAATAGCTTGGTGCAAGCGGGGTAGTCTAAAGCTTCAAAGCCACAACCCAGGGTATCCATTAAACAGTTACGCGCTGTGTCGAACGCTTCGTTGGATTTGATTTCATAATCAGCCACATAGTGGGCGATATCGACAATAACTTGATCTGGCGCGGGGCGTACATTTGAGATATGAGATGACATATTGAATAACCTTTTTTAGTTAGCTTGATACATTGTTTTATTTTTAAGTTGTTTTAAAAGAGTATTTTGCTCACGGAGTGCTCATTCAATTGATGCTTGAGCACATGAGATGCCCCCATGTTTTGTGCCGCTTACCTTGCGCTCTAGTATGAAAATGGTTGAGCGTAAGGTGCTTTTTTAGGCGATAAAACTCAATATTAAGTGTGCAATTTCTTGTGTATTTTTAGCTTTGCTCCCGTTTTTCTAGAGGTACAAACGGGCGATTTTCAGGCCCAGTGTATTGGGCATTTGGGCGAATAATTTTGTTATCAATGCGCTGCTCTATCACGTGTGCAACCCAGCCTGCGGTACGTGAAATAACAAAAATTGGTGTGAACATCCCGGTAGGAATGCCCATCATGTGATAGCTTGATGCACTGTACCAATCAAGATTTGGAAACATTTTTTTTTCGCGCCACATCACCTCTTCAATGCGGGCTGACACTTCAAAAAGCTTCATATTGCTGGCATCTTCGCACAGCGTGCGGCTCACTTCTTTGATTGACTCATTGCGAGGGTCAGCAATGGTGTACACAGGGTGACCAAAGCCGATAATAATTTCTTTACGCGCCATGCGCGCCATAATGTCGGCTTCAGCCTCGTCAGCATTTTTGTAGCGCTCGATAATTTCCATAGCCGCTTCATTTGCGCCGCCATGCTTAGCCCCGCGTAAAGCGCCGATTGCACCCGTGATACATGAGTATAAGTCTGATAAAGTGCCGGCAATCACTCGTGAGGTGAAGGTAGAGGCATTAAATTCATGTTCAGCATATAAAACGAGCGAAGTATTCATCGCGTTAATATGTAATTGGCTAGGCGCTTTGCCGTGCAGTAGGTGCAAAAAGTGGGCGGCAATGCTGTTTTCATCAGTATTGACATCTATTCGGCGCCCGTAATGACTAAAGTGATACCAATAAAGCAAGATTGATCCAAAGCATGAAATTAAGCGATCTCCTAAATCTTGTGCAGCTGTGGTGTTGCGGTCAGCCGCCTCTGGCTCCAGTGTGCCAAGCATGGCGCACGCTGTGCGCATCACATCCATCGGGTGCGTGGTTTTAGGAATTTGCTCTAGCACCAACTTAAGTGCGTGAGGAATATCGCGTAGTTTTTTTAATTTTACGTGGTAAGCGGCGAGCTCGGCTTTGTTAGGTAATTCGCCGTGAATGAGCAAGTAGGCCACCTCTTCAAAGGTGGCATTTTTTGCTAAATCAATAATATCGTAACCCCGGTAATGTAAGTCATTGCCCGTATGTCCGACTGTGCAAATGGCGGTGCTACCAGCAGAAACGCCCGCGAGAGCCACGCCTTTTTTCTTTTTAGGTGCTGCCATGTCTTCAGGCGTTTGAGTCGTTGCAGTCATGCTACTTTTCTCCTTAGAGCGATTTTGATGAAATCAATTTTTAGGTTGATTAAATAAGGCATCTAGTTTTTGTTCAAAAGCGTGGTAGCCAAGGTGCTCATATAAGTCCATGCGCGTTTGCATGATGTTGAGTACATTTTTTTGCGTACCTTCTTTTTTAACGGCTTGATACACGCTGAGTGCAGCTTGATTCATGGCGCGAAAAGCTGAAAGCGGGTACAGCACCATGCTCACATCAGCCCCGCGCAGCTCATCAATGGTAAATAATGGCGTGCTGCCAAATTCAGTGATGTTGGCGAGTACTGGCACTTTAACGGCAGCAGAAAATTGTTGATACATACTCAGCTCAGTGATCGCTTCAGGGAAAATCATATCAGCGCCTGCTTCAGCGCAAGCGCAAGCCCGGTCTATGGCTGACTGCAAGCCTTCTACCGCCAGCGCATCGGTGCGCGCCATAATCACAAAGTCATCATACGGTTTGGCATCAACGGCAGCTTTTACGCGATCAACCATTTCTTCTAAACTTACAATGGCCTTATTTGGGCGATGACCGCAGCGTTTTGCAGATACTTGATCTTCAATATGTATCGCCGCTGCCCCCGCTTTTGCAATGCTTTTTACACTGCGGGCAATGTTAAAGGCGCCGCCCCAGCCTGTGTCAATATCGACCAGCAGGGGGGTGTCTACGGCATCAGTAATGCGGCGCACATCAATGAGCACGTCTTCTAGCGTTGAAATGCCTAAGTCTGGCAAACCAAGCGAGCCAGCAGCAACGCCGCCGCCAGACAAATAAATGGCTTTAAAGCCGCTTTGGGTGGCGAGCATAGCGTGATAAGCGTTGATAGCGCCAATAATTTGGAGTGGTTTTTCTGCGGCTAGGGCGGCACGAAATCGTGCTCCTGCGGTGGCGAGTGATGTCATTATTTACGACCTAAATTTTAATTTAAAAATTAACTGAAAAAGGCTTGATTTGCCTCATCTGGAATGGTCACTTTGGTGAGTTTGGCTTTTTGCAAAATCTCCCAAAAATAGCGATAGGTTGCTCTGTCATGCAGCTCGCCATCGTACTGAATGGGTCCCCAGTCAGCTTTTTGAGCGGCAAGTAGAATGTTTGCGCCATCTTGCACTTCGTCAAAATTTGGCTTCATTGCGTTGACGATTGCTTCGATTTGTGTGGGGTAAATACTCCACATACGTAAAAATCCAAATTCGTTACGCGCCCGTGAAGCGTCAGAGTGGGTTGTTTCAACATTTTTTAAATCAAGCGTGACGTTGTGTGCTGGCACTACGCCATTGGCAAGCGCGGCAGCGACTAATTCGGCTTTTGCACGTGAGAGCAGTTGGTGCTCAAATTGCTCGGGGCTGCGCATGGCTGAAGCAGGAATAGCCCCATGATGCCCACTCACAAAATCCATGAGCCCAAAATCGAGCACCTGCACCCAAGGCAACATGGCAATGTCATGCACAGCTTTCAGTGCGCCGTGTGTTTCAATTAAAATATGGATAGGAATCTCGCGCTCAAGCCCATTAAACGTGGCAATTTTTTGAATATAACTAATCATCTCAAGCGCTTGCGCGTAAGTTGTACACTTTGGAATTGTGATGTAGCTTAAAATTTTTCCTGCGCCTGCTACCAAAATATCCACATCTTGCTTCCAGTGGCTGTGGGTGTAGTCGTGAATGCGTGCGCCAGCCATTTTGTATTGATTGGCATCGCTCTCCAGCACGCGCACAATCATTTCTGCGTGCTCGCGCTCTTGTCCGGCTTGTGCTCCATCTTCACAATCGCAAGTAATATCAAACACTGGGCCAATGGTGTCTTGCATGGCTAATGCTTTGAGAATGAGCTTTTCGCTGCCAGCAAAATGCTCGCATGACGGAATGATCGGAAATGACTTCTCTCCGCCAAATAAAGCATCTCTAGGGTGAACTAAGTGTGGTGTGGTCGCCATTGTATGATTCCTAAATCGATGGTTTTTAAGCTGTTATTCTTAAAATTTTATGGTTCTTGAAATTTATGGTTTTTAAATGTCTGTGGTTCTTGATTTAAATTTTTTACTGACTATTTTGGTTTTATTATGATTTTCTTGGCATGAGTACGGTGTAATCTAAATCCAGCACCACGTTGGGGTGATAAGCTTCTTTGCCATCGATGCTCGTGTGTGTGCTTTGAAGTGCGTGAGCGGCTAAGTTTTTTATGCCCAACATGCGTAATCTTAATGCGGCAACATCGCTACGATGAGGCAATGCCCATTTATCAAGCACTTCTGTAAAGCTGTAAATGGTGTCATCACCAAATGACGGGTTGCAATGCGTGCCGCCATTGATCGCCGCGATACTCAAGGCATTTTCTAGGCCATCATGTGACAATGCGCGGCAAATAGAAATAATATGCCCACCATAGACAAGACGCCTTCCGAAGGCTGTTTTTTTCATCATCAGGTCATCAAAATGCAGGCGCGCATTATTTTGATACAGCTTGGTTGCCAGTGTGTGGTCAGTATCGCTGATGGTCATGCCCGAGGGGTGATCAATGCGCTCGCCAATGCTGTAGTCATCCCACAAGTAGGGGCTGCCTGTTACAGTGGTATTCAATTTTCTCGCATCTAAAAAATCAGGTACAACAAGCGCCTCTTTAGCAACATGGCTAGGCAAACTTGGGATAAACGCTTCGGGAGCCGGGGCTTCTAAGTTGTTTTTATGCACCATGACCCAGCGCACCCAAGACATCACAACCTGCTGTTTTTGGTTAGTTGCCACCGAGCGCACATAAACCACGCCTGACTTGCCGTTTGAGTTTTGTTTTAAGCCGATGACGGTTGAGCTGGTAGAAAGCGTGTCGCCAATATGCACGGCTTCAATAAATCGCACATCGGCATAACCTAAATTAGCGACAGCATTCACCGAAATATCAGGCACGGTTTTGCCAAATGCGATATGAAAAGCCAGTAAATCATCCACCGGTCTTTGGCTGTAGCCAAGCGACTGTGCAAACGTGGCTGCTGAAAATAGCGCTTGGCGCGCACCTGTAAGCGCGAGGTATAAAGCGACTTCACCTTCTGTTATCGTGCGGGGGGTTGCGTGCGTAATCACTTGGTTGAGTTTAAAGTCCTCAAAAAAATGACCTGCATTGAGTTTAGTGCTCGTGGCGATTTTAGACATAGCTGTCTTCCAACGTTTTAATCATATCGCTTAGTTTAAGGAGTCGCTCAGCCGCCCTGACATGATGTTGCTCGACTAATTTGTCTTGTACAACCACCGTGCCTTTGCCTTGCTCATTGGCTTCTCTTAAAGCGGCAATAATTGCACGCGCGTGGCTCACCTCTGAAGCTTGAGGCGTATAAGCATCGTTGCTATAAGCGAGCTGGGCGGGGTGCACCAGCGATTTTCCGTCAAAGCCCATGTCGCGACCCAGGCGGCAGGCGTATTCAAAAGAGTGCATATTTTTAAAGTCGCTGGTGATGCCATCAACCACAGCATGACCATAAGCGCGCGCCGCCAGAAGCACAAGTGAGAGCGAAGTTAAAATCGCCGAGCGCTCGTGCGTTACCCGTGCGTGCAGCTGCGAAATTAAATCAGAGGTGGCCATGACCATGCAGACAATTCGGCTAGATGCGGCCGCAATTTCTTTTGCATTGAGTACTGCAATCGGGCTTTCAATCATCACCATAATAGGCAGGTGGCTGCCCCCTGCCGCATCTAACAAAGAAAGCGCGGTGAGCACGTGTTCGCGCGACTCAATGTTGGGAAATAAAACCGCGTCTACTTTGGTTTTTGCAATGGTTTTAATGTCATCAGGTCCCCATTCTGAAGTCAGGTCATTGACGCGCACCACGACTTCGCGCGAACCATAACCACCTTCATTAACAAACCGCACAACGTTGTCGCGGGATTCTTTTTTGCACTCAAGCAGTATCGGGTCGCCTAAATCTAGTATCACCGAGTCAGCGTGCAATGTGCGCGCGCGCTCAAGGTAGTGTGTGTTGCAGCCCGGTACATAAAGCATCGAGCGTCGAGGGCGAAAATACTCAGTCATACAGATACCTTTATTGTTTTATGCGGCATTGGTTTTATAAAGCCGTAGTTTTAAATTGATTATAAAAGCAAAATAACAAATGTCAATCTATATCTTATGTCTTATATAAGATATAAAATGCTAGACTATTGAAAATAGACATGATATAAAGATTGCCAATAAAGCTTAGCGTTGGGCTTGAGGGGTTGTGAGCTAGGTCTGAAAGTTGCCAAGCAAGCTTGTGAATTAAAGCTTTGCAGAGGATTTGTCGGCTTTAAAAGTGCGCGCATAAATTTTAGGTAATGAAGTTGGTTTTTAGTCAGGCCGGGCGTTTGCCTGGCTTAAATGAGATGCAAAAAATATGATAGATAAGCACTATAGTTCGCCAAGTTACAAGCCTTTGTATGACCAGATTAAGGTGTTGTTGACGCAGAGTTTAATTGGTGGCGAATGGCGTCCTGGTGACATTATTCCAAGTGAAATTGAGCTAGCTGGGCGTTACAAGGTAAGTCAGGGCACGGTAAGAAAGGCGATTGACGCGCTTGCGACAGAGAATATCTTGATTCGCAGGCAAGGCAAGGGTACTTTTGTTGCCACGCATAATGCGGAAGGCATGAAGCTTAGATTTTTAAGGCTGACTTCTGTGGATGGGCAAAAAGAGCTGTTAAAAAACGAATTTATTTCATGCGCTAAGGGTAAGGCTGATGCGCATATGGGGCAGGTATTAGATTTAAAAGTAGGTGCGTCAACCATTGAAATTAAGCGCTTGCTGACATTTTCGGGTCGCCCGTTAATTTATGACCATATTATTGTGCCAGCAGCGCCATTTAAGGGTTTAAATGGCAATAAAGTTGAAGAAAACAACGGTTCAATGTACAGCTTGTATGAGTCAGAGTTTGGTGTACGCATGATTAGGGCCGAAGAGCGCTTAAAAGCCGTGGCGGCCACGGGCGAGGTTGCTAAGGCGTTAGGCTTAAAAGAAGGTGAGCCTCTTTTAAGTATTGAGCGGGTATCTTTTACTTATGGTGATAAGCCGATGGAATGGCGTTTGGGCTTATGTGTGACGGATAATCATCATTACATGAATGAGCTTGAGTAATGTGTTTAAAAGCTGATTTTTGCGCTCTTTGTTTTTTTATTAAAGACGGTGTTGCCTTGGCGAGGCTTTGTTAGGCGAGTTTTGGCTAAGCTAGGTCAGGCTTGCTAAAACCCTAAATTTCTTAATATAAGGTCAGGTATTTCAAAAATGGACGATTTAAAAAAACGCGCACTTGATTATCATGAGTTTCCTAAGCCGGGCAAGTTGTCGGTTGAGTCATCTAAACCGTGCATGACGCAAGATGATTTATCGTTAGCCTACACGCCTGGAGTGGCGGTGCCTGTGCGTGAAATCAATCGTGATCCGTCCACCGCATATCGATACACCAACAAAGGTAATTTGGTCGCGGTGATTACCGATGGCACGGCGGTATTAGGTTTAGGCAATATGGGTGCGCTTGCAAGTAAGCCCGTGATGGAGGGCAAGGCGGTTTTATTTAAACGTTTTGCTGATATTGATGTATTTGATATTGAGGTCAACGCGCCAAGTGTTGAGGCTTTTATTGAAACGGTGGTCAACATCGCGCCCACGTTTGGGGGTATAAACTTAGAAGATATTGCCGCGCCGCATTGTTTTAGAATCGAAAATGAGCTGCGTGCGCGACTGGATATTCCTGTTTTTCATGATGATCAGCACGGCACAGCGGTGATTGTGGCTGCGGCTTTGTCGAATGCTTTAATTTTGCAAGGTAAAACTTTACCAGGCGCAAAAATTGTATTTTTAGGTGCGGGCGCAGCGGGCTGCTCATGTGCGCGCTTGCTTAAGCTGATGGGCGCACGCCATATCACCATGGTGGATAAATCGGGCGTGCTTGATACATCGCGTGCAGATTTACACGATAACAACCGTCACTTGGCAGTTGCCCCAAGTGCTGCAAAAACTCTCGCTGATGTCATGCCTGATGCCGATGTATTTATTGGGGTTTCAGCCGCCAATGCCTTGTCACCAGAGTTGCTTAAACTCATGGCGCCAAAGCCTATTGTGTTTGCGCTGGCAAACCCAGACCCTGAAATTTTGCCAAGCTTGGCTCACGCAGTGCGCGATGATATTTTGATGGCGACAGGGCGTTCAGATTTTCCAAACCAAGTGAATAATGCCTTGTGCTTTCCTTATTTATTTCGTGGTGCTTTAGATGCTAAAGCCAAGCAAATTAGCGATGAAATGCAAATTGCGGCGGCACACGCATTGGCAGAATTAGCGCGTGAGCCTGTGCCAGCAGAAGTGCTGACGGCATACAATTTAAGCGAATTGAGCTTTGGTCGGCATTATATTATCCCCAAGCCGTTTGACCCTCGTTTGTTATCGCGGGTTGCTGGCGCAGTCTCTAAGGCTGCGCTCTTACAGCAAAAGCCGTAACGCGCAGCATTATTTAACGTACTTTTAAAATGCACAATCATCCACAAAAAAATAGCGAAAATAAAAGGCCAGCGCCGCATCAAACGGCGCGCCCCAAAAACCTTAATTTATTGACGATTAGGTTGCCTATCAATGCTTTGGTGTCTATTTTGCACCGTGCGAGTGGTTGCTTGTTGTTTTTAATGTTGCCTTTGTTATTGGGTTTTCTTCAGCTTTCGTTAAGCTCGGCTCAGCATTATCAAATGGCGCTTGATGTTGTGCATTCTTTTGTTATAAAACTCATGCTGCTTGGCTTGGCGTGGGCTTTTTTTCATCATTTTTTTGCGGGTATTCGCCACCTTGCAATGGATGTTCATTGGATGACAAGCTTAATGAAAGCCCGTTATACCAGCAAAGTGGTGCTCGTGATGGGTGCGCTTGCAACCTTAGCTTTAGCACTTCAATTGTACTTATAGAACTTTAGGATTTAATCGAATTTTGATTACGCTATTAACAAAAAAATATCCAGGGATGCGCGCTTGGCTCACGCAAAGATTGACCGGTCTTGTGATGGCAATTTATGTGCTGGTAGCTTTGGTGCGATTTTTTATGATTGCACCAGACGGCTATGAGGCTTGGCTCGACTTTTTTAAGCCAGCTTGGTGGCGGGTGATGAGTTTGATATTTTGGCTGGCTTTGTCTTTACACGCTTGGTTAGGTATGCGTGATGTATTGAAAGATTATGTGCCCAATTATCGCTTGCAAATGACCTTGCAAAAGGCTTTGGGGTTTTTGATATGGGTTTATTTGGTTTGGGCCGTGTGCTTATTGATTTAATTAGATTATTTCAAAAAATGATGTAATTGAAGGTGTTGATTTTATTTTTAAGGTTTAATCGAAAATGGCGTTAGAAACTCAAGTATTTGATGCTTTAGTGGTAGGCGGTGGCGGCGCTGGATTACGTGCTTCATTGCAATTGGCGCAGTCTGGCTTAAAAGTTGCGGTGTTGTCTAAGGTTTTTCCGACACGCTCGCACACAGTAGCAGCGCAAGGCGGCATTGCTGCGGCGCTTGGCAATGTGGCAGACGATCAATGGTTATGGCATATGTATGACACCATTAAAGGCTCAGACTATCTGGGTGACCAAGATGCGATTGAGTTTATGTGCAAAAACGCCGCGGCGGCGATTTATGAGCTTGAGCATTTTGGGATGCCTTTTGACCGTTTAGACAATGGCAAAATTTTTCAACGTCCTTTTGGCGGCATGACACAAAATTTTGGCGAAAAAGCAATCTCGCGTACGTGTGCCGTGGCTGATAGAACAGGTCATGCCATGTTGCACACTTTGTATCAGCGTAATGTGCAGTCAAAAACACAGTTTTTTGTTGAATGGCTTGCTTTAGATTTATTGCGTGATGCCGATGGCGATGTTTTAGGTGTGCTGGCACTAGAAATTGAAACGGGTGAAATCCACTGTATACGGTCAAAAGCCACGTTGTTAGCAACGGGCGGGGCGGGGCGTATTTTTAAAGCCAGCACGAATGCCTTTATTAACACGGGAGATGGCTTGGGCATGGCGGCCAGAGCCAACATTCCGTTGCAAGACATGGAGTTTTGGCAATTTCACCCCACTGGCGTATTGAACGCTGGCGTGTTAATTACCGAGGGTGTGCGCGGCGAAGGTGGTTATTTAGTCAATAGTGAGGGCGAGCGTTTTATGGAGCGCTATGCGCCCCATGCAAAAGACTTGGCAAGCCGCGATGTGGTTTCGCGTGCAACCGCCACCGAAATTAAAGAAGGGCGCGGTGTGGGCAAAAATAAAGATGCAGTGTTTTTAAAATTAGATCATCTGGGCGAAGCGCTCATTAACGATAAGTTGCCAGGCATTCGAGAAATTGCTAAAACTTTTGCCAATGTTGACCCGGTAAAAGACCCGATTCCGATTGTGCCTACCGCGCACTACATGATGGGGGGGATTCCAACCAATTTGCAAGGGCAGGTGGTAGTGCCTGATGCGAGTGGAGGTCAATCGGTGGTGAATGGCTTATATGCTGTGGGTGAATGTGCTTGCGTTTCTGTGCATGGCTCAAACCGTTTAGGCTCAAACTCTTTGTTAGATTTAGTGGTGTTTGGTCGTGCGGCGGGTGACAAAATGGTTGAAGAAGTTAGAAAAGACAATACGCATAAGCCATTACCACGAGATGCTTTTGATCAAACCTTGACAAGATTGAGCAGGCTTGAACAATCTCACGCGCGCCAAACGCAGGCGCAAACAGTCAAGCAAGTGGGTGAAGATTTACGGGCAACGATGCAAAATCACTGTGGCGTATTTCGTTTTCCTGAGCTATTAAAGGCGGGCGTGGCCCAAATCGACAACATTGCTGAACGCGCTAAAAATACCATTATTCAAGATAAAAGCCGCGTATTTAACACCGCCAGAGTGGAGGCGCTTGAGCTTGATAATTTGGTTGAGGTTGCCCTGGCTACCATGCATTGCGCAGAAGCCAGAACAGAAAGCCGTGGCGCGCATGCGCGTGAAGATTTTGCCGCACGTGATGATGAAAATTGGCTTAAGCACTCACTTTACTACCGCGAAGGCAATCGCCTGGCTTATAAGCCCGTGCGTTTAAAGCCGCAAACGGTAGAAAGCTTTGAGCCAAAAGCGCGTGTGTATTAGTTGATGGTTGTGTATTCATTGAATTTAAAGGCAATGACTGAAATTTAAAGTCGAGACAACAACATGAAATTTTCAATTTACCGTTTTAATCCTGATGTAGATAAAAAGCCGTATATGCAAGATTACGATGTAGAGCTAGACGAGAGTGACCATATGTTGCTTGATGCCTTATTAAAAATTAAGGCGCAGGATGACACATTAAGCTTGCGTAAATCTTGCCGTGAAGGTGTGTGCGGCTCAGACAGCATGAACATTAACGGCAAAAACGGCTTGGCATGTATTACCAAGTTATCTGACTTATCTCAGCCTGTGGTGCTAAGGCCGATGCCAGGCTTGCCAGTGATAAGAGATTTGGTTGTTGATATGACGCAGTTTTTTGAGAACTACAATTCAGTACAGCCTTACTTGGTTAATCATGACGCGCCGCCAGCAATTGAGCGTTTGCAGTCGCCAGAAAATCGCGCCAAATTAGATGGATTATATGAGTGTATTTTATGTGGGGCGTGCACGACTTCATGCCCTTCGTTTTGGTGGAATCCTGATAAATTTGTGGGACCGGCTGGTTTGATGCAGGCGTATCGGTTTATGGTGGATAGCCGCGATCAGATGCTTGATGCGCGATTAGAAAACCTAGAAGAGCCAGACCGTTTGTATCGCTGCCATAACATCATGAACTGCGTGGAGGTGTGCCCTAAAAAGCTCAATCCCAATGCGGCGATTGCCAAAATCAAAGACCTTAAATTTGAGCAGGCGCGCGAGCATAAAAATAAAGCAAAAAAACACATTGAAATTAAATCGGTTTGACATTAAATCGCTTGAGCAAAAATAAAATATGCGTTCACCCGACATGAGTTTGCCAAAATACAACATGACAGAAGAAGAGCTGCGCCGTTTAAGCTGGCGTTGCCGTCGGGGCTTGTTAGAGCTGGATATTGTGTTGCACAATTTTTCGCAAAAACATCTGCCACACTTGAGCGCGGATGAGTTGATTGCATTTGATGCTTTGCTTGATTTGCCTGATCCCTCTTTTTTAGAGCTGGTCACTTTAAAAGTGGGCGTTGCCGACGTCAATTTTTTAGCGGTAAAAAAATCAAAAGCGAGTGCAATGCAAGCGGTGATTGCCAAATTGAGCCACTATTAAGCATTGTCGCGATTAAACATTTTTAAGTATTTTTAATTTACTGAAAGACAGCCTATGACGGCGCATAAACAAATCAAGTGTTATACCAATAGCAATATGTTGGGTGAAAATTGGCCTGGCATACAGCTTTATTATCCGCCTGTGAAGTATTCGCCAGCGCAGGGCATTTATGAGGATGTGACTCAAGCGGCAGCCCGCATGAAAAGGCACGCACATCAAACGCAAGCGCATACCTTGATTTTTGATTTAGAAGATGGCTGCCGTCAAAAAGAAATCAGCCGTGATTTACTGCGTCAAGAGTTGCCTTTGCTGCGAAAAGTTAATCCGCAGGTCACCATTGCCATTAGAGCGAACTCATTTCGTACTGATGAATATGAATTAGATATGCAGCTTGTTGCCGATATGTCAGATTTTATCGACGTTGTGATGCTTGCTAAGGCGGGTGAAGCTTATGGCGCAGCTGAGGTAAGAGATTTATCAAGTTTGCTGCTGGAGTTAAATCCAAGCATTACCATACAGCCGATTATTGAGCATCCAAAATCATTAAAAATTGCGCCAGAGCTTATGCAGTACAGCACGGTCAAGCACGTCGTGTTTGGCATTCATGATTTTTCAAAAGCGATGGGCATTCACATTACCCCCGAGCATTGGATTGAAGAGCTGCAGTTTTATATGAATCAGCTGATGTTTGAGGCGCGCATTGCAGGTAAGGGCGTGATTGGCGGCGTTGAGACTCTCATCGGGGCTAATGTCATGCCTGAAAAATTTTTAGAGCCGCATGATGTGCGTCGCTGGTTAGACTTGCATGGCGATTATGAATCTCGCGTGGTTTACAAACACGCTTGCCAAGAAGCGGCAATGGGTTTAACCGGCAAGCAAGTCATTCATCCGGGACATATCCATTTATGTAAGACGGCCTACACCCCTTCGCCGACAGAAATCAATCAAAAAGTACGCATTCTGAAAGCCGCTATTGAAGCCGATGCCCTGCAAGGCGGTGCGATTAAGTTTGAAGGCGAAATGCTAGATCCGCCGATGTTTGGTAAAGCCCTGCAAACCTTGCTAAGAGCGCACGCTCTGCGTGCACTTAATCAAGATGATATGGATTTTGCATTGCAGGTGCTTGAGTTATTGCCAGCGCAGGTTATCCGTCAAAACTGGCCTTATGGCGTATTGTTGTAAGCTGTGTTGCTAATCTTTTAAATCAGTCTTTATCAAGATGATAAGCCCTAAATAATCGAAAATTAAGAAAGTCTCATCATGCAAAAAGTAGCACAATCGACCAAGTTTGAAGCGTTTGAAGAATGGCAGTGGCAGGTTCCAAAGCACTTTAACATTGGCGCGGCCTGCACAGACCAGCATTTAAATAGCCCTGTTGCGCACACCATTGCCATGATTGTAGAAGATGATGCTAAAGGCACTTCGCACATCACTTTTGAAGCACTTGCCAAGCGCACGGATCAGTTTGCTGAGCTCCTTAGAAATTTGCAAGTGGATGTGGGTGATCGCGTTTTAATTCGCCTGCCCAATAGCTTAGATTATCCCATTACATTTTTGGGGGCAATGAAGCGTGGCGCCATTTCTGTGCCAACCTCCACGCTGCTCACCGCTGAAGAAGTGGCTTATTTAGCCAAAGATTCAACCGCCACCGTACTCGTGACAGACAAAGCCGCATGGGCGGGTTTGCAACAGCATTTAACCGATTTACCTAGCTTAAAATATGTACTTTTGTCAGGCGAGGGCGTAGTCGCCCCCCATGCGAGTTTTGACGTGCTTGATTTAGACGAGGCGCTTTCGGCCATTACCAGCACTCTACCCGCTCACCTCACCTTAGCCGATGACCCTGCTTACTTGGTGTACACTTCGGGCACAACGGGCTACCCAAAAGGCGTGCTGCACGCACATCGGGCGTTGATTGGTCGCACACCAGCGTCCAAATACTGGTTTAATTTTGATGCACACTCGCAAGATCGCATTATGCATTCTGGCAAGTTTAATTGGACTTATGTTTTGGGTTCTGGCTTGATGGACCCGCTGTATTTAGGCAAAACTGTGATCGTGCATGAAGGTAAAAACGACGCTGATGTATGGACGCGCTTAATTGCCAAGCATTCGGCGACAATTTTTGTGGGCGTGCCCACTATTTATCGGCAAATTATTCAAAAGTCATCGGCAAGGCAGGCGGATGTGCCGAGTTTGCGGCACTGCATGAGCGCGGGTGAGCATTTGTCTGATGAGGTTTTACAGCAGTGGCGTGAGCGTTTTGGGCGCGATATTTATGAAGCAGTGGGAATGAGTGAGTTTTCATATTATTTAAGCCAAAGCGTTTTTCGTCCGATTCGTGCGGGCTCTGCTGGCTTTGCGCAGCCTGGGCACAGCATTAAATTGCTCAACCCTGAAACCTTAGAAGAAGTGCCGCAAGGTGAAGAGGGTATGATCAGCGTACCAGAGCAAGACCCGGGTTTATTCTTGCGCTATTGGAATTTAGATGAAGAAACCGCCAAGCATAAGCACGATGGCTGGTTTTTTTCAGGCGATTATGCGCGCTACGATGAGGATGGCTATCTTTGGTTTTTGGGGCGTAAAGACGATATTATCAAAAGCTTTGGTTATCGCGTGTCGCCTTATGAGATTGAGCGTGTTTATAAGTCTCATCCAGCGGTGGCTGATTGCGCCGCTGTGGGTGAAGCCTTAGAAAAAGATAAATTATTGGTGGTGACTTACGTGATTTTACAAGCGCACTCGCAGGTGAGTGCTGATGAATTGCTCGCTTTTGGTAAAGCGCATTTGGCGGCTTACAAAGCGCCTAAAACGATTTATTTGACGCACGATTTTCCACGCACAAAAAACGGTAAAATTTTGCGTAAAGATATCAATAATAAAATCGCCTATGCAAAATCAGCGCGGTAATTACCATGGTAATTTATCAGGTAATTTATCAGGTAATTTAGCAAGTAATTTAGCAAGTAATTGAGAACGCATTGAGTAAATAAAAATGACAACGATACGCCAAGAAGACTTTATTCAAAGCATTGCGGATGCGCTGCAATATATTTCTTATTACCATCCTGTTGATTATATACAAGCCTTAGGTCGCGCTTACGAGGCTGAACAATCTCCCGCTGCCAAAGATGCGATTGCGCAGATATTAACCAACTCAAGAATGTGTGCAGAAGGCAAGCGCCCGCTTTGTCAGGATACCGGCATTGTAGTGGCTTTTGTGCAAGTGGGTATGCAAGTGCAATGGGATGCAACGCTTGATATTGAAAGCATGGTGAATGAAGGCGTGCGCCGCGCTTATTTATTACCAGAAAACAAATTACGCGCTTCAATAGTGAGCGACCCTGCGGGCTTGCGTGGCAATACCAAAGACAACACGCCAGCGGTTGTGCACGTTGCATTGGTTACGGGTGATAAAGTGAAGGTGCAGATTGCGGCAAAAGGCGGTGGCTCTGAAAATAAAGCCAAGCTCGCGATGCTCAACCCCAATGACAGCATTGTGGATTGGATATTAGACGTTGTGCCAAAAATGGGTGCCGGTTGGTGTCCGCCAGGTATTTTGGGGATTGGTATTGGCGGTAGCGCAGAAAAAGCCATGTTATTAGCAAAGCAATCGCTGATGGCGCCCATTGACATACATACGCTTAAAATAAAGGGTGCGAGCAATCGGCTTGAAGCTTTGCGTTTAGAGATTTTTGAAAAAGTGAATGATTTGGGCTTAGGCGCACAGGGCTTGGGCGGATTGGCAACAGTGCTGGATGTTAAAATTTTAGACTATCCCACCCATGCGGCCTCTTTGCCTGTGGCGATTATTCCTAATTGCGCAGCTACTCGCCATGTGCATTTTGAATTAGATGGGCAAGGTACGGCATCATTAGAAGCGCCTTCGCTGAGTGATTGGCCCAATGTGCACTGGGCGCCAGGTGCTGAGTCGTTAAGGGTAAATTTAGATACGATCACGCAAGCTGACATTCAAGCATGGCAGCCAGGACAAACATTATTACTCAGCGGCAAACTGCTGACTGGGCGTGATGCAGCGCATAAACGCATCGCCACATTATTAGCGCAAGGTGAAAAACTGCCTGTAGACTTTAAAAACCGTTTTATTTATTACGTTGGTCCGGTGGACGCCGTGGGTGATGAGGTTGTCGGTCCTGCTGGCCCCACCACAGCTACCCGTATGGATGGCTTTACAGACCTGATGCTAAACGACTTGGGGCTACTTGGCATGATTGGTAAAGCTGAACGTGGAGATGAAACGATTGCATCTATCGCCAAGCATCGGTCAGTGTATTTGACTGCGGTTGGCGGGGCGGCTTATTTGGTGAGTAAAGCCATTAAAAAAGCCGAAGTGCTGGCATTTGCAGATTTAGGGATGGAGGCGATTTATGAGTTTACCGTGCAAGAAATGCCCGTCACTGTTGCTGTGGATAGCACAGGGTGCTCTGTACATTTGAGCGGGCCTGCAAAATGGAAAGAAAAAATTGCAAATCAGCATATTATTCACATCAAGCCTGCTTCTTAGGATAAATCAGCCATGCTGACATTTTTACCGCGCATTGTTTTGATATGTGGCTTTTTTTTAAGCGGCGTAAGCGCTAGTGCTGAAGATGTGCTGGGCTATTTAACTGCACAAGATGTAAAGCCCGCTCAGGCATATGCGGGACCGACTTTAGAAGACAATGTGAGCGCAATGGATACCGATAAAAATGGCTTTGCTGATGTGTCTGAAGTGCGGGCTTTTTTAGCACTTAAAAATGGCACAGCGTACCAAAAAGATATTTTAGACAGATGGCAGCTACGCAGCCAAAGCAAGAGCTGCACTTTGCCGCCAGATGAAAAACTATTTAACTAATTTTTATCATTAAATAAGCGATTAAATTAACCCACCTATCAATTAACCACCTCATCATTATCAATACTCACCACAAATCAGAGCCTTCAAACGAGTGCTTTTACATAAGAAGTTTTACATTATGTGAAGCGCTGATTTTAGGCTGGTTTATAATGACATTATTTTTTAAAGAGCCTTGAATGACCATGTTAAAAGCCTACCAAGCCCATGTTGCAGAGCGCCGTGCCGCTCAACTTCCGCCATTACCTTTGTCTGCCGAGCAAGTAGCAGGGCTCATTACATTATTAAAAAACCCACCTGCGGGCGAGGGTGAGGTATTACTCGATTTAATGACTCATCGCACGCCAGCAGGGGTTGATCAAGCGGCTTATGTAAAAGCGGCTTTTTTGGCAGACCTTGCACAAGGCGCGGCAGAGTCCCCCTTAATTTCACCTGAGCAAGCAGTGGCATTGCTTGGCACGATGTTAGGTGGTTACAACGTGCAGGCTTTGGTTGCGCTACTTAACACGCCGATGGCCGATCATGCTGTGCAAGCGTTAAGTAAGACCATTTTAATGTTTGATGCGTTTTATGATGTGGAAGCCTTGATGAAGGCGGGTAACGCGCACGCTAAAAAGCTCATGCAAAGCTGGGCCGATGCTAAGTGGTTTACAGAATCACCCGCGCTTTTGCAAGAAATTAAAGTGGTGGTGTTTAAGGTGGATGGCGAAACCAATACCGATGACTTGAGCCCTGCACAAGATGCGTGGAGTCGCCCTGATATTCCCTTGCACGCCCAAGCCATGTTAATTAACAAAATGCCTGAAGGCTTAAAGCTTATCGATACTTTAAAGAAAAAAGGCTTGCCATTAGCTTATGTGGGCGATGTGGTGGGCACTGGATCATCTCGCAAATCTGCAATTAACTCGTTGCAATGGTGGATGGGTCATGATATGCCTCATATTCCAAATAAGCGCACAGGCGGTGTGATTTTAGGTGGAAAAATTGCCCCTATTTTCTTTAATACAGCTGAAGATTCAGGCGCATTGCCGATTGAGTGTGATGTTTCAAAATTAAATACGGGCGATGTCATTGTGATTAGGCCCTATGAGGGCTTCGTTCAGAGCGAAAGCGGTGAAATACTCTCTACTTTTGCTTTAAACCCAAGCACCATGCCAGACGAAGTGCGTGCTGGCGGACGTATTCCATTGATTATTGGACGCGGCTTAACTGCAAATGCGCGTAAAGCCTTAGGCTTAGGCGAGGTAACCCAGTTTATAAAAGCCGCTCCAGTAAAAACGTCGGGCAAAGGCTATACGCTGGCGCAAAAAATGGTGGGTAAGGCTTGCGGTGTGGCGGGTGTGCGCCCGGGTACTTATTGTGAGCCAAAAGTCACCACTGTGGGCTCGCAAGACACCACAGGCGGCATGACGCGTGATGAGCTTAAAGAGTTGGCGTGCTTGGGGTTTAGTGCTGACTTGGTGATGCAAAGCTTTTGCCACACTGCGGCGTACCCCAAACCTGTGGACATTAAATTGCAACACAGTTTGCCTGAGTTTATGTCGAGCCGTGGAGGCGTGTCTTTGCGCCCGGGCGATGGCGTTATTCACTCTTGGATTAACCGCATGATATTGCCTGATACCATTGGCACGGGAGGGGACTCTCATACACGTTTTCCGATTGGCATTTCATTTCCGGCAGGCTCTGGTTTAGTGGCGTTTGCTGCGGCCACGGGCGCTATGCCGCTTGATATGCCAGAATCAGTGCTCGTGCGCTTTAAAGGCGTTATGCAGCCTGGCATTACCTTGCGTGACTTGGTGAATGCTATTCCTTATGCGGCAATAAAAGAAGGCACGTTAACGGTTGGTAAAACAGGTAAAAAGAATATATTTAATGGTCGCGTATTAGAAATTGAAGGCTTGCCTGATTTAAAAGTTGAGCAAGCTTTTGAGCTTGCAGATGCTTCTGCAGAGCGCTCTGCGAATGGATGTACGGTGCTCTTAAACGAAGCATCAGTCATTGAATTTTTAAATTCAAATATCGTGTTGATGCAAAACATGATTGAAAACGGCTATGAAGATGCGCGCACATTACAGTGCCGCATTGAAAGTATGCAGGCTTGGTTAGCCAAGCCTAGCTTGCTCAAGCCAGATGTAGACGCTGAGTATGCACATATTATTGAAATTGATTTAAATACCATTAAAGAGCCGCTGGTGGCTTGCCCGAATGATCCTGACGATGTAAAAACTTTATCTGAAGTACAGGGCGATAAAATTGATGAGGTGTTTATTGGCAGTTGCATGACCAATATCGGTCATTATCGTGCGGCGGCCAAGGTGTTAGAAGGCGCGGGTGGAATTCCGACCCGTTTATGGATTGCCCCGCCCACGCGCATGGACGAAGCGCAGTTACGCGATGAAGGTGTGTATTCGGTTTTTGGCGTAGCGGGCGCACGCACTGAGGTGCCTGGATGTTCGTTATGCATGGGTAATCAAGCGCGCGTAGCTGATAAAGCCACGGTGTTTTCAACCAGTACACGTAATTTTGATAACCGCATGGGGCGTGATGCGCGCGTTTATCTAGGCTCGGCTGAATTAGCTGCCGTGTGCGCAAAGCTTGGTCGTATGCCCTCGCATCTTGAGTATTTAGAAACAATTTCTAATAAATTAGACAATAGCGCTGAAATTTATAAATATCTGAATTTTGACCAAATGACCCAATATCGGCCTGCTTTGATGGCATTGAGTTCTGGCAAAAAAGTGATTCCAATGACGGAAGTGAGTTAAGCCTTGCAGTCAGATCATTCTTCACTTTTTAATGCCGACGAAATTGTCGAGCCACGCAAGCGCGGCGCTTGGAAATGGATGTTGCCGCTTTTTATTTTGTTATCACTGGCGGTGTATGCTTCTTGGCATTTTAGCTGGCATGCCAAAGCGGTGACGGCCGGGGTGATGATGTTTGCTGCCGCTTCTCATGTGTTTGCCTGGGTAGTCAGCGTGATTGCGCTTATTCCTGTGATTGGGCCTATTCTTGTAAAAGTGCTGTCAATCGGGCTGGTGTGGGTGTTAAACGCGATTGGCTATTTGGTTTCTTATGTGGCGATTAAGCGCGGTTATTCTAAAGATGTGCTGACCTACAGAGGCTTAACGATTGCCTTGATTGTGGGCATTGTGATTGGCTATGCCTTGTGTAGCCTGCTGAGCTAAGGGCTGCTGCTTATTGAAAAATGCGTGGTGTTATCTAAGGCTAATAAGTTCAGTAGGCTTGGCATGGTGGCTTCTAATTGTTGCTGCAAAACCCACGGCGGGTTGACAATAAATAAGCCGCTGCCGTGCATACCAAAGCCTTCTGCAGAGGGTTGATGCACTTGCATGGAAACGTGCAAAAAGTGAGGAATAGCCAAAGCTTTTAGATTTTCTATCATGTGGGCGGGTTCTGGGCGTTGCAACATGGGGTACCACACCATATAAACGCCAGTTGCAAAACGCTTTAAGCTGTCTTTTATCATGGTTGCAACGTGCTCATAGTCTTGTTTATCTTCATACGGCGGGTCAATCAGCACAACCGCCCGACGTGACGGTGGGGGCAAGCATGATTTGATGCCTGCAAAGCCGTTCTGCATCTCAATAATGACTCTTTTTTCTTGACCTTTAAAGTTTTCGGCAAGCAGCTTGTAATCTTTGGGGTGCAGCTCAAATAGCCGCATTTTGTCATGGGCGCGCAAAAAATCTTGCGCTATTTTTGGTGAGCCAGGGTAAAGGCTAAGTGAATGCGCATTAAAGCGTTTAATTTGGGCGGAAAAATCTGCAAGTGGTTTAGGCAGATTTTCGGCCGCCATCAACTTAGAGATGCCTTGTTTAAATTCGCTATTTTGCGCGGCGTAATCTTCGTTTAAGTGGTATAAACCTGCCCCTGCGTGGCTATCAATATAGTAGTAGGGCGTTTCTTTTTTGTTCATGTACGCTAGCACCAGGCTCAGGGTGTAGTGTTTAAGTACGTCGGCATGGTTGCCCGCGTGAAAAGCGTGTCTGTAACTTAGCATGGTTGCGTGTCTGTTTTATTTAATTTTTTGTAAAATCGAAGCGGTTTTTAGTGTGCTGAGTCTGCTATTATCCATCATTTTTAGGTGAACATTTCGTTTATGAAAAACGCACACACACAAGATCGCGAGCACCATGATGATGATCATGGGCATTACCTTATTCCATTTTTTATCATTTTGGTTTTTGCGATGATTGAGGTGGTGGGCGGGTGGTACACCGGGTCTTTGGCGTTGCTAAGTGATGCTGGGCATATGCTTTCAGATGTTGCGGCGCTTGGTTTAGCTTGGATGGCAAGCACGCTTTCTAAAAAAACAAATATTGCAAGACACGCATCTGGGGTCACTTATGTAGAGCTCGGAGTTTCAGTTTTTAATGCGGTTTCTTTGTTGGTAGTGATTGTGTGGGTTGTTATTGAAGCGCTTGCGCGTTTTAAAGCGCCGCATCGGGTTGAGGGCTTGGGTTTAATAGCCATTGCAACGCTGGGTTTGCTGGCTAACATTTTAGTGGCAAGACAGCTACATCATCAGGCGACGCATCACGCTCAAAGCTTAAATAATCGGGCGGCATTCTTACATGTTGTTGGCGACTTATTGGGGTCGGTGGCGGCGGTAGCAGCGGGGCTTGTGATTTACTTTACGGGCTGGATGCCGATTGACCCAATACTATCTTTGCTGATATCAGGCGTGCTTTTTGTGTTTACTTTGAATCTCATTCGCGATATTTGGAAAACATTGCATTTAAAAGCCGGTGAGCTTTTGCCAAGCATTCATCAGCAACTTCATTGAAGTGTATAAAAAATGCTTTTATATAAAAAATACATCAATAGTCGCGATAAATTTGCGCAGATGGTGTTGACTGCATAGTGCTAGTATGGCTAAAATTTGCTTGGCAAGTGCACTGGTAAATTTTTAAGGTGATGTCGATGGCTTGCTTTGAGAGAATAAATCCATTGACAGTTAAATTAAATGCTAGCAAAGTAGCAGTGCTTTTATAAAAAACACTATTTAAGGGAATTTTAATATGAATAAATCAGAATTGATTGATGCTGTTGCAGCAAGTGCTGGTCTAACTAAAGCTGATGCTGGTCGTGCAATCGATGCAACGACTGCGGCAATTACAAAAGCACTTAAAGGTGGCGATGCTGTGACTTTGGTTGGTTTTGGTACTTTTAAAGTAACAAAGCGTGCTGCTCGCATTGGCCGTAACCCACGCACAGGCGCTGAATTAAAAATCGCAGCGCGTAAAGCTCCTGCTTTTACTGCAGGTAAAACATTAAAAGATTCAGTCAACTAATCTTAGTTGAGCGCCCGTTTTTAGGGTGAAGCCATCAATGCAAGGCGCGCTTTAGTGCATTTGATTGATGGCTTTTTTATGGGCGATCGCTTTAGCGAGCGTGTTGCAAAAATATATCGGTTGATATGGCTTTTGCTGCGGCGTATAAAAAATTTTGTATTTAATTTTTCCTCATCAAGTTTATCGCCTAGCCTCATGATTGGTATGCTATTTCTAGTGTAAAATAAGTGTTATTATTCCCTCTATGTAACATTATTAAATTAGGGGCTGTCCTAGATAACACATAAAATGTTATAAGGACGTCATGAGAAAGAGCAGATTAAATTCAGCTAAGCAGTCGAGGTTAATTGAACATTTTGTTGCTGGCACAACGGCTAGATGTGCAGCAGATTTGA
>JAVKLV010000007.1:0-5079 GCA_031538905.1 Methylotenera sp. | reverse complement strand
GCCAATCAAATCTGCTGCACATCTAGCCGTTGTGCCAGCAACAAAATGTTCAATTAACCTCGACTGCTTAGCTGAATTTAATCTGCTCTTTCTCATGACGTCCTTATAACATTTTATGTGTTATCTAGGACAGCCCCAAAATAATGTACTTAATTTTTAATTTTCAATAGTAAGAGTTTTTCATATTGACCCAGCAACTGGCGGCTAACCAATCCGTTAATTAAGCCAAAAAATAAAGCCGATGCCGCAAAAATAGGGATTAAATAGCTCATGCCGGCATGAGGAATTAACCACCAGCGCACAACCATCAATTGCCCTGCAATATGTGCAAAAGCGGCAATAATACTCAGTGACACAGGCCCAAACCACTTTCGCGGCAAATGCATCGCACACCATAAACTGCACAAACTTAAAAGCGCTCCGCTTAAGCTTAATACAAAACTTGGCGATAAAAACTGTCCCAATAACAAGCTGCTGGCAAACACCCGCAGAATACTGACCCATGCCGCCACCCTGTAGCCATATTGATACAAGACATACAAAGTCATAATGTTGGCAATGCCGGGCTTAACACCGGGCAATGGCGATGCAATCACCGCCTCGACCATATGCAACACAATGGCAATTGCAGAGAGCTTTGCAATACGATGATCATCTAGATTGGTTTTAATCTGCATACATTTCATCACGAATTAACGCTGCTCATCATTTCAATTCTGCTAATAATTAAGCGTGTCATAAGGCTTGGTTTTACCTAGCAACGCTAAACTGATTTGATTTGGCAAGCAGATCGCTGACTGCCCGGCATGACTTAGCCACCCTTGATGTACGCAGTACTGTGTATGGCAAGGTGATTTGGCAAACCTTGCCCTGCCCTGCGAAATAATAATGGTTGCCTCGCCCAATGGGCCTTTGATGATGATTTCGCGCTGCTGATTTAAGCTATAAGTAGCAAAAACTTTATCGCCCACGCTGATTTGCACCTTTGTGGCAGGCTCGTTAATCCATAAATTTTTAAATAGGTAAATAACAAGCACCAAGCCACCTAATACAACACATATGTCACCAAGTAACAATGCCTGAATAATGGCTTTCAAGCGCACTAAGCGACTAAGGGAGGATTGTAAATTTTGCATCACCCGCTAACCAATGAAGCTTGCTTGCCATATCTTTAGAAACAAAAATGTGAGATTTTTCATCAATCACCATAAAGTGGCTAATGCCCAAAGCCTTTGCCGCCTGACTTCTATTTTCAACTGATTCAATAAAAATAGGCTTAGAAGCCACATCTGAAAGCACGCCCGCTTGCGTTTGATGAGGCGCTTGCGGCGCAACAAGCACAGTCACCGACTGCGTATGCTGTGACGGGTAGCCACTACGCGGGTCAATAATGTGGCAATAACGCTGACCGTTCAACATAAAATAACGCTGATAATCTCCAGAAGTCCCCACCGCCCAACCATCGGGTAAATCAAGCGTTGCAATCGCCGTGGGCGCTCTAGGGTGCTGAATACCCACCCGCCAAGCCTGATTGCCGTGCTGACCCATTGCAATAATGTTGCCGCCAATGTTGATGAGCGCATTTTTAACGTGCTCTCTACGCAAATAATTAAGCGCCACGTCTAAAGCATAGCCCTTGGCATAACCGCCTAAATCAAGCTTCACCGCAGGGTTTGTGCTGTAAGCAGCATGATGCTCGATGATGATGTCATTCATGCTAGGCTTGGCTAAAACCCATTGATTGATGCTTGCGCTATCAATACGGGGCGCATTAAACTCATCATGCTGAAAGCCCCACGCACCAATTAAATGACCAATCGCTGGGTTAAAAAGTCCGTTTGATTTCACCGAAAGATTTTTTGCGTCATTTAATATCAACGCCAAGTCAGGCGCTATCGGCAAAGGCGCTGCCCCGCGCTCAAAGGCATTATTTAACGCACCAAGCTCGCTGGGCTTGCCTTGCGAGCTTGGCTTCCATGCGTGAAGACGATCGTGCAAGCGCTGAAAATCTTGCAAAATATGATTAGAAAGTACTTTGGCGCGCGCTTCACTTTCTCCGTAAATACTGATATCAACAAGCGTACCAAACACATAGCTTTGGCTGTGGTAAAACGGCTCTTTAAAGCAGCCCGTCAAGAGCAGAGCACATAAAAATAAATAGCTGCGTATCATTAAAAATGCTGTTAAGACAGGCTTTCTAGGGTGTCACAAAACACCTTCGCGGGGTTACACGATGTTTGCTTGGCTATTTCAACCATGCCCGTTGGGCTGGTCACATTGATTTCAGTCAAGTAGTCGCCAATCACATCTAAACCCACTAAAAACAAGCCTTCACGTTTGAGCGTTTTACCTACGGTAGAGGCAATCTCTAAATCTCGCGCGCTCAGTGGCTGCGCAATGCCCGTGCCGCCTGCGGCTAAATTACCACGCGTTTCACCCGCCATAGGAATACGCGCAAGCGCGTAAGGTAAAGGAGTTCCGTTAATCACAATAATACGTTTATCTCCTTGTAAAATCGCGGGCAAATAGCGCTGTACCATAATTGTGCGCGTACCAAAATGCGTCATGGTTTCTAATATCACGCTGATGTTAGGATCATGTAACCCCAGCCTAAAAATACCACTCCCCCCCATGCCATCAAGCGGCTTTACAATAATATCGTGATGCACTTTCAAAAATGCGCGAATAGCATCATGATCTGCGGTAACTAAAAATTCTGGTGCAAATTGCGGAAACTTTGCCACCGCGAGCTTTTCGTTCCAGCTGCGCACCGCGCTTGGATTATTGTAAACTTTTGCCCCCTGATGAGCCGCCATCTCTAATAGATAGGTACTATATAAATACTCGTTATCAAAGGGGGGGTCTTTACGCATCATCATTGCATCAAAATCCGCAGGCGCATATTCAAACGCATTATCAGCGATGAACTCATGCTGATTAAACATAAGCTTCTTGCTGTTTATTTTTACAGTTGCACCACGTAAAAATAAATCGTGTTGCATACTTAAATATACATCGTGGCCACGTGAATCCGCCTCACGCATCATGGCAAGACTGCTATCTTTATCAAGCTTTAAGCGCGAAAGCGGATCGAGTATAAAAAGTAATTTCATAGCATGGATTGATTGGCAGGGTTTTGCTCTTGCAACTCGATGGCAGCTGCAAGCAAAGCCAAACGAGCCACTACCCCATAGGCGTAAAATCGGTTGGGCGGCGCATCTGGCGCGCTATTGCAATCGGGCATGGTGCATGGCTTTTCAAAAGCAAGAGGGGCAAAATGTGCGCCAGGTGCATTCAGGTTTTCATCCACCCCGCGCCCGGTATGCACGCGATAAAAGCCACCAATAACAAAATGATCCATCATATAAACCACTGGCTCGGCAACGGCATCGTCAATACTTTCAAAGGTATAAACGCCCTCTTGAATAATTACTTCAGAAACTTGCAAACCCTCTTTCACCACGGACATTTTATTGCGAGCTTTGCGATTTAAATCGCGCACTTCATCAGGTGACTTTACCGTCATAATGCCCATGCCATAAGTGCCCGCATTAGCTTTCACAATAACAAAAGGTGCTTCTTTCACTCCATATTGCGCATATTTAAGTTTAATTTTTTCTAACAATTGCTCAACCTTAAGCGCAAGACAATCTTCACCCGTGCGGGCATGAAAATCAATTTCACCACACGTATCAAAATACGGATTAATGAGCCACTCATCAATACCAAGCAAATCAGAAAATTCTTGAGCAACTCGATTGTAAGCACTAAAGTGCTGCGATTTACGGCGCGTGCTCCAGCCCGCATACAAAGGAGGTATTAAATCTTGCTCCAAGTTTTTAAGAATGTCAGGAATGCCCGCAGAGAGGTCATTATTGAGCAAAATCGCACAGCTATCAAAATCTCCCAGCGCCTCATTCACAAGCTTAATGCGATTGCCAACGCGCACTACAGGCTCTAGCAACAAAGCAGTGTTATCTGAGGCTTCAAGCATGGTCGGCGCGGTGATTTCGGGTGAAATTGAGCCAATGCGCACATCCATGCCCGCTTGCCTCATGATATTGGCAAGCTCAAGCACATTACGCAAATAATAAGTATTACGGGTGTGATTTTCAGGAATAATCAACAAGCGGCGCGCTTCTGGACAGATCTTCTCAATGGCCACCATCGCCGCCTGAACGCTCAACGTAATAAACTCTGGATTAAGATTATTAAAGCCGCCAGGAAAAAGATTGGTATCAACTGGCGCAAGCTTAAAACCTGAATTTCGCAAATCAACACTTGCGTAAAACGGCGCTGCATATTCGAGCCATTGGGTACGAAACCAATGCTCGATTGTTGGCATTGCATCGAGCATACTTTTTTCTAGGCTAAGTAGTGGCCCATTTAATGCAGTTGTTAAATGAGGGACTGCTAAATAAGGACTCATGGCATCTCTTTTCAATTTCTATTTAACCGCTTTAAAATTACCAGCTGTGTAATGATGTGCTGTTTAAGACAGGCGAATGTCAGCGACAAAAGCATGTGTAATGGCCAAGTAATTGCCACACTAGCTCAGGTTTTTTGCTGATATTGTTGCCAGTACTCCGCTAGCGATAATGTAGCTAAAAATGGAGCGTATCGGCGTCTTTGATTGTAAAACGGCTCAATATATTCAGCAATCTCTTTCATCACCTCAATCAGGCTTTTTATATTGTCGACAGCAAAGTCTTTGTGATGCCAATCTTATAAATAAAAGGGGGCGCTGCATTTTCGATGGGCATTCGCTCAGCGTACCACTTAATTTTAATCTTTCAGTAAATGCATGAATGCGTTTGAAGTGATTGCTTGCGTTCTCGCGAATGTTAAAACGGCCTACGACTAAAAAATTTCAAAAAAACAGCTTTAAAAAAACAACTCAAGACAAAAAAAATAGGGGCTGTCCTAGATAACTAGCCCATATATTGTTTAACCCATTGTTTTAATTGCAATAACTGTGCTTGCGGTGTTGGGTTATTAAAACGCCACTCGCACTCCTTCAAAAACAGCTCAAAATTAGCCTTTGGAACACCATTAAATTTACGCATATGTCGCTTGGCT
>JAVKLV010000006.1:0-37254 GCA_031538905.1 Methylotenera sp. | reverse complement strand
TGGTGTTCCAAAGGCTAATTTTGAGCTGTTTTTGAAGGAGTGCGAGTGGCGTTTTAATAACCCAACACCGCAAGCACAGTTATTGCAATTAAAACAATTGGTTAAACAATATATGGGCTAGTTATCTAGGACAGCCCCAAATTTAATTTAAGTAGCGCATCGGCAAGCGACATTGAGTTTTCAGTCAAGTAATCTTGCTTATCATCGGGCACGTTTGAATGTGAGCGATCAGCTTTCACCGCAGGATCATCATCTTTTTTTGCAAGCTCTCGATTATATTGAATAGCCACAACCCCCAAGCTCGCCCATTCGCTGACGGGCTTTCTTAAATAATACTGGGCATTTTTCCACTCAAAATTTTGAGGCAATTTAACCTCGATCATCACCGGCTCACCTGTACGCCAACCTACTTGAGATAAATAGTTAGCCGCCGAAGAAAAAGCATCTGCCTTAGAATTGACAATATCAATTTTGTTGTCTGCATCACCATCAATCGCATAAGTGACGAAAGTCGTCGGCATAAACTGAACATGACCAAAAGCGCCCGCCCAAGAACCTGAAAAATTTTCAAGCGCCACATCTCCCCGATCAAGCATCAGGATGGCATCAAGCAATTGACCGCGAAAAAACTCTGCGCGCCGCCCATCGTAAGCCAAGGTAGCTAAAGCAGAGAGCGTATCAATGTCACCTTGGTTGCGCCCGTAATCTGTCTCCATTCCCCAAAAAGCCACCAATAATGATTTTGGAACGCCATATTGCACTTCTACCTTATTAAGCAGCTCTGCGTGCTGCACAAGCAGTTTACGGCCCTGCATCACCTTTAACGCGCTAATGCGCTGCTGATAATAATTTAAAAATGAAGTCACGAACTCCGGCTGCGCTCTATCTAACTTAATGAGTTTGGGTAGATGCCTAATTTTAGCCACTGCTTTATTGGCAACTGGTTGAGACACCCCAAGGTGAATGGCTTCTTGCTTTAAATCTGCTAACCAAAGGTTAAAATCTTCGCCCGCATAGGCAGCTTGGGCCAATGTGCCAAATAAAAATGCCAAAAAATAGAAAATAACTTTCACGCTCAAGTAAGCTCAATGATTTCACGCAATAATGACTGATAGCCGGCAATATAGTCTGGATACTTTAATTTAAATCCTGTGCTTAGCATCTTTTGATTGCTTAATCGCTTACCCCCCTCAACGGGCGGTGGCTCAACATAATGACCAAGGCGCATTTTATCGGCGATCCAATTTAATACCTGATATTGCTCAATGGGTTTTGAGTCGGTGACAATATAGCAATCAGCGATAGCCTGATGAGCTAACACTTTTTTCACTAAATAAATAATAAAATGAGCTGCGTCATCTCTATGTATGCGATTTGTCCAGCTATTTTGTGCAGGCCAGTTTTGTGGTGACTTTGCAAGACTTATCATGCGCACACGGCCTCTACCATAAATGCCAGAAAGCCTTAACACTGTTGCACGACAATTTAAATTTTTAAGCAAGCTTTCGGCTTCTAGCAAGCGCACGCCTCCAAAGTCTGAAGCTATCGGCGCTATTGATTCATCGAGTATATTGTCTGCTTGCTGACCATACACACGTGTACTTGAAATAAAGAAAATATGCCGTAAAGATAGGTTTTTAAGCTGCGCCTCCAAAACATTGCGCAAGCCATCTACATAATGCGCCTTGTATTGCTCGTCTGTTTGACCGTTGGCAGCAACACAATAAATCAGTATTTCTGGCTGAATGTGTTGTAGTGCGCCCAAAGTAAGGGGCTGGGTAACATCGGCTTGAATAAGCTCAATATCGGCTATTTTGATATTGCTGCGCCTAAGCCCTGCCGTCTGAATACCATCTTCGATAAGGAGCTCGGCAATCGCCCCACCTAAGTCACCACAGCCTACTAAAAGCACTTTAGGCATTAGCCATCAAGCCGAAAATTAAGCTAAGCTTTTAGTGATAGCGTAGATACAAAGCTCCATGAGCTTTTCTGGCATTAAACCAATAAACAACAAAAGAAGGGCATTGATACCCAGCACAATACGCATATCCATAGGCGCTTCAATTGGGTGATGATCTAGCGGATCATCAAAATACATCATTTTAATCACACGCAGATAATAAAATGCACCGATCACCGCCATGAGCACCGCAAACACAACCAGCCACAAATAGCCTGCTTGCAGCGCGGCTTGCAATACAGAGAATTTTGCATAAAAGCCCAAAGTCGGCGGCACGCCCGCCATGCTAAACATCACAATCAACATTAAAAATGCGTGCCATGGACTGCGTTGATTCAGACCTTTTAAATCGTCTAACCTTTCTGCCTCAAAGCCTTGGCGTGACAGCAACAAAATCATGCCAAAACCGGCCAATGTCATGAGCACATAACTCACAATGTAAAACATTGCAGAAACTAGCCCATTGGCACTTGCGCTCATCAAGCCATACATCATAAAACCAATGTGTGAAATCGTTGAGTAAGCTAGCATACGCTTCAAATTAGTCTGCGCAATCGCAGTGACGTTGCCGATCACTATCGACAATACCGCCATTATCATCAGCATTTGCTGCCAATCTACCACCAATGAAGGTAGCGCCTGAAAAAGCAAGCGTATCACAAAAGCAAAAGCCGCTAATTTAGGCACCGAGCTAATCAGCATGGTGATTGCTGTTGGAGAGCCTTCATAAACATCAGGCACCCACATTTGATAAGGCACTGCACCCAACTTAAATGCCAAGCCAGAAACAATAAATACCAACCCTAAAATCAATACAGAATGTAATTTATCACCACTTATCAAAGCTTGGTTAATATCGGCGACATTAAGGCTGCCTGTCATTCCATATATCATGCTCATGCCGTATAACAACAGCCCCGATGCCAAAGCCCCTAATACAAAGTACTTCATTGCCGCTTCAGTTGCTTTGGTGTTATCACGATCAATCGCCACCAAGGCATATAAGCTTAATGAAAGCAACTCTAAGCCAATGTAAAGCGTCAACATATTCTGTCCAGAGACCATCATCATCATGCCAACGAGAGAAAATAACGTTAAGGCATAAAACTCACCACGGTGCATATTGCGCTGCTGAAGGTATTGTCGGCTATAAACAAATATGAGCGATGTGCCCAAGTACATCATGAGTTTTAATACATCTGCCAGCGCATCATCAACAAAAGTATTAGTAAATGCGTAACCAACTCCCGGGGTATGTCCCATCAATGTAAGGGAGGCTGCCGCCAATAAAGTCACTTGCGCCAGCAAGTAAATCGCAATGCGATGAGCAGGCTTAATAAAGAGATCTGCCAATAGAATGATCATCGCCATACAAACAATGACGATTTCTGGTAAAGCCGTGATGAGGTCGTAAGAGATGTTTTCCATGGCTGAGTTATAGACCTGTTGGCACACCTGCAGTGAGCTTGTGTTGCATTAAATGAGAAAGGAGTTCTTTAACTGTGGCGTGCGTCATCTGCGTAAGTGGGTCAGGGTAAATGCCCAAAGCCAATACACAGCCTGCCAGCAGGGTCAACAATAAGAATTCACGCTGACATAAATCTTTAAGGGCGGCTACCTTTGCATTCGCAATTTCACCGTAAAAAACGCGCTTTACCATCCACAAGGTATAAGCAGCACCAAAAATCAAAGTGAAAGAAGCTAAAAAGGCATACCAGAAGTTTACTTGAATAGCGCCTAAAATCACCATAAATTCACCCACAAAGCCGGATGTGCCCGGCAAACCACTATTGACCATCGCAAACAATACGGCAAAAGCAGCAAAAGCTGGCATGGTATTGGCAACGCCGCCGTAAGATTCGATTTGGCGGCTATGTACACGGTCGTATAAAACACCTACACATAAAAACATCGCAGCAGAGATAAAGCCGTGCGAGATCATCTGCACAATAGCGCCTTCTAAGCCTAGTGTATTAAATAGAAAAAACCCCAGCGTCACAAATCCCATGTGGGAGATTGATGAATAAGCAATCAGCTTCTTCATGTCTTTTTGCACCAAGGCAACCAGCGCAATATAAACAATCGCAATCAATGAGAGCGTTATCATAAAGCCAGATAAATAATGCGCAGCATCTGGTGCAATGGGCATCGCAAAACGCAAGAAACTATAGCCACCGAGCTTTAAAGCAATGGCGGCCAATACCACCGAACCCCCTGTAGGCGCTTCAACGTGGGCATCGGGCAACCAGGTATGCACAGGCCACATCGGAATTTTTACCGCAAATGCCGCAAAAAAAGCCAAGAAAACGAGCACTTGCACATTTAAAGGCATGGGGTAACGATAAAAATCTACAATTTCAAAACTGCCGGTATTCATGTACAAATAGATAAACGCCACCAACATTAACAAAGAGCCTAACAACGTATATAAAAAGAATTTAATCGTTGCATAGACACGATTAGGACCGCCCCAAATGCCAATCACTAAAAACATGGGAATGAGCATTGCCTCCCAAAATACATAGTACAAAATTGCATCTAAAGCACTGAATACGCCAATCATTAAGCCGCTCATGATTAAAAAACTTGCCATATATTGGGCAACACGCTTTTCAATGACTTGCCATGCCGAAATAATCACAATCACAGTGGTAAAGCTCGTGAGCAAAATGAGCGGCGCAGCAATGCCATCAACACCCAAATGATAGTTAATATGAAAAGCAGGAATCCAAGCAAATCCTTCTTGAAACTGAAAGCCACCATCAGAAAAATTAAAGTGCGTATAAAGTGGAATGGTGACTAAAAATGCCGCAATACCGCCCATGAGTGCCAGCCAGCGCGTCACGTTGGGCTTGTGGTCATTTGAGGTAAACAATACTGCAACGCCAGCGAACACTGGCATCCAAATACAAAAACTTACAATATGTTGTAAAAAATAATCAACCATTTTTATACTTTATTAAAAAAAGTGAGCATCAAAAATACGCCAATCATCATGGCAAATGCATAATGATAAATAAGACCTGTTTGTAATTTACGAACAATCTTTGAAAGCCTGCCAATTAAACTGGCGGTGCCATTGACCATCATGCCATCAATTATCGTCACATCGCCCACTTGCCAAAGCCGATGACCAATCAGGCGCGAACCTTGAGCCAATACGCGCTCGTTAAAGCTATCAAAGCCGTATTTGTTGTCTAAAATTTTATGAACAGCAGAGAATTGAGCTTGAATAGCGACAGGAATATCTGGCCGCTTCATATAGAAAAACCAAGCAAGCGCCACACCAAAAACCGCAAGCAAAAATGGTAATGACGTTAAACTATGCAAAGCCATACCAAACGCATGATGCGAGAACTCATGCCACTCAAGAGCAAGCTCATGCATTGCTGGATGCGCGGCATCATTCACAAATATGATACCTTTAAAGAAATTGCCGTAGAGCATTGGCTCGATTGCAAAATAACCAATCGCTAAAGAGGGTGTGGCTAATAAAATCAACGGCAATTTCACAACCCAACCTGGCTCATGAGGATCATCTTCTGGCGCTAAACCATGATGGTCATGGGTATCATGTGCGTCATGATGTGGCGTTTCATGTTGATTGACGCGCCACTTTTCAGTCCCGTGAAAGACTAAAAAATATAATCTAAAACTATAAAAAGCTGTAACAAAAACGCCAACAAGCAAGGCGACATAAGCAAAAGTATGCCCCGTTACAGTGGATGCTTTTGCGGCTTCAATAATGCTATCTTTTGAGTAAAAACCTGACAACAAAGGTGTGCCTATCAATGCCAAAGAGCCAATCAATGAGGTGATCCAAGTCACCGGCATATACTTCTTCAAGTTACCCATGTTGCGAATATCTTGGTCGTGATGCATCCCCATAATCACTGAACCCGCACCTAAAAATAATAAGGCTTTAAAAAACGCGTGTGTCATTAAGTGAAAAATTGCCACAGAGTATGCTGAAGCGCCCAGTGCCACGGTCATATAACCCAATTGAGACAAAGTTGAGTAAGCAATCACGCGCTTAATATCATGCTGAATAATGCCTAAGAAGCCCATAAACAAAGCTGTGATGCTCCCAATAATCATCACAAACGAAAGTGCCGTTGAAGACATCTCAAATAAAGGCGACATACGTGCCACCATAAAAATACCCGCTGTCACCATTGTTGCCGCATGAATGAGGGCAGAGATAGGCGTTGGGCCTTCCATAGAATCGGGCAGCCAAACGTGTAAAGGCACTTGCGCAGACTTACCCATCGCGCCAATGAATAATAAAATACACGTCACCGTCATTAAAGACCATTCTATATCAGCAATCAAATTGATATGCACATTAGCTTTTTGCGGCGCAATTGAAAACACAGTCGCGTAATCTAAGCTGCCAAAATGAAATAGCACCAAGCCAATGCCAAGCAAAAAGCCAAAATCACCCACACGATTGACCAGAAAAGCTTTTAAATTAGCGTAAATGGCGCTTGGCCGCGTAAACCAAAAACCAATCAATAAATATGAAACCAAGCCGACGGCTTCCCAGCCAAAAAACAATTGCATAAAATTATTACTCATCACCAACATCAGCATGGCAAAAGTAAATAAAGAAATATAACTAAAGAAACGGCTATAGCCTTTATCTTCAGCCATATAACCAATCGTATAAATATGCACCATAAGCGACACGAAAGTCACCACAACCATCATCATCGCGGACAATCTATCAATTAAGAAGCCAATTTCAAAGCTGAAATTTCCACTTTTAAGCCATGAGTACAGCGTTGCATTGTAGGGCGGGTTTGTCATTGAATAGTTGAGCACATAAGCCGACAACACAAATGAAGCACCTACAGCCAGTATAGTGACTATGTGGGCGGCTGATCGAGGCAATTGATTACCAAACAGACCAATCAAAATGGCTGCAAATAAAGGTAAAAGTGGGATAGCGAGGTAAATTTGTTGCATGGTCATGCTGGTGACTACCCTTTTAAACGCGCTAAATCGTCAACGTTAATGGTGCGTAAATTTCTAAACAATACGACCAAAATGGCTAAACCAATCGCAGATTCTGCGGCAGCCACGGTGAGAATAAAAAACACAAAAACTTGACCCGCAACATCATTAAGATAATGCGAAAAAGCAATAAAATTCATATTAACAGCAAGCAGCATGAGCTCAATCGCCATCAAAATAATAATGACGTTTTTACGGTTTAAAAATATGCCAATCACACTAATGGCAAATAATAGCGCACCCAAAATAAGGTAATGAGATAAACCCACCATTATTGAGCCTCCTGAGCGCTATCTAAATTTTGGGCGGGGGTAGCTACTTTTTCCACGACGGCATCCATTTTCAAAATGCGCAATCTATCAGCTTTTTTAACTAACACTTGTAAAGCCGGATCAACCGATTTGCTTTCTTTTCTATCTCTGAGCGTGAGTGCAATCGCCGCAACAATCGCCACCAAAAGCACGACTGAAGCGAGCTCAAAAGGCAATAAGTAAGAGGTATACAGCACTCGACCTAATTCAGCAGTATTACTGTAATCAGCATGATGCATAGGTGGCGCAAGCACTTTATCCACCCCAAAGTGACGCACTCCGACAATCATCACCATTTCAAACGCCATCAAGCCCCCGATTGGCAAGGCTATTGGCAAAGCCTTCCAAAAGCCTTCGCGAAGCCGATCTAAATTGATGTTGAGCATCATCACCACAAACAAAAATAACACCATCACCGCACCCACATAAACCAAAACCAGTGCAATCGCCAAAAATTCAGCTTCTAACAACAACCAAATGCCAGCCGCAGTAAAAAATGCCAAAACAAGATACAAAGCCGCATAGACCGGGTTGCGCGTCGTAATAACACGCAGCGCCGCGTATAGCAATAAAGCGGCTAAAGTGTAAAAAACGATGTCTTGAAAATGTAAGCCAAAAAATGTCATGTTAATAAAGCTCTACCTCAATACCTTAAAATTACCTGAATGGCTTGTCTTGTAAACGATCTGCGGCAATCTGCTTTTCATGCTGGTCACCAACTGCCAGTAACATTTCTTTTGTATAAAGCAAATCACCCCGTTGTTCGCCATGATAATCAAACACACGCGTTTCAACGATTGAATCTACCGGACAAGACTCTTCACACATCCCGCAGAAAATACATTTTGTAAGATCAATATCATAACGTGTAGTGCGCCGCGTATTGTCTTCGCGCTGCTCTGATTCAATGGTAATCGCCATAGCAGGGCACACAGCCTCACATAATTTACACGCAATGCAACGCTCTTCACCATTTGGATAGCGGCGTAAAGCGTGTAAACCACGAAAACGATTAGACTGCGGCGTAATTTCTTCAGGATATTGCACCGTAATTTTAGGCGCAAAGAAATAGCGACCTGTGAGCGCCATGCCTTTGAGAAGCTCAACAAGCATTAAGCTTGAAAGTGTGTGTTTAATTTTATTGATCATAAAATTTAGCTGTTATGTTGGCATCATCTTTTAGTGAAATAAGTAAGCCCAAGAGGTTTGCATCATACCGCCTACAAATACAATCCAAACAATGGTAATCGGTATAAATACTTTCCAGCCCAAGCGCATAATTTGGTCATAACGATACCTTGGGAAAGTTGCTCTAAACCACAAAAATAGAAATAACAAGAAAGCCACTTTAGCAAATAGCCAAAAAATACTGTCAGGGATAAATGTCACGGGGGATAACCAGCCACCTAAAAACATGATGGCCGCCAATATCGATACCAAAATCATATTGGCATATTCAGCCAAAAAGAATACGGCAAATGCCATGCCAGAGTACTCGACATGAAAGCCTGCCACAATTTCAGACTCACCTTCAGCTACGTCAAAAGGCGCGCGATTCGTCTCTGCTACTGCACTAATAAAATAAACGATAAATAGTGGAAACAAAGGCAAAAAATACCAATGAAACAAGCCACCTTCTTGCCCCATCACAATTTTGCCAAGATTAAGTGAATTAGCACACATCAGCACGCCGACCAATGCAAAACCCATCGCAATCTCGTAAGAAACAATTTGTGCAGCTGAACGCAATGCGCCCAAAAATGCGTATTTAGAGTTTGATGCCCAGCCAGCAATAATCACGCCATACACCGCCACAGAAGTCATCGCCAAAACATAAAGTAAGCCCGCATTTACATCCGCCAACACCAAAGTGGCATTAAACGGCACCACAGCCCATGCCGCAAAAGCAGGCGCAATGGCAATCACTGGTCCTAATAAAAATAATGCTTTATTAGAGGCGGTTGGGACTAAAATTTCTTTAAATAAAAGCTTTAATCCATCTGCAATGGGCTGCAATAAACCGAAATAACCCACCCGATTGGGACCAATACGCACTTGCATATAACCAATCACCTTACGCTCGGCGAGCGTAAGGTAAGCAATCGCCAGCATCAGCGGCACAACAATCGCAACAATTTTTAATAATGTCCAAACGGTTAATTGCACGGCAGGCCAATAAGCGCCAAAAAAATCAGCAAAACCACCCAAATAAGACGCCATCATGCCAATGCTCCGGCGCTTAGCGCTTCTGGCGCAATTTTTTCAACACTAATATCGCCCATTAAATCACCTAAGCCAACCGTATCTTGATGCGCGGCAGCAACTCTCACACAACCCTTTGCAACATGGTTATCTGACCTTACCGTAAGTATTGCCTGACCTTTGTCTTGCTTGACCAAAACAAGATCGCCATCAGCCAAGCCCAACTCAGCTAATTGATCGTCACACATACGCGCCATCGGCTTGACGTTGTATTTGGTTTTTTGCAATGGGGCAGAGCGGCGCACAATCGGGTCAGACTCGTACTGCGACACCTCACCAATACGCTGCAAGCCCTCATGCTTAATGTTGACTTGAATTTCAACCAATTCTTTTAAGTTGTTATTTAAGCTACGCCAAACCACTTCTGATGGTTTTTCACCGCCAAATGCGGCATCTTTAACTTGCTCGCTGGTTTCAAAATCAAACCCTTCTAAGCCTAAGGTATTTGCCAAAACGCGCAACACTTTCCAAGCAGGCCGACATTCCGCCAGCGGACGGGTAACCGCTGTAAAGCTTTGTACGCGGCCTTCCATACTCATAAATGTGCCTGAGGTCTCGGTAAATGGCGCGATAGGCAAAAGCACATCAGCATTTTCTAAGGCTTGCGATTTAAATGCCGTCAGGGCAACAACACACTCTGCTTTTTCCATAGCGGCTTTAGCTAAGGCCGCATGCTGACAATCTAACTCCGGCTCGATATTAACAAGCAAATAGGCTTTGCGCGGGGCTTCTAGCATCGCACGTGCGTGCATACCAGTAGCGTTTGGCATTACGCCTATCATGTGCATTCCCGTGCTATTAGAGGCCGCTGGCAAAATACCGCCCTTGGCCCCTGAAATTCCGCCAATCGCTTCAGCCAAGCTGTACATTTCGGTAAAGCGCGGATCGCTCAAGGCCATATTGCCCAAGAAAATTCCTACTTTGGGTGCAACTAAGTCGTAAACGTCCCCATGCCCCGCCATACTTTCTGCTATTTTTTGGGTATTCGGACGCACTTTAATGTCTGCCAATAATTTTGTTAATGACGGCGGCAAGCATAATGACAAGCGCTGCAAGCCAGACATTGCTTTTAGCACCTGCCCAAGCACGTTCACCATATCATTGGGGCGCACGATAACTTTATGGGCAACCTCTAGCAAAGGGTCATTATCTAACGGGCTAATCATTGACAACTGCGCGCCATTGGCAACTGCCTTACGAAAGCGCTGCGCCAACAAAGGATGTTCGTTACGAAGATTTGAGCCAATGATTAAAATACGATCAAGCCCTTCAATCTCGGTGATATTGCAACCCATCCACGGCGTGCCAAAGCGTTTACCATCTAACCTAAAATCAGTTTGACGTAAGCGATAATCAACATTGCCGCACCCTAAGCCATCAGCGATTTTTTTAGCGAGATAGCCTTCTTCGATGGTGCTATTAGGAGAAACCAGCACCCCTAAAGCTTCTGCGCCATATTGAGTGCTAATGTCTTTAATTTGACCAGCAGCAAACTCCAGCGCTGTTTTCCAATCTGTTTCAATCCAATTGCCACGGTGTTTAATCATGGGCACCTTGAGGCGATCTAGGCTATTTAAACCTTCATAGGAGAAACGGTCACGGTCTGATAACCAGCACTCGTTGATACTTTCTTTTTCACGCGGCAATACGCGCATGACTTTATTGTCTTTAACGTGCACTTCAATATGTGAGCCTAATCCATCATGCGGCGCAATACTTGGGCGACGCGTTAGCTCCCAACTGCGTGCAGAGTATCTAAACGGCTTACTCGTCAACGCGCCCACTGGACACAAATCAATGATATTGCCAGAAAGCTCTGAGTTCACACTTTTATCTACGTAGGCGGTAATTTCTGCGTGCTCGCCACGACCCACCATGCCAAGCTCCATCATGCCGCCAACTTCTTTCAAAAAGCGCACACAACGCGTGCATTGAATACAGCGCGTCATATCTGTACTCACTAGCGGCCCAATGTTTTTATTAAAAACAACGCGCTTTTCTTCTGTGTAACGAGAGCCGCTAGCACCATACGCCACTGCAATATCTTGCAAATCACACTCGCCCCCTTGGTCGCAAATTGGGCAATCTAACGGGTGGTTGATCAGCAAAAACTCCATCACACTCTGCTGCGCTTCAATAGCAGACTTAGAGCGTGTAAATATCTTCATGCCATCTGCCACAGGAGTTGCACAAGCAGGCAAGGGCTTGTTAAATCGTTCTACCTGCACCAAACACATACGACAGTTAGCCGCAACAGATAATTTAGGATGATAACAAAAGCGCGGAATAGCAATGCCAGCTTTATCTGCGGCATCAATAATCGTACTGCCGTGATCGACCTCTAATTCTTTGCCGTCTATTTCAATGTTTAACATTATTGATTTTCCACCATACTCTTGCCATGCTGAATATAGTATTCAAACTCTGGTCTGAAATGCTTGATAAAACTCAATACCGGCGTTGCCGCCGCCTCACCTAGCGCACAAATTGTACGTCCCGAGATATTGTTACTCACATCGGTGAGCAACGCTAAGTCTTCCATTTTTCCCTTGCCTTGAACAATGCGGTCTATCACGCGATAAACCCAACCCGTCCCTTCACGACATGGAGTACATTGCCCACAACTCTCTTCATAAAAGAAATAAGACAAACGATGCAAAGCTTTGACCATGCAGGTTGTTTCGTCCATCACAATCACTGACCCCGCACCCAAATTTGAGCGCGCCTTACTTAAGCTGTCATAATCCATGCTTGCCGCCATGATGACTTCAGCAGGCATCACGGGTGTTGAAGGTCCGCCTGGAATCACCGCTTTTAACTTGCGTCCTTTCCAAACACCCCCGGCAAGCGTCAATAATTCACTAAATGGCGTGCCCATATTCACTTCATAATTATCTGGCTTTTCAACGTGACCAGAGATTGAAAAAAGCTTTGTACCCCCAGAGTTAGCCACGCCCAAGTCAGCAAACGCCTGACCACCGTTTTCTAATATCCAAGGAATAGAAGCATAGCTTTCCGTGTTATTCACATTGGTAGGCTTACCAAAAACACCATAACTCGCCGGAAATGGCGGTTTAAAGCGCGGCTGACCTTTTTTACCTTCAATGGATTCAATCAAAGCCGTTTCTTCACCGCAGATATAAGCGCCATATCCATGCACAGCATATAAATCAAAACTAAAATGACTGCCAAAAATGTTTTCACCTAAATAACCAGCGGCTTTGGCTTCATGCAGGGCCGCTTCAAAAACCTCATAATCTTGCCAAATTTCGCCGTGAATGTAGTTATAACCAACGCGCGCGCCTAAGGTATAAGCCGCAATGACCATGCCCTCAATCAATTGATGCGGGTTGTAACGAATAATATCCCGGTCTTTAAATGTGCCAGGCTCACCTTCATCGGTATTACACACCAAATACTTTGTGCCATCAAAATAGCGTGGCATAAAGCTCCACTTAAGCCCTGTCGGAAAACCCGCGCCGCCACGACCACGTAAACCTGAATTTTTAATCTCAGTAATAATGTCTGTTGCTTTGGTTTTTTCAGTCACAATGCGCTTCAAAGCAGAGTAGCCACCTAGTTTAAGGTAAGTTTCTAGCGATGCTGGATTCTGTTCAGTGAGCGTGCGAAGCGTCACCAAGGTTTGACCTTTTAAATCTGTTTTTACCACTGGTTTTTGTGCCTGAGAATGAGTAGCGACCATTATTTCAGCGCCTCAATAATTTCATCAACTTTTTCTACGGTTAAAAATTCATGCATTTCTGTATTGTTAATGTGCATTAAAGGAGCGCCACCGCAACAACCCATACACTCACCTTCTTTAAGACAAAAATTACCATCTGGCGTAACTTCGTTAAAACCAACGCCTAATTTAGCTTTTAAATGGTCAACAATCACATCACTATCGCGCAACATACATGAGATATTGGTGCATACCGTTATTTTGTATTTACCAACTGGAGATAAATCATACATATTGTAGAAAGTGGCCACCTCCATTGCGGCAATTTCTGGCATACCAAGGTACTCTGCAACCTCTGTAATACTCTCTTTAGAAAGCCAGCCACGCTCTGTTTGCACAATACGCAAGGCACTCATTACCGCCGCTTGGCGCTGGTCAGCCGGGTATTTCGTCAGCTCGTAATCAATTTTTTCTATGGCGCGTGAACTTAACATTTTTATCTATTTATCAAACCTGATTATCTATCTATTTCGCCAAAAACAATGTCTTGCGTACCAATAATCGCAACCAAATCTGCAATCATGTGGCCGCGCGTCATTTCATCCAAAGCCGCCAAATGCGCAAATCCTGGCGCCCTAATTTTTAAGCGGTAGGGCTTATTCGCGCCATCAGACACCATATAAATACCAAACTCGCCTTTAGGATGCTCAACCGCAGCATAAGCTTCGCCAGCTGGCACATGAAAACCTTCAGTGAACAATTTAAAATGGTGAATTAAATCCTCCATATTGCTCTTCATACCTTCGCGGTCGGGGGGCGAAACCTTATGATCACTAGAAATCACAGGACCTGGATTTTTACGCAACCAATCTACACACTGCTTAATAATACGGTTAGATTGCCTAAACTCTTCCATACGCACCAAATAGCGATCATAGCAATCGCCATTCACACCAACAGGCACATCAAAATCCATATTGGCATAAACCTCATAGGGCTGTGTTTTACGTAAATCCCAAGCAATACCAGAGCCACGCAACATCGGCCCAGTCATCCCTAACTGCAAAGCACGCTCTGGCGTAACAATGCCAATATCAACGGTACGTTGTTTCCAAATACGGTTGTCTGTTAGCAACGTTTCGTATTCATCAATATACGTTGGAAATCGACGCGTAAAGTCTTCGATAAAGTCTAGCAATGAACCTTGGCGGTTTTCATTTTGATTTTTAACAGTGTTAGCATTACGTAGCGGAGAAACTTGGTACTGTGGCATGGTATTTGGCAAGTCGCGATACACCCCGCCCGGGCGGTAATAGGCCGCGTGCATACGCGCACCAGAAACCGCCTCATAACAATCAAACAAATCTTCACGTTCGCGAAAAGCGTATAAAAATACCGTCATCGCCCCCACATCAAGCGCGTGCGCCCCAATCCACAACAAATGATTGAGTACGCGAGTAATTTCATCAAACATCACACGAATATATTGCGCGCGAATAGGCACTTCAATGCCCATCATCTTTTCAATCGCCATCACATAAGCGTGCTCATTTGACATCATCGACACATAGTCAAGTCTATCCATATAAGGCACAGATTGAAGATAGGTGCGATTTTCGGCAAGCTTCTCGGTTCCTCGATGCAATAAACCAATATGCGGATCAGCACGCTGAATAACCTCACCATCTAACTCTAAAACCAAGCGTAAAACGCCGTGCGCCGCAGGATGTTGCGGACCAAAATTCATAGTGTAATTACGTATTTCAGCCATGATGAGCCCCCTCGCTTCTGATAACTCGGGGCACATTATTGCGCAAGTCAATGGATACAGGCTGATAAATTACACGCTTTTGCGCGGGGTCATAACGCATTTCAACATGACCCACCATAGGAAAATCTTTACGGAACGGATGCCCAACAAAGCCATAATCAGTCAAAATGCGGCGCAAATCGGGATGATTTTCAAACATAATGCCAAACATATCAAAGGCTTCACGCTCAAACCAATTTGCAACTGACCACACATGAACCAATGTTGGAAGGGTAGGAAAGCTTTCATCTTGCGCAAATACCCTCACCCGCACGCGATGATTAAGTGAGACAGAAAGCAGATGAATGACTACCGCAAAACGCAGACCCTCATAAGCACCATCACCAAACGCTTGATAATCTAAGCCGCCTAAGTCAATCAGCTGCTCAAACTTTAAATGTGCGTTATCACGCAATATCTGACACACCGCAAGATAATCTGCAGGCAGACACTCAATGGTTATCTCACCCAAAGCGGTCATGTGCCGGGTGATTTTATCGCCTAGCGCAATTTGCAAGTCACTTAATAATTGGTCTAATTTAGCTGTCATACTGTTCTTTTAATTCGCACTATCTAGCAATGGTATTGGTGCGTTTAATTTTGTTTTGCAACTGGATAATGCCATAAAGCAGCGCTTCTGCCGTGGGAGGGCAGCCCGGCACATAAACATCAACCGGCACAATGCGATCGCACCCACGCACAACCGCATAAGAATAGTGGTAATAACCACCGCCATTTGCACATGAGCCCATTGAAATTACCCAGCGAGGCTCCGCCATTTGATCATAAACTTTACGTAGTGCTGGCGCCATTTTATTCACCAAGGTACCCGCTACAATCATCACATCTGACTGGCGCGGACTACCGCGGAATACAATACCAAAACGATCTAGGTCATAACGCGAAGCGCCTGCGTGCATCATCTCTACCGCACAGCAAGCCAAACCAAAAGTCATGGGCCACATTGAGCCAGTACGCGTGTAATTGATTACCGTATCAAGCGTTGTGGTTACAAAACCTTTTTCTAAAATACCTTCAATACTCATGAATTATTGACCCCGCCTTGAGATTTAATCCCATTCTAGCGCACCCTTCATCCACTCATAAATGAAGCCAATCACCAGCACACCTAAAAACACCATCATGGCAACAAAGCCAAATAAGCCAATTTCTTGAAGCACAACAGCCCATGGAAATAAAAAAGCTATCTCTAAATCGAACAAAATAAACAAGATAGCGACCAAATAATATCGCACATCAAAACGCATACGTGCGTCTTCAAATGCCTCAAAACCACACTCATAGGGTGAGTTTTTTACTTCATCTGGCTTGTGCGGCGAAACCAACAAACCCAGCACAAGCGGACCCACGCCCACAGCCAAGCCCACAAGAATAAAAATCAATATAGGAAAGTAGTTTTCTAACACTTAAAACATCCTAGAAACTTAAGTTTTGAAAACCAATCAAGACTTTTGATTAGTCACAGTCACTTATTTTATACACTCTTAAATTAGCAATTAACTGCAAACACAAGGGTAGTTATCTGCTTGTTTAACAATTCTCAAAAATACCCAATCAAGCCATTTTTAAGCATTCAAATAACAGGTCTTTGGTGCCGACGGAGAGACTCGAACTCTCACGACCATTAGTCACAACCACCTCAAGGTTGCGTGTCTACCAATTCCACCACGACGGCACAGCCTGTTGACCGAAACCCGCTATTTATCTAACTTCAAGCTACTTTTGCTCGCTTTAAATTACTTTGGTATTGCTTGCGCTGGCGCAGAATTTACTGGAGAAGGCGCCGCCTCTTTTTTAACTTCAGCAGCGGATTCGCCCTTAATCAAACTAGCCTTAACAACGCTACCACCGCCCTCTTTGTGACTAGATAAGTAAGCCAGCGTCAAACTTGTAGAAAAAAATACCAATACAAAGCCAGCAGTAGCACGGCTCATAAAGTTAGACGAACCACTCACGCCAAATAAGCTGCCTGATGCGCCACTGCCAAACGAAGCGCCCATATCTGCCCCTTTACCATGCTGTAAAAGCACCAAGGCAATCACGCCCAAAGCTGCAATCACATGAATTATTAAGACTAATTTTTCCATTTTTCACCTAAAAACTATTTGACATTTCTAGAACACATTCATGACAAAACAAACTCATGACAACACTTCAAGCCACATCATGCGCTATTTTTTGTGGCTGCCGCACGGCATATTCCCTCAAACGATTCTACGCTTAACGAACACTTGCCTATAAGCCCACCGTCGATATCCTGCATAGCAAATAATTGTAACGCATTTTGCGGGTTTACGCTCCCTCCATACAGGATTTTCATGTTGGCAGCCGCCGCCTTATCAAAGCTTGCCACTTTATTTCGAATAAACTCCTGCATACTTTGCGCCTGCTCAACACTTGCCGCCAAGCCAGTACCAATCGCCCAAATTGGCTCGTATGAAACCACGGTCCCTGCAAATACTTGCGCTCCATAAGTATGAATAATCGTGTCTAGCTGCTTGCCCACCGTCATTTGCATGACCCCCGCCTCGCGCTCAATCAGTGTTTCACCCACACACAAAATAGGCGTTAATCCGTGTGCTTGGGCCTGCATAAATTTTGTAGCAACATTCTCATCAGACTCACAATACGCTGTTGCCCGCTCTGAATGCCCAATAATGACGTAACTCGCACCAAAGTCTTTGAGCATAGAAGCACTCACCTCGCCAGTAAATGCACCTATCGGGTCTTTACTGAGATTTTGCGCGCCCCAAGCAATACCGGTGCCGTGCAAAATTGCTTGCGCCTGCGCTAAATACGGATACGGCACGCAAACAACAAGATCAACAAGATCAACATGATCAATAGATGACAATCGCTCGACGTATGCACTTAAAAGCTGCTGATTAGACATGAGGTTGCCGTGCATTTTCCAATTAGCAACCACTAATTTTTTACTCATACCCACCTTTATATTTGAACCTACAAACGCACGAATTACGACATACTTTAATTAACAAGCAATTTTACATTTTTAATAAAAGTAAGTCATTACCAAGTCGGCATTTAGCTTAATGAAGCAATTTGTTTTAATAATCAAGGCAATCATCAATACTTAAAAATTAATCTTGCTGACCAAGGGCGTGCACATAGCGCAAGTTTAACTGCACTTTTTGAACCCCATTAAAACAATTAGTTTGAAGCTGATATGCCGCCTGAATTGACGCTGATAAAAATTCAGACCGATTAAAATAAATCGCCTCAATAACAGCCGAGCCTTTTTTCAAGATAAGCTTCAAATGCTTGTCAGCCAACACTCTTTGACTGACAACTTCAAACTCGTCATAAAATAATGGCGGCTCAAAACCTTGCCCCCAGACTTGGCTTTCTAAAGCTTGCGCCGTGGCAAAAGTCATCTCATTTTGATGAAGACCTCCATCTACCTCAATGACCGACTCTAAATCAGCGCGCGTCATTAAGCTGCTCACCACAAGCTCAAAGCTCTGATTAAATAACTCAAAATCGACTTGCTTAATCGTCAGGCCCGCCGCCATTGCGTGCCCGCCAAATTTTAAAATCAAATCGGGCTGGTACTTACTCAGCAAGTCTAAGGCATCGCGCAAATGTAGACTTTCAATCGAGCGCCCCGAACCTTTTAACAAGCCATTGCCTGCATCAGCAAAAGCAATCACCGGCCGATGATAGCGCTCTTTAATACGCGAAGCCAATATGCCGATAACGCCTTGGTGCCAATCTTCTTGAAACACCGTAATGGTGAATTGTGTGGCAACATCTACATCATCCAAACTCAGCGTAGCGCCCTCTTGCATATCAGCTTCAATCTCTCTACGCTTCAAATTAAGATCTTGCAAACGCTGCGCAATTTTCATCGCCTCAAGCTCTGATTCACTTAACAGGCACTCAATACCGAGCGTCATGTCATCAAGCCGGCCGGCCGCATTTAAACGGGGTCCAACATAAAAACCCAAATCTTGCGCATTGACGTTTAAGGGCTTACGACCCGCCACATTTAACAAAGCCAAAATGCCTTTAGAGCATTTGCCAGCGCGAATCCTGCGCAAGCCCTGTTCAACCAAAATGCGATTATTGTCATCAAGCTTAACTAAATCTGCCACCGTGCCTAGCGCCACCAAATCAAGTAGCTCACTTAAATTTGGCTCTGCTTGGTCTACAAACACACCACGCTCACGCAGCTCAGCGCGCAGGGCTAATAAGCAATAAAACATCACGCCGACACCCGCCAAGTTTTTACTTGCGAAAGTGCATCCAAGCTGATTGGGGTTAACAATACAAGCGGCCTGCGGCGTATATTGCCCGGGCAAATGATGATCGGTAATCAAGACTTGTATGCCAAGCTTATTCGCCGCCGCCACGCCTTCAACACTGGCAATGCCATTATCTACCGTGATAATAATTTCTGGATTTTGCTGGGCTGCGAGTGCAACGATTTCTGGTGTTAATCCATAGCCATACTCAAAACGATTTGGCACTAAAAACGCCACCTCGGCCCCAAAAGCACGCAAGCCTTTTACCGCAACAGCAGTTGCTGTCGCGCCATCAGCGTCATAATCACCGATCACTAGCAACCTCTTATTAGCATGAATAGCATCTGCCAATAATTTAGCCATTGCCACATTATGCGTCAGCGCATGAGGCGGCAACAAACGGCTTAAATTAACATCGAGTTGATCAGCATCAACCATCCCTCTTGCTGCCAATATCCTCGCCATGAGCGGCGATATGCCCGCCGATTGCAAAAGCGCTTCTGCTTGATATGAGCGTGTACGTTGAACAATTTTGGTCATACTAAATAATGTGCCAATGCGTAAGGTTTACGCCAAAATTTGTATAAATCAATAGGGTTTATTTTAAGCACCAAACACTTTTCATAAAGCCCCACATTTAAAGTCAACTGGCTAACGCGCCCAGATTTGAGCGCCCCCAACAAAAGTTCAAAGCTGTTGTCATCATCGCGATGACGCACAGCCAATTGCACGCGGGCATGGGGAGGGGCGTCTTGTAACAACTGCGCTAAATCAGCATTCGCTTGATAAGTAATGCCCGCATAATGGGCTAAACCTTGATACAAAGGGCTATGCGCTACAACTAAACTTAAATCGCCTGCATTCAAATTAAAGGCGGATAAGACTCCGCCGCCTGAAAACCATAGGCTATTCACCGCTAATTGCCCATTTTCTTCTCGCTCGATATTGCAAGGATGTTGATGTAAGAGCATTTGCGCTTCATTTAACACTGCACGCCACCTGGCTTTATCTCGCCCCTGCGGCATGAAATGATGTACATTTTTATTGATAGCTTCACTTGGCAGACTGGTTTGAAGCTCTTGAGCCTCTTTTATAGCAACATACCATGCCCCAGACTGCCCCACATAAAAAGTCAAACCCTCTTCAACAAAATGCTCATTCAAACTCATCAACACTTGCTTGGCATGCTCAAAGCTTAATAAAACTGGCGCCGGCGCACTTAAGCTAAAAGAATCGCGCTGCATCACAAAATGCACAGGGTCTGCGCGTAAGTAGTAAGCGTTTTCGATACTCACCCCATCGACAGAAGCGCTCATTGCGGCAATAGGAAAATCTCCATTTCGCTTTAACCCAAATTGCTCACAAAGCAAAAACTCAAGCGCTTGTGACACATAAGTAACCCCTCCCTTAGCCAATAAATGCGATAAAGCACTCTCCTTTGGCAAATGCGCCATGTCAGCCGTCACCACACAATCAACCGTTAATTTCACGCAGAGCCTATTTTAAAAACGCCATTAGAAAAATTTTTAACGTTTAAATTAAGATCGCAAGCCCAAATGCCACAAAAAACCGCGCATAGCGTTTTATCTGCAAGGCTTGCTCGCTTAACTTAACGCAGGATTTTTATTTTAATTTTGTATCTAAGCTGCCCATAGATTTAGGATACGTCACCAAGCCCCAAGGCATATTCTTGACTTCTATTTGCTTGATTGGCTCTAATGTTTCAGCGTCAATCACGACCACCGCATCTGATTTACCGCAAGCTAACATAATTTTTTTATCATCAGGGGTAAAACTAAAGTGCCAGCAGCGGTTTGCTGTTGGAATTTCTTTCACTTTTTCATAGGTTTTAGCATCAAATACTTCCAATAATTTTGCTTTATTTGTTGCAACAAAAATATGCTTTCCAGTTGCATCATAGCTAATACCATAGGGGGTGGGGCCAGTTTCAACGGTGCGCAATACTTTAAAGTTTTTATCCATCACAATAAATTTATTGCCGTACTCTAAGGTTGAAACATACGTTTTACCATCAGGTGAAACTTTGATGCCACGCGGGCGATCGCCATATTCATGCGTTTTAATTTTTTTAACTAATCGATTGGTTTTAATGCTGTGCACAGTAATGGTGTTATCCGCTTCATTGGTAATAATGAGTTGCTGTCCATCTTTACTAAACTCAATGCCTTCTGTTTCTGGACCGCCCGTAATTTCACGAATTTTTTTACCGCGCTTTAAATCAATAATACCAATACGTGCGAGCTCTTTGTCATCATCACCCTCTTCAGCTTGCGCTTTAGAATCTACTGCAGAGCCAGGCGATGGTGGAGGGCCTCCTTTAGCACTCGGCTCATAAGAAACAAACGCTAAATTGCCTCGCACGCGAACAAATTCAGGATTTTTGCCCACTTTAATTTGATTCACCACCTCATTGCTTGCGGTATCAATAATAGAAACACTGCCATTTTCACGTGTGGCAACAATCAAAAATTTGCCATCTTCTGTAAGCCCAAGACCGCGCGGCACTTCCCCTTTCACATCAATTGAGCCCGTAACGGTCATGCTGGCTAAATCAATAACAGTAACACCCCCATCTTGGCTTGTAACATAAGCCTTACCAGCATCGGCAAGAGCAGATGTCGTTAGCAGGCTTATTGCGGTTGAAATTACAATTTTTTTCAAATTCATTTACTTGTTCTCCAATGGTTGCTCTGCTATTTGGGCAGATAAAGTGTTACTAGGTTCATTCCCTAAAATGAATAAAAGCAAAAAATACGCCAACTATGCAAGTTAAATAAAAACAATAGCTTGCGAAAGTTTATTTTTTAGCATGGCTGCAATCACCGTGATGGTGGTTGTAAGTATCCACACTTAAGCCAAAAATAGCTTATAAGCCGGGTTGCGTGTTTCATTCCAGTAAGGATAGCCCAAATGACTTAAGAAAACATGAAACGCATCCTGATCTTCAGGCGGCACTTGCATTCCCACAAGCACGCGACCAAAATCCGCACCATGATTTCGGTAATGAAACAAGCTAATATTCCAATCATGACCCATCGTTTCTAAAAAATTCATGAGTGCGCCTGGTTTTTCTGGAAACTCAAACCTATATACCATTTCATTTTCAACCTGCGGCGCGTGGCCGCCAACCAAATGGCGCAAATGCAACTTGGCCATTTCATTATCGGTTAAATCCAGAGTCGGCAAACCATGAGATTGCAAGTCATTCACAAATCTTGCCGACTCTTTGGGGTCAGCAATCGCAACCCCAACAAAAATATGCGCCTGATGAGGGTCAGCATAGCGGTAATTAAACTCCGTGATATTGCGATTACCAAGTAACTTGCAAAAAGCTTTAAATGCGCCCGGCTGTTCAGGAATAGTGACCGCCAAAACAGCTTCTCGTTTTTCGCCAATTTCAGCCCGCTCTGCCACAAAACGCAACCTGTCAAAATTCATATTTGCCCCAGAGGCAATGGCAACAAGCGTTTTATCACGCAAGCCTTCACGCGCCGCATAAGCCTTAAGCCCCGCTACCGACAGCGCCCCTGCCGGCTCTAAAATACTGCGCGTGTCTTCAAACACATCTTTAATTGCAGCACAAATCTCATCATTATCAACCACGATCATTTCATCTACATATTGCTGACACAGCTTAAAAGTATGTTCACCAACTTGCTTAACAGCCGCCCCGTCGGCAAATAAACCCACTTGCTCAAGCATGATGCGCTCACCTTTTTTAAGTGAACGCGTCATGGCTTCAGCATCTTTAGCTTCGACACCAATAATTTTGATTTCAGGGCGCAATGCTTTCACATAAGCAGCAACCCCTGCCATAAGCCCCCCGCCCCCCACACAGCAAAATATAGCCTCGATAGCTTGTGAATGCTGCGCCAGTATCTCAAGTGCAATCGTGCCTTGCCCTGCAATCACATCAGGGTCATCGTAAGGATGAACAAAAGTGAGCTTTTGCGCTTGCTCAAGCTCTAGCGCTTTCACGTAGGAGTCTGAATAACTATCCCCAAATAACACCACTTCAGCACCGTGGCTGCGCACTGCCTCAATTTTAATAGCCGGCGTAGTGGTTGGCATCACAATCACCGCTGGGCAACCAAGCCTCTTTGCACTCATGGCCACGCCTTGGGCATGGTTACCAGCACTCGCAGCAATCACGCCACGTTTTAGCACATCAGGCGGCAAGCCCGCCATTTTGTTATAAGCGCCGCGAATTTTAAATGAAAATACGGGCTGCATATCTTCGCGCTTAAGTAACGCCCGATTACCGATGCGAGCAGACAGATTAGATTGAAGCTCTAAGGGTGTTTTTTTAGCAATATCGTAAACGCGGGAGTGTTCGATTTTGTGTCTATAACTTGTATTGATAGCATCGGGAGCTTGATGAATAGTGGTTGTCATTGCGTATTTTTAAAAACACTTATGCCGTGTATTATGTTGAATTGGCTTACATTATAAAGAATTAGTAGAGGAATTAGGAAAAATGGCATACTCACAAGACGAACTAAAACAACAAGTCGCAAAAGCTGCGGTTGACTATGTAAAAGATGGCATTATCGGGGTAGGCACTGGCTCAACTGCAAACTTTTTTATTGAAGAGCTCGCAAAAGTAAAACACAAAATTAAAGGTGCGGTTGCAAGCAGCGAAGCCACAGCACAACGCTTACGCGGCCACGGCATTGAAGTATTCGATTTAAATAATATCGACGGCATGGATATTTACGTTGATGGCGCAGACGAAATTACCGAACACCTCCATATGCTAAAAGGCGGCGGCGGCGCATTAACGCGCGAAAAAATCGTTGCCGCAGTCGCTAAACAATTCATTTGTATTTGCGATGAAACTAAATACGTCGCTACTTTAGGGAAGTTTCCATTACCAGTAGAAGTTCTCCCCATGGCGCGTAGCTATGTGGCGCGTGAGCTAGTTAAATTGGGCGGTCAGCCAGCATTACGTAGCTTCACCACAGATAACGGCAATGTGATTATTGATGTGCATGGCTTAACGATTACAGACCCAGTCGCGATGGAAGCTAAAATCAATCAAATCGTCGGTGTTGTTACAAACGGCTTGTTTGCCGCACGCCCTGCCAATGTCTTGTTACTAGCAACAGCAGATGGCGTAAAAACTTACAAGAAATAAGCAAAATGTGTGGCTAGGTTAAATGCTGCTAGCTTAAAAAAGCCTCTGCAAGCCAAAAATTTATGGGCTTATAGAGGCTATATGCGTTTTAAATACTGCTTTTTATAAATATCCGTAGTTTGATATTTAGGTTATTTAAATTAAGACATTGTGGTGTCTTAATGACGGCGACTTAATGTAAATAACATCCACTGTTAACGCTTTTCTGGCACATACCCACTTGCCGTATCAGCACCATCACCAAAAAAGTATTTTTCAGTTTGCTCGGTCAAATACTTACGCGCAGAAGGGTCTGCCAAGCTTAAGCGGTTTTCATTCACCAACATGGTTTGTTGCTTTAGCCACGCCGCCCACGCTTCTTTTGAAACATGTGCATAAATGCGTTTGCCAAGTTCGCCTGGGTAGGGAGGAAAGTCCATACCATCTAACTCTTTACCCAATTTAATACAATTAACTGTACGTGCCATTTTTCATACCCTTATTTTAAGTAAGTAAAACACTATGATAACGCATGACTTTAAGCGCCGCGAGTGCACGTGCTAATATGGCGCGATTATTCAACTGTTTAGAATCTAAAAAATATGAACCATCATGCAGCAAGTCCATTTAAAGGAAAAACTGGCATACGCCGACTCGTTAACGCTTTTGGCTATTCGATAAGCGGAATTAAAGCGGCTTTTCAAAATGAAAATGCGTTCAGACAAGAGATTTTTTTAGCGGCAGCACTCTTACCATTAGGCTTATATTTAGGTAAAACTGGCGTTGAAAAAGCACTCATGGTAGCAAGCGTGTTGCTGGTGTTAATTGCGGAGCTTTTTAATTCTGCAATTGAAGCGGCGGTAGACCACACTTCAACGGACACGCATCCACTGGCCAAGCGCGCCAAAGACATTGGCAGTGCGGCGGTATTTTTTGCGCTGCTGATCATGCTGTCAACATGGGCTTTAATTTTGTTCAGCTAAAGTTTTTTAAAAACCAAGAATTGTAAAAAGCCAGTATTAAGCTGGCTTTTTAATTTTTAAATCATTGATTTTATTGGTCGGGACGGTGTGATTCGAACACACGACCCCTTGCACCCCATGCAAGTACGCTACCAGGCTGCGCTACGCCCCGATCCGATATTGCTATATCAAAGCAACAAGTAAGATTATATCGCAAAGCCACTCAAGATTGGCTTTAAAAATTGGCTTTAAAAAATCACTCAACTATCAATACGCTAAAATTTAGCGAGATTTGTACATTTTAAAGCTCAAAAGCAAATCATAAGCTGTAAAGCCCGGTGAGCAATGCTAAGGTTCATATCATTTGGCTTAATTTTTTCACAAAAAACGCGACAGGGTCGAGGATAGGGGTTAAAATGTGCCAGATTAAAGATGCACTAACATTAAATCTAAAGCCGTTATTAACGGCTTTTATTATTTAACAGGAAAAATATGCCAGTCATTCATTTGCCCGATGGCTCAACACGTAGTTTTGATGTTCCCATGACTGTAGCCGAGGTGGCTATGAACATTGGCGCAGGTTTAGCTAAAGCCGCACTGGCAGGCAAGGTCAATGGCGTACTTGTCGATACCTCGCATCTTATTAGCCAAGATGCTGAGTTTGCAATTATTACCGATAAAAATCCTGAAGGCGTAGAGATTATCCGCCACTCAACAGCACACTTATTGGCTTATGCCGTTAAAGAGCTCTTTCCTGATGCACAAGTGACCATTGGCCCGGTGATTGATAACGGCTTTTATTACGACTTTTCTTACAAGCGCCCGTTTACCCCTGAAGATTTAGCCGCTATCGAAAAGAAAATGACTGATCTTGCTAAAAAAGATGAATTGGTCATTCGCAAAGTATTACCTCGCGATGAAGCGGTCAGTTATTTCAAATCGATTGACGAGCATTACAAAGCAGAGATTATTGCCAGCATTCCAGACGGGCAAGATGTTTCACTGTATACCGAAGGCAATTTTACCGATCTTTGCCGCGGCCCGCACGTACCCAACACCGGCAAACTAAAAGCATTTAAATTGATGAAATTAGCCGGTGCTTATTGGCGTGGCGATAGCAATAATGAAATGCTACAGCGCATTTACGGCACGGCTTGGCGTAATAAAGAGGAGTTAGACGCCTACTTATTTCAGCTTGAAGAAGCCGAAAAGCGCGACCACAGAAAACTAGGCAAACAATTAGATTATTTTCATATGCAAGACGATGCACCAGGGATGGTGTTTTGGCATCCGCGTGGCTGGAGCATTTGGCAAGAAGTTGAGCAATATATGCGCGAAATGTTCAAAAGCTTTGGCTATCAAGAGGTGCGTACGCCCACTGTGATGGACAAAACACTATGGGAAAAATCGGGGCACTGGCAAAATTATCGCGACAATATGTTTGTGACCGCGTCAGAAAGCCGTGACTACGCGGTAAAACCAATGAACTGCCCTGGCCACATTCAAATTTTTAACAGCGACCTGCACAGCTACCGCGATTTGCCATTACGTTTAGCCGAATTTGGCTCATGTCACCGCAATGAACCATCGGGCTCTCTTCACGGCTTAATGCGTGTGCGCGGATTTACGCAAGATGATGCGCACATTTTTTGCACTGAAGAACAAATTGAATCTGAAGTGGCTAATTTCATTAAAATGCTCTACAAAGCTTATGGCGATTTTGGCTTTACCGATGTACTGGTGAAGCTTTCAACGCGCCCAGAAAAGCGTGTTGGCACCGATGAAACTTGGGATAAAGCAGAAGCCGCTCTCTCTAACGCGCTCAACAAAAACAATCTGACTTTTGATTTGCAGCCAGGAGAAGGTGCGTTTTATGGTCCTAAAATTGAATTCACGCTTAAAGACTCGCTTGGTCGCTTATGGCAATGCGGCACAATTCAATTAGACTTTAATCTGCCTGAGCGCCTAGATGCCGAATATGTTGCCGAAGATAATAGCCGCAAACGTCCGGTGATGCTGCATCGCGCAATTGTCGGCTCAATGGAGCGCTTCATTGGTATTTTGATTGAAAACTATGCTGGCGCTATGCCTCTTTGGTTAGCGCCAGTGCAAGTCATGGTACTTAACATCTCTGAAAATCAAGCAGATTATGTGCGTCAAGTAATTGAAAAACTGAAAGAAAATGGCATTAGATGTGAATTTGACTTGAGAAATGAGAAAATTACCTATAAAATACGCGAGCATTCGATGCAGAAAATGCCTTATTTGCTAGTTGCAGGCGAGCGTGAAATGCAAACAGGACAAATAGCTGTGCGTACTAGAAAAGGCGAAGATCTAGGCTCAATGTCAATTGAAGCCTTAGTTGAACGTTTAAAAACAGATATAGAAGCGAAAAGCTAGAGATAAAAGCTAAAGTTTAACTTTAAAATAATAAGTCAAAACTTAATATGTCTTTGTAATTTTTAAAAATGCGTGGCTTAACTATTTGGAGAATTTGATATAGCACAGGACAAAGAAACGCGAATCAATGGCGACATTACAGGGTCGCAGGTTCGCTTAGTGGGAATTGAAGGTGAGCCTTTAGGCATAGTGTCATTAGCAGAAGCTTTTGCTAAAGCTGAAGAAGCTGATATTGACTTAGTAGAAATCGCGCCTAACGCGAGTCCTCCAGTGTGCAGATTGATGGATTACGGCAAATTCAAATATGCCGAAAGCAAAAAACAGCACGAAGTTAAGTTAAAACAAAAGCAAGTGCAAGTAAAAGAAATTAAGTTCCGCCCTGGCACAGATGATGGCGACTACGCGATTAAAGTGCGTAACATCATTCGTTTTATTGAAGATGGTGATAAAGCTAAAATCACGTTACGCTTTAGGGGTCGTGAAATTACACATCAAGAGTTTGGCTTAGCCTTACTCAGACGTGTTGAGGCTGATACAAAAGAAGTTGCAATAGTTGAGCAGTTTCCCAAAATGGAAGGTCGCCAAATGGTGATGGTGCTGGGGCCGCAAAAGAAAGTTAAATAAGTTATTGTTGGCTCAATTAAAGATTTAATGTTGTTGTAAAAAAGTAGTAGTCATCATCCGAGTGATACGGCTAAAACGGCATGCCTAAGCACTCATAATTTAAGTTCAAGGAGAACAAAATGCCAAAAATGAAAACCAAGAGCGGCGCCAAAAAGCGCTTCAAATTCTTGGGAAATGGAAAAGTGAAACGCACGCACTCACACTTGCGCCATATTCTTACCAAGAAAACTACCAAACAAAAACGTAAATTGCGCGGTACGGCAATTATTTCAGCAACTGATATCAAACGCGTTCGCGCGATGATGCCAACACAATAGGAGTAAACGATGCCTAGAGTAAAACGTGGTGTCATTGCTCGCGCTAGACACAAAAAAATATTAAAGGCCGCTAAAGGTTATCGCGGTCGTCGTAAAAACGTGTACCGTATTGCCAAACAAGCGGTAATGAAAGCGGGGCAATATGCTTACCGTGACCGCCGCCAAAAGAAACGTCAATTCCGCACATTGTGGATTGCCCGTATCAATGCGGGCGCTCGTGAATTTGGCTTAACTTACAGCCGCTTTATGAATGGCTTGAAAAAAGCCGCGATTGAAGTTGATCGTAAAGTGCTGGCTGACTTAGCGGTATTTGATAAAGCAGCATTTAGTCAATTTGTAGAAATGGCTAAAAAAGCTTTAACCGCTTAACGTTTTTAAAAAACTAAAAAAGAGGCTTAGGCCTCTTTTTTAGTTTAAAATCAATGAATTAAAATTTAATCGTAACGTTTTTAATGGTTACAATTAAATTACGCTCAAAATATTAAAGATTAAAAATAAATATGGTCGATTTAACACATTTAATTTCAGAAGCGCAGGCAGATTTTAATCATAGCGCCTCTATCAATGACTTAGAGGTCGCAAAAGCCAAATATTTGGGCAAAACTGGCTTATTAACAGAGGCATTAAAGGGCCTGGGTAAGCTTGGTAATGAAGAGCGTCCGGCAGCAGGTGCGGCCATCAATATCGTCAAACAGGGGATTGAGGCGGCGCTGACCATGCGCCGTGAGGCTATTTTAAACGCGGCACAAGCTCAACAACTTGCACAAGAATCGATTGATGTGAGTTTGCCAGCCCGCGCGCAATCAAAAGGCGGCTTGCATCCGGTCACCCTAACTTTAAAGCGTGTTGAAGAGCTCTTTCACTCGATTGGGTTTGAGGTGGCAACTGGCCCTGAAATTGAAACTGATTTTTACAACTTTACTGCCTTAAATATCCCCGAAAATCACCCTGCACGGGCAATGCACGACACGTTTTATATTGACGAGACCAATGTTTTAAGAACGCACACATCCCCTGTACAGATTCGTTATATGGAGAACGCGTTAAAAGAGAATAAAACCCCGCCTTTAAAAATTATTGCTCCTGGTCGTGTTTACCGAGTAGATTCTGACGCAACCCATTCGCCCATGTTTCATCAGGTGGAAGGTTTATGGGTGGATGAAGAAGTAAGTTTTGCCAACCTCAAAGGCGTAGTGCAAGACTTTTTGCAAAAATTCTTTGAGCGTAAAGACTTAACCGTGCGCTTTAGACCGTCATTCTTTCCATTTACCGAGCCTTCAGCCGAAATGGACATGAGCTGGAATGGCGGCTGGCTAGAAATTGGCGGTTGCGGCATGGTGCATCCTGAAGTATTTAAACACGTGCATCTTGACAGTGAAAAGTATCGCGGCTTTGCCTTCGGCTTGGGCGTCGAGCGCTTGACTATGTTGCGCTACGGCGTGAATGATCTACGTCATTTCTTTAACAATGATGTGCGTTTTTTAAGCCAATTCAAATAACAAATCTAAATTTAAGGTTACAAAAGCATTATGCAGTTTTCAGAAAATTGGTTACGTCAGCTTGTTCACACTGATTTAGACAGTCAGGCACTTAATCATGCTTTGACAATGGCTGGGCTTGAAGTTGAAGAAATGCAAGCGGTGGCGGCGCCATTTAATCAAATCGTGGTTGCTAAAATTTTGTCTGCGGAAAAACACCCTGATGCAGATCGACTGCAAATATGCACGGTTGATGTAGGACTCTCTGAGCCCTTGCAAATTGTGTGCGGCGCACCCAATGCACGCGCTGGCTTAATTGCGCCTTGTGCAATGGTGGGCGCTCAGTTGCCTGGTATTTTAATCAAACAAGCCAAGGTGCGTGGCATAGAGTCTTTTGGCATGATGTGCTCTGCCAAAGAGCTTGGTATAAGCGCCGAAGCAACCGGCTTACTTGAGCTTGATAGTAATGCGCTTGTGGGGCAAAGTATTCGCGAACATTTAGACTTAGACGATCATATTTTAACGCTAAAATTAACGCCAAATCGTGGTGACTGTTTAAGCTTAACTGGCATTGCCCGCGATGTTGCGGCAATCACTGGCGCAAAAACAAACCTTCCGGCGACTCCAGCAGTGCCTGCAACAATCAAAGCTAGCAAAAATGTCATGGTCAATGAGCCTAGCTATTGCCCAAGTTATAGCGGCCGCATCATTAGGGGCGTTAATGCTCAAGCTAACACGCCCATATGGATGGTTAAACGCATTGAACGCAGCGGGTTGCGTAGCATTAACCCCTTAGTAGATGTGACTAATTATGTATTGCTTGAGCTAGGCCAGCCACTGCACGCGTTTGATGCCAATAAACTCAATGGTGATATTACCGTGCGTTTTGCAAAGCCTGACGAAACTCTCAATTTGTTAAACGACCAAACAGTTACGCTAAAAACAGAAGACTTGGTTATCGCAGATGAAAAAGGTGCAATCGCACTTGCTGGCATTATGGGAGGAAAATCAAGCGCAGTTGATGATAGAAGCACAGATATTTTTATAGAAAGTGCTTTCTTTTTACCTTCAGTTATTGCGGGTAAGGCGCGCAGATTAGGCTTAAGCACTGATTCTTCTTATCGTTTTGAGCGTGGTGTTGATTTTGGAAACACCACAAACGCGCTTGAATACGCAACGCAGTTAATTTTAGAAATATGCGGAGGGCAAGCAGGCGAGGTAACAAAAATCACAGGCACTCTGCCAGTGCGTCATACGGTTAAGTTAAGAATGTCAAGATTAGTCTCAGTGCTTGGTATTTCCCTTGAGCAAACTCAAGTGGCTCAATTATTATCACAATTAGGATTAAATTATCTAGAAGCCGCGGGCGAATTTATAGTGACGCCACCAAGCTATCGCTTTGACATTAACATTGAAGAAGATTTAATCGAAGAAGTGGCGCGGCTACATGGCTATCAACACATTCCAGCGATTTATCCCGTTTCCAGCCTGCAAATGCTCCCCGCCCATGAGGCACATTTACATCACAATAAATTACGCGATTATCTCGTGGCCGAAGGCTATCAGGAAATTGTGAGCTACAGCTTTGTAGACGAGCACTGGGAGCGAGACTTATTAGGTAACCACAACCCCATTAGCCTGCAAAACCCTATCGCAAGTAATTTGAGTGTCATGCGTAGCAGCTTATGGGGCGGCTTACTCAGCACGCTTACTTATAACTTAAATCGCAAGCAAAGCCGTGCGCTATTGTTTGAACTAGGCGCAGTGTATTCAAAACAAAAAAATAGCTTTATTGAGACCGCGCACTTATCAGGACTGGCTTACGGTAGCGCAAAGCCAGAACAATGGGGTACGCTAAATACAGAGTTAGACTTTTTTGATATTAAAGGGCATCTTGATCGCTTGCTAGGCGAAGACGTGGTGTACGAAAAAGCGGCGCATATCACCTTGCATCCTGGTCAAACAGCTAGAATTTTAAAAGAAGGCAAAGAAATTGGCTGGCTGGGTAAGCTACACCCAAAATGGCAACAGCATTATAATTTAGCCAAAAGCACTTATTTGTTTGAGCTTGATTTGGCGGCGATTTCTAATCAAGCCATACCTCAGTATCAAGAGGTTTCAAAATTATTGCCTATTAGGCGTGATTTGGCGGTTGTGTTAGACGAAAAAATACCTTCAGCAGAGGTGTTAAGCACAATTAAAAAAGCAAAATTACCCCTCATTCAAGAAGTGGCATTGTTTGATTTATACCAAGGTGAAGGGGTGCCGGAAAACAAAAAAAGCCTTGCATTATCAGTACTTATGCACGATACTCAAAAAACTTTAACTGATATTGAAGCCGACGCCATCATGACTAATCTGCTACAATTGCTCTTGAGTAAATTTAGCGCAACCTTAAGAAACTAGCAGGTCAATCATAAAGCACTTATCAAAGCGCCTTTATAAATTAAAAAGCTCTAAAGAATGGATATAACATGGTGATGACATTAACGAAAGCTGAGTTAGCTGACCTGCTGTACGAACAAGTTGGCCTCAACAAACGTGAAGCAAAAGATATGGTTGAAGCATTTTTTGAAGAGGTGAGCACCGCGCTAGAACAAGGCGACAGTGTTAAGCTGTCTGGATTTGGCAACTTTGAGCTGCGCAAAAAATCTGAGCGTCCAGGTCGAAACCCTAAAACTGGTGAAGAAATACCCATTAAAGCCCGTCGTGTCGTTACTTTTCATGCAAGCCAAAAGCTAAAAAGCAAAGTTGAAGCTAATTACCAAAATTAAGATTTAATCTTGCGAGCTTATTATTAACGTTATGAGTCATGTCAGCCAAAAGCTACAATTGCCAGCTATTCCAGCTAAGCGTTACTTTACAATTGGTGAAGTGAGCGATTTGTGCGGGGTTAAGCCGCACGTACTTAGATACTGGGAGCAAGAGTTCACGCAACTTAAGCCTGTCAAACGTCGTGGCAATCGCCGCTACTACCAGCACCATGAAGTACTGTTAATCAGACGCATTCGCGAACTTCTGTACGAGCAAGGCTTTACCATTAGCGGCGCTAGAAATCGCCTAGACGAGCCAGCAGACATCGTCAAAAAAAATGACGAAGTACGCAATATGGTGCCCCAGCTCAACTTAGCGCTCCATGATATGCTACCCTCAAACGGCGCTCTTCTTGACCCATCAATCATCAAGGCCGAGCTGCTAGATATTTTAAACCTTCTGCATCCCAATACTCTCAACCCAAAATAAAGCCTCATTTAAGCTTAATAAAAATCAACTTTTTTAATTTAAGATGCTGTTAAGCTCACCCTGCCCAATCAATAATGAATTTCTAACTCATGAAAATCATGAGCCTTGTTTCAAGGCTTTACATAGTTACAAGTTTTCGTGGCGCGGTATGATAGCAACACATAAGTTGTGAACTTACTTAAATATCAATCAAATTAAAGGAAAATTATCATGTGGACAACACCAGCAGCTACTGAAATGCGTTTTGGCTTTGAAGTAACAATGTACGTAATGAATAAATAATTGTTTATTACCACTTAAAAAGGCGCTTTATGCGCCTTTTTTTATTTCAAAATCAGCAAAAAAATCTATTTTTAAGCAACAAGATTATAGAAATAAAGCCTAGCCAAAAATATGGCACAGTTGCGATTTTGTCTGCTTCAGTGCAATATGCTCACTATATTTATATAACAATCAATAAAAAGGCATAGTTTATGCAACGATTTCTACCCGCTTTTGCTCGAATTTTACTCGCACAAGTTTTTTTGTTACAGGTGACTATGCTCGTTATTGGGTTTTTTAGCATGCCCGATGGTTATCAACAATATCAATTAAGTCTAGGGCGCCTAGGCTTGCCGGGTATAGTTGCGCCACTTATTATTTTCATTCAATTTATTGGTGGAATGGTGTTATTTGTCGGCTATAAAACCAGGTTTTTTGCCTTATTTATGGCGATTTATGCAGTGATTATTTCTTTCTTGCTACATTTACCACCATTACAATATTTAGCAATTGCCGGGGGATTACTAATGCTTTATTTAAACCCTAACAGCATTTTTAGCTTGGATAACTTAATGGGTGACTCAAAAAATAGCCCTACTTTAACAATTACTTAAGCTTTATTTAACCACCCTCACCCTCACCGCCAATGCACCCCTTAAATAAATGGGGTGCATTGTATTAAATGTCTCGGCTTGCATCAGTCCACAATCGGCCACATACAAAAAAACCTGACACCCCTCGCTTAAAAAGACACGAAGATATTAGAGATTCAACAAAAATCTGGATAAAAAATTTTAAAAAAGTCATTAAATATCAATCATTAACCAAGTATATTTAATGTAGACTTGCTATATTTGATAAAATCAATATAATTAAAATCTACGTGTATTTATATATCAATTTACAACTTGGTTAGCTAGACCAAAATTTTGCAACATGAACTCTTTAAAGTCGTACCAATAACCGCCTGACCATTAACACATATGAAGATTGCCATTGATCTAAAAAGGAATGCTATTTTGAATAATAAATTTAAGTACAAATTAATTACCCTAATAATAGCCTCCAGTTTTTTTGGCGGTATGAGTAACGCCAGCCATGCCGCTAATCAGCTGGTTACTTTGCAAGAAATGGTAGAAGACGTCATTACAGAAAATCCTGAAGTGCAGTCGCGTTATCACCGATTTTTAGAGTCAAAACTTCAGCAAGATGTACTTATTGGTGAATTTTTACCTAAAGCCGATATTGTTTCAAGATACAGAAAACAAGAAAAATTAGCCAACACGGCGGATGGCACAAATACGCCTCGTTGGAATAATGAATTAGTATTAAGACAAATGATTTTTGATGGCTTTTATACTAGTAATGAAGTTAAAAAATTAGACCATGCAAGTCGCGTACGCTATTACGAGCTGCAAAGTGCAATTCAAAACGTGACTCTAGAGTTTATCGGGGCATACACTGATTCTATTCGCTATCGTGAGTTGCTCCAATTAGCAAAAGAAAACTATGTTACTCATAAACAGCTATTCGACCGTATGCAGGAGGCTGTCAATAAAGGCCTTGCCACCAAGGCCGATTTAGATCAAGCGGCTGGTCGCTTGGCGCTAGCCGAGTCAAGCTTATTAACCGAAGAAACCAACTTGCATAATGCCGCTACGCGTATGCAGCGCTTGCACGGAGAAATTCCAACGAGCCGACTGGCAACACCCACTTTTTTTAATTCAGGCATCGAGCAAAACCCTGTAGCTGCTTTAAAGATTGCTTACAATCAAAATCCAGAGCTACTTTCAGCGATTGAAGGTATTCAAGCAAGTAAAAATGAAATAGAAACTAAAGAAGCGCGTTACTATCCTAAGCTCGATTTGCAGGCGCGCAAAAATATTAGTGTTAGTAACGATGGTAGATTTAACCCGAGCGCGGCTGATTCAATTGAATTAACCATGAATTTTAATTTGTTTAATGGCTTTTCAGATGAAAACAGTGTTGCGCAATCGGCGGAAAAGCTCAATAGTGCCAGGGATTTGCGCGATAAAGCCTGTGTAGACACCCGTCAAGCTGTTGTTCTTGCCTATAACGATATTCAGCAATTAAAAAAACAAGAGAAATATCGCACAAGCCATAAAAATTCGATTGAAAACGCTCGAGAGTCTTATCGTAAGCAGTTTGACTCTGGTCACCGCACGTTATTAGATTTACTAAATAGCGAGAATGAGGTTTTCGAGGCTAAGCGTGCTTTGGCAAATAATCAATATGACATTCAAATGGCATACGCAAGAGCTTATGCGGGCCAGGGCGAGTTGTTAAATAAAATTGGTGTAGAGCGTGACGACTTACCCGGATATGGAAATGAAAGCTATATGTACCAAGAGAATGTTTGCGAAGCAGCCTCTCCAGTACAAGAAATAACCAATAAAACTGCGTTAATCGCAGCGCCTAAGACATCTAACACAATCGCCTCCTCACCTACCCCAGCCGCAAAACCTTTAGCTAAAAAAATAATTCAAGGTGTTGAGTTTGAAACGAATAGCGCCAAAATTAAAACTATTTCTTACCCCTCATTAAATAATGCCATTAATACATTAAAAGAATGGGGCAACTCAAATGTTGAAATTGCTGGTCATACTGACAAAACAAATATCTCTAAAGCAGATTACAATCAATTATTGTCAGAGCAACGCGCGCAGGCAGTATTGAATTACTTAGTTGAAAATGGAATAGATGCAAAACGTTTATCAGCTAAAGGTTATGGATTTAGTCAGCCTATCTCTAATAATGATCCTATAAAAGGCAGTGCAGCTAATCGACGTGTTGAGTTAATTCCGCGTTAAAATCAACACCCAGCCTCACAATAAATAAAAGCGCAAGCATTGCTTGCGCTTTTATTTGGTAAATTTAGCTAAAAAAATAACTTTAGCATTATAAAAATTCGTACTAAAGTGTTAAAATACGCACCTTAATTTCATGTTATCCCCCTCTTGCCCGGGTGGTGAAATTGGTAGACACAAGAGACTTAAAATCTCTCGATCGCAAGGTCGTGCCGGTTCGATTCCGGCCCCGGGCACCAAAAAAAATCAATGAGTTACGTTAACTCAATATCATTTGAAATAACGTAAAAATCACTCAATATAATATGCCAACTGTAGCAAAAATGTACCAAACATTTTTAAGCTTAAAACATTGAAATTTGAGTGCATTATTTAGCGGCATATTAAAACTCCTAATAATTCATGCCGAACCTTGTGTTTTTTCAAGAGTATCAGGCATGAGCCTATTTTTAGTGATAAGCCGTTTAGGGTAATCCCCCCATAAAAAGATTGCACTTATAAGTAGAATTTTCTTATGGGGGGATTACCATAGGATATTGCGCTCGGTGGGCTTTCATGAACGAGTACCTTTCAGACTTTCGCTTGCAAAGTACGCCGCCGCTTTTTTTAAGATGTCGCGCTCCATTTCAGCGCGCGCTAAAGCTTGTTTGAGCCGCTTATTCTCAGCTTCCATATCA
>JAVKLV010000005.1:0-29422 GCA_031538905.1 Methylotenera sp. | reverse complement strand
GTGTTCCAAAGGCTAATTTTGAGCTGTTTTTGAAGGAGTGCGAGTGGCGTTTTAATAACCCAACACCGCAAGCACAGTTATTGCAATTAAAACAATTGGTTAAACAATATATGGGCTAGTTATCTAGGACAGCCCCCAAATCATTATTCAGGTATAAACATGAAATTCAATGTCGCTGTGCCAAATCAGGCACTTAAGGTCACGCTACAAAATAAAATTGATCATAAAACCAAGCCTTTGGGTGCATTGGGAATGCTTGAACAAATTGCACTGCAAGTGGCTTTGCTTCAGCAAACGCTTACGCCAAAGCTCATTCAACCCACCATGCTGATTTTTGCGGGCGATCATGGCATTGCAGGCTCTGGTGTAAGCTCTTATCCGCAAGCAGTGACTGCGCAAATGGTGTTAAATTTTTTGCAAGGGGGCGCGGCGATTAACGTGTTTACCAAGCAAAACAACATATTGTTGAGCATTATTGACAGTGGCGTTAATTATGTTTTTTCACCTGATTTAAATTTAATTCACGCCAAAATCGCAATGGGCACGCGCAATTTTTTAAATGAGCCCGCCATGACACAAGCAGAATGTGAGCAATCGCTTACTTTGGCCGCAGATATTGTGGATGCCAAAATAGCTGAAGGTTCTAATGTATTTGGTTTTGGTGAAATGGGCATTGGTAATACCTCATCTGCAAGTTGTTTAATGAGCGTTTTGTGTCAATTACCCGTTACAGAATGTGTGGGCCGCGGAACAGGTTTAGACGATGCGCGCTTAGCCCACAAAGCCAAGATATTATCAGAAGCGATTTCATATCATCAACTAAGAGGTGACAACACTTTAGAGGTGTTAGCCACCTTTGGCGGCTTTGAAATTGCGATGATGGCAGGTGCCATGCTACGTGCGGCCGAGCGGCAATGCTTAGTGTTAATTGATGGTTTTATTGCCACGGCAGCTTTATTGGTCGCAAACAAATTAGCGCCTAATATCTTGCATTATTGTATATTTACGCACTGCTCAAATGAGCTAGGGCATAAAAAAATGTTAGACTTTTTACAAGTAAAACCATTACTCAATATAGATTTACGTTTAGGCGAGGGCACTGGTGTGGCGCTCGCCTATCCATTAGTTGAGGCTTCTGTGAACTTTTTAAATCACATGGCTTCATTTGAATCGGCACACATTTCACAAAAAACATGAAATTAACATTACGCAATGAATGGCATTATTTTTTAACGGCAGTGATGTTTTTTACGCGCATTCCTGTGCATATTGATCATTTTAATGAGAATGATTTAAATAAGGCGACGCGCTATTTTTCTTTGATTGGCATTTTGGTGGGCGGGGCTGGTGCTTTAGTTTTTTGGTTAAGCCATATTATTTTGCCTGTAGAAGTTTCTATTTTGCTTAGCATCACATCTACTTTATTGCTTACGGGCGCATTTCACGAAGACGGCTTGGCAGATGCCACAGATGGCTTGGGTGGAGGCTTAGACAAAGAGCGTGTACTTACCATTATGGTAGATTCACGCATTGGCAGTTATGGTGCAATTGCTTTATTGATGGCGATTTTAACTAAATATCAGGCCTTAAGTTATTTGTACGTGGGCTTCATCCCGATGAGTTTGGTGGCAGGTCATGCCTTAAGTCGTTTATGTGCGGTATTAGTGATGGCCACACAAAGCTATGTCAAAGCTACTGGCAAGGCCAAGCCGCTTGCAACAGAGCTTAATAAAAAAGAGTTGGCAATGGCGATTTTTTTTGGTTTAACGCCCATGCTATTTTTAGAGATTAAATTCACACTTGCGCTGGTGCCCGTGGCTTTAGTTTTTGTATGGTTTAGCGCCAAAATTAAATCGCGTATTGGTGGTTACACAGGCGATTGTTTAGGCGCTATGCAACAATTAACAGAAGTAGTATTTTATGTCAGCTTATTGGCGTGCGTACGCTTGTAAGTATGATAGATGATGATTATCTAGCATGAAACTTACCTTGGTTCGTCATACTTCTTTAGCGATTGCCGCTGACATTTGTTATGGTCAAAGTGATGTTGATGTTTCTGAAAACTTTAATAAAGAATGCTTAAGCTTACAGCACAAGCTCACAAAATTTGAGTTTGATGCGGTTTACACAAGCCCACTCAAACGCTGTCATTTGCTGGCACAAGCCTTGTGTTCTGGAGATGGGCTTCTTCAATTTAAAGACAAAATCACACTCGATGCGCGTTTAAAAGAGCTTCATTTTGGTGATTGGGAAATGCGCGCTTGGGATTCAATCGCGCGTGAAGATGTTGAGGTATGGGCAAAAGACTATGCGCATTTAGCCCCACCGCATGGCGAAACGTTTACGCAATTACACTTGCGCGCTAACAGTTTTGTCACAGAAAAAATGCAACAATCACAGCATGAGCATTTACTGCTGGTGACACACGGCGGGCTTATTCGCGCTTTAATTGCCGAGGTGCTAGAGCTACCACTCAAACGCTTATTTAGGCTGAAAATAGACCACGCCAGCGTAACGCAAATAGAGTTTAATGGCGAGGTGCCTAAACTACTCTTTATGAACCTTTAAATAAGTTTTTAAACGACATATTCAGCACAACACCTTGCAAAATAAACGCAATTTACGTATATTTTGCACACTATGAAAGCATTATTTATTGAGCTGCCAGCATTCTCTCGTTATCGGTCTGATTATTTGGATGATGATGCGTTTCGTGCATTACAAAATGAATTAATGAAACGTCCTTGTGCTGGGGATTTACTTGAAGGGTCAGGCGGTCTTAGAAAGCTACGACAAGCAGACTCCAAACGTGGCAAAGGTAAGCGTGGTGGTCTCAGGGTAATATATTTTTGGTGGGAAGCTGGTCAACAATTTTGGCTTTTTACTTTATACAATAAAGATGAAATGTCAGATTTAAGTGCAAAGGATAAAAAAGCTCTTAAAGAGATGGTGAGATTAGAATTGGAGATAAGACAATGAAAAAAAGAAATTTGTTTGCCGAACTATCTGAAGGTTTTGAGGCACTTGCCGATGCACGGCTAACGAAACGTACATTACGCACGCACGAGGTAAGAACAAAAACGATACCAAAAGTTTCTACTGTAGAGCTATTGGCATTACGTGAAAGCTTACATTTATCACGAGCTGTTTTCGCGGACTACCTAAGAACCAACCCACGCACTTTAGAAAATTGGGAGCAGGGTCGTGCTAAACCTAACGCACAAGCAGTTTTACTCATCAAGCTAGTGGAACAATATCCTGACACAGTTGAGCGACTAGCTAGCGTATAACTTTTAACTTGTATCTCTCTCAATCATACAAAAAAAACGGCAACCGAAGTTGCCGTTTTTTTTATAACTATTTTTTAAGCTTACATTAAGCTTCTAAACTAAAGCAGGGTTAACCCTGCGTTAATCCTAGAAGAATAAAATTGCGCCCAATGAGATAGTTTTTGTTTTACCGTCATCAACACCCGCTGTTTTTGCAGCGATTGCAGGTTGAGTAGTAGCATTAGCACCAGCAGCAACAGCAGCTGTTGCATTTCTGTTTTTAGTGCCTTTAACATCAGAGTACTCAGCAACCAAGTTTAAATGTTTGGTGATTGGGTGATAAGCGCCCACTGTCCACATTTTAGTTTTTAAGCTGTTGATTGTATCTGTTGCATCAGCACCATCAAGGTTTGATTGACCATAGCTTACGCCCAATTTTGTACCCACTGCTGGAATAGTGTATGTACCTTGAACGTACCAGTCATCTGAATCACGTTTTTTTGTAGTAGGTAAAAGCGCATAAGTAGTAGCCGCATTATTAACCGCTAAACCTTGTGAGAATTGCACTGTGGTACCAAGACCAGAACCTTGACCGTAGTAACCTGTTAAGCCAAAGCCCATTGCGTTTACATTAGCACCAATGTCCCAGCCAGTTGCATTGCTGTTAATTGACTCAATGTTTTGTGACAAGCCAGAAACCCATACTTTACCAGCAAAATCACCCGCCCAAGCGTAGCTTGCTTTACCTTCGTAAGCAGTTTCTGAACCACCACGTTGAGTATTAGTATCACCGTTAAAAGCTTGTGTTAAGCCAGCTGTGAAGCTAAAGCCATTCCAGTTTGGTGATGTGTAAGCCACTTGTGATTTCCAGTCAGCATACATATAACCTGAACCAATGCGACCTAAAGTGGTTGTGTTACCAGCTAAAGCACCTGCAGCTGAACCAACACCTAACAATGTCATGTCATTCAAAATAGCATCTGAAGCATAGATACCTAAATCTTTACCTAATTTGATAGAACCCCATGAAGCATCACCAAATGTTACAAATGCTTGACGGTTTTCTTGTTTAGCGCTTTGATTACCAGCTGATGTTGTTGAAGCACCTGGGTTGATGCTGATTGTGAAAGCAACATCTAAATCATTTTGACGTGTTTTACCAGAAACTGATAAGTAGTTTGGTAACAAACCATTTGTGATGTTTGCCGCGTTTGATGTTTTAGTATCGTTAGCAAGCGCTAAACCAGTTGATGTACCTGATGCTTTTGTTGAAGTGTAGTAAGCGCTTACAACACCACCGATGTCTAATGTCCAGTCACCAGCAACAATACCACCTGCAGCTGATGCACTTGAAGCGCCAGCCAACAAAGCAGCCGCAACGGCTAATTTAATTGTGTTATTCATATAAATCTCCTAAATTGATGTAATGCAATTTTTTTATTTCTAAAATAAACCTGCCATTAAAATGATGGCAAGAGAGCTTGCAAACTCTCTTAATAAAAATTTAAATAAAATTTATTAAGAAGGTAAACAAGAGTATGCACAAAGGATTTAGCTGAAACAATCAATAATTGTTGTTTTTTCACTATTTTTTAAATTTGTTGTTAATTTGCAACAATTAAATTAACAAATGCCCCATTGGCTGGCTTTACAAGCCATTTTGGGTAAAAGTTTTGAGCCAGCAAGCCTTGAATTAACAGATTTTTTAGATATTTTAAAGTGCTTAAAACTAAACTGCTTAAAACAAAGTGCTTAAAACTAAACAGCAAAGCTACAGGCTAATACACTTTTAAAATTAACCCGCCCAAGCACTTAAAAACTCAAGCCAATGCGGTGCACCGCTCTCTGCCAAGGTGTCGCGCACCAGTTTAATTTCAGACTGGTATGCCGCCGGGCTCAGATGCCCACGCATAAGCTGAAAGCGCAAAAAAACCAAGTGGGTATTCACCACATCTGTTTCACAATAGTTTCTTATTGCCTCGAGTTTGCCTGCCTTATAGGCATCCCACACTTCTGCGCCATTCATGCCAAGCTTACCCGGAAAACCACATAACTGCGCTAAATCATCTAAGGGCGCATTGGCACGGGGGTTGTACATAGCCAGTACGTCCATTAAATCTACATGGCGCATATGGTAGCGGCTAATATAATTATTCCATTTAAACTCTTTATCATCTTCGCCTAAATCCCAATAGCGGCTGGCGTTAATGCCGTGAAGCAAGCTACGATAATGCAACACAGGTAAATCAAAACCACTGCCGTTCCACGAGATAATTTGTGGCGTAAATTTATCAATGCCATCAAAAAAACGCTGGATAATTTCGGCTTCTGTTGCATCACGCTCGCCTAGTGTCCACACTTTAAAATGATCGCCCTCGCGCAAAGCGCATGAAATAGCGCAAATTCGATGCTGATGCAAAGGTAAAAAATCTGTGCCATCGTGCTGGCGCCTTTGATGAAAAGCGATATTGGCAACCTCTTCATCTGACAAGGTGCTTGGTAAATTATTTAAAACTCTTAACCCGTCAGTATCAGGAATAGTCTCAATATCAAATACTAAAGTAGGTGTCATTTTGAATGGGCTTTGGTTGTGTGAGCGGCTTTGGTTGTGTGAGCAGGTTTGGTTTTTAAATTTTCAAAAGGTCTCAGGGAGGTTAAGCGTAGATTAACGTAAATAACTTCAACGTAAATAACTTTTTGAGAGGATTATTTTTTAATCCAGCCGCTGTCTTTTTGATAATACCAACCCACCTGCGCCTTATCTATCCACCGCATGGCAAATGTACTTTGAATATCACCCCGCCACTCAGGGTGACCATTGCTGGCGGCAATCTCTTTATACAAAGCGTTTCTATCAGCATTTTCAGCCGCGAGCAAAGCGTTGATGCCCTGCCTATCTTTAAGCGGCACAGCCGTGGCATCGCGCAAGGCGATTAAGCCATCTTGCGTTAAGCCCACCGCGCCACTCATAAAATGCTGGGCAAGCTCGCCATGACGACTTTGCATATTTTTTTTAATGGCGGCTATCGCAGGGGTGCTCATGTCTAAATCTGGCGCCGCATAAATGGGTGCGGCAAAAAAAACACCGCTCAAAACAATGAAACTCAAACCAATTAAAAAAGACCCGATGAATTTTTGCATATGCTTCCTTTATATTGTGCAGTGATTTTCTATTAGTGAGGGGCTCGTCATTGAGCCCGCGCTATTTGGCAGGCGCCTGCGCTGGCTTAACGCTGGTATTTTTAGCATCGTCTTTTAATTGCCAAACCTCGTCAATAATTTTGTCGGCCGCTTTTTCAGCCGCGGCGGCAGGAAAATAAATGTTAATCGTCACGCAAGCAGATAAGCCCAATATCATGGCAAACAACATGGCGTTTATTTTTAAATAAGGTCTTATGTTTTTTTTCATGGCTCATCCTTGTATTTCAACATATTTCGTATCTGACTATTTCAACCTGGCGCTTGTCTTAACATCAGGCTTATCTCACATTTAATCTCAAGTGTGCGTTTTAGGTTTGTATTTTTAAGGTAGCTTGGTTTTTATTGGCTATGCCATTTTTTACTGTACAACCGCTTTTGAGTTGCCATCGGTAATCCGTTTTATTCTACCCAACAAATCAGACAAACTAATTCTTTGCGTGTATCCATTCACATTTAAAGCCGGAATGCCACTGCCCTCAACGATTACATAGCCGGTGGCGGTTGACTTAACGCCACTCATCTCACATACATCTTGCCGCAATTTGCAGCTTAAGCCGATTTTTTTATAGTTAAATTCTTTAAAAAATCTTAAAAATGTTCGCTGTAAAGCCGCCGCTGTGCCTTCTCCACCTAAGGCGGTGATATTTTCAACAGCACGCTGTGATATTTTTTTAACGTGCAAGCCTTCGCCTGTTTGAATAGACGCATCTAAATAAACCGGCTTCCAGTTTTCTAGCAACATATTATTGACATCGCCTTCAAGCTTACCTTCAATGTTGCCAAAGCTAAATGTACGCGTTACTTCACCTAAGTCTAAATTGCGCATCAATAAATTTGCCTGCAATTTTGGAGCAACGCCAAGTGGGTCATCTATTTTAAGATTATCCATACTGATAGCACCATCAAACACATTAAAAATCATCGCGCCATTCATCACTAACTGCTTATTAGCATAAGTAATTTGAGGTACTTTTCCTGAAATTTTACCCTGCATCAACGGCCAGCCTAAAGCCTTGCTAAAAGAACTCATCGAGATTGGCGTCATATTCATATTCACGTGCCAATACCAGTCATTATCAAGCATCACGGCAGATACATCGTTAAAGTTAAGTGCGCCATCTAAAATAGGCAAGGTCAGTTGCGGCGAAGTAAACGAATAACGATTGATGACAGCGCTCAACTTGGTAAAACCCAAGGGCATATTCAGCAAATGCCCTTCTTTGTAGCGAATATCAAGGGTTTTTTCAAGGTTGTAGTCCCACGGCAGGTGCGCGTTCATCTGACGAAATGCAAATTTGCCGTTTTTATCTTCAATGCTTGCCTCACGCAGATTAAGCTCAAAACTACTCGGCTCAAGGTTTTTAATCTCAAACTGCCAATCTGCCTTGCCAGAAACATCTAAATTGCCAAAAACAGATTTTTCTGCCATCGGCTTTAAAAAAACCGCATACAAACCCGCAAAATCAACATTGTTAGCACTCACTTTTACATGTTGAAGCGCTTGAGTTTTCGTGTTAATTTGTGCACTCGCCGACATCTTGCCAACGCCATTCACGAGCAAACTCGCATTTTCAACATTGAGCATGGGCGGCTTAAAAGTACCGCTTATTTCAAACTGATTGCCTGCCTTGCCAAAGTAAAATGGCTGCCAAAATAACTCGCCCTTATCCCAGCTGATTAAACCGCTCCACTGCCAAATATCTTGCACACTCTTGGCGGCGAGCTTGATTTTTCCGGTGAGCTTTTCGCCAGCGTGCACACCTAAATCATCACTAAAATTTGCCGCATCAAAACTCATGTTTAAAGAAAAATCATTGGGGTAAGCAACAAAGTATAAAGAAAAGGGTACGTTGACTTGCTTGGCAATTAAACTGCCATTTAAACAATCAATATGCCCGATTTTTTCAGTGTTAAATTGAGCACAGTGCAAGCTAAAAGGCGTAAACGTTTTTTCATTGCCAGGCTTGGCAGCGGCTTTTAAATTAAGCGTTGGCTCGGTAGTTTTTAAATCTACCTGAAAATCAGCATTTTTGAGCTTGCCCAAAGGGGCATCAATATCGCCTACATAAATGTGCATGGCACTCACCGCAAAAGCCTGCACAGAAAACAAGCTTAAGCAAAAAGCAATGCCAAAAACTAAGCGCGAAAACATTTAAGCTGAAAACACTCCCGTAGATAAATAACGATCGCCCCTATCGCAAGCAATGCTCACAATCACCGCATTGTTAATCTCTTTAGAAAGTTGTAATGCCGTATAAAGCGCTCCGCCAGTGGATACCCCTGCAAATATAGCTTCTTCAGTGGCGAGTTTTCGGGTCATATGTTCAGCATTTTTTTGGCTCACATAGCGCAGCTCATCTACCCGACTTGCATCGTATATTTTAGGCAAATAGGCCTCTGGCCATTTACGAATACCCGCAATCTGACTACCCTCTTCAGGCTGCACGCCTATAATTTTAATATGAGAATTTTGCTCTTTTAAGTAGCGAGAAGTGCCCATAATTGTGCCAGTAGTGCCCATGCTAGAAATAAAATGTGTTACTTTTCCAGCGGTGTCGCGCCATATCTCAGGGCCTGTGGTTTCATAGTGCGCCAATGGATTATCACTATTAGCAAACTGATTAAGCACAAAGCCTTCACCTTCAGATTGCAATTTGATTGCAATATCGCGCGCAAGCTCCATACCGCCATCTTTAGGCGTAAGCACTAACTCTGCACCATAAGCAATCATGCTTTGGCGACGCTCAACGCTTTGATTTTCAGGCATCACCAATGTCATTTTATAGCCCCGCATCGCGGCAACCATTGCCAACGCAATACCCGTATTGCCGCTTGTGGCTTCAATTAAAGTGTCACCAGGCCTAATATCGCCACGCGCTTCTGCGCGCATAATCATGCTGTAAGCAGGGCGGTCTTTTACCGAACCGGCAGGGTTGTTTCCTTCAAGCTTTAATAAAATAATGTTGTTATTTTTAACGCTGTCTTTTGTCAGATTTTTCAGCTTGACAAGCGGCGTATTGCCAAAAAAATCTTCTAATGTTTTATTCATGTGTTGAATTCTTAAATGATGCGTTAAGTATTGCCAAATAACCAATGTAAAAAGCCATGCCCACAAAGACAATCAGCGATATCTGCGGAATACTTAAGCCTAAAAATGTCCAGTCGATAGAAGCGCAATCACCCGTGCCACGAAATATCAGCTTTAATGCTTTTTCTAGCGGAAAATTCTTAAACATATAGTCAAAGCCCACGCCACAGTCTGCAATCATCTCATCTCGATGAGCCTGCAGCCACCAGTGCCTTATGGCAACGCCCGCGCCAATGAGCGTAGTCAATGCTTGCAAAAATACAAAAAATTTAGCCAAATGACTGGCTGGTTTAATAAACGCCGCCAGTAAAAATTGTACGCCAAGCACCATCAATACCATGCGCTGCGAAATACATAATGGACAAGGATTTAACTCATAACGCACTTGTATTGCCAAAGCCAAGCCAAGCGCAGCAAAACTGCCAATAAAACCTAATAGATAGCCTGTTTTTCCACGCAAAAAATTGTGTAAAAGCTCACATTTCATTTAAAGCCCCTGATGTTTTTAGCCGCACGATTTTATGCACTGTCGCTTATAATTCAACCCAATAAACCATTGTAATAGATAACGCTTAATGACTAAACCTACTTTATTCAATGACCCTCACATTCGTCATGGCAACATTTTTACCGTCAGTGAGTTAAATCATTTAGCCAATCAACTACTCACGCAAAGCTTTCCACTCTTTTGGGTATCAGGTGAGGTTTCTAATCTCACCCGAGCCGCAAGTGGGCATTGGTATTTTTCACTCAAAGATAGTCAAGCACAAGTGCGTTGCGTGATGTTTAAAGGTCGAAATAGCTACTTAGACTGGTCGCCCAAAGAAGGTGATAAAGTTGAAGCGCGTTGCACAGTGAGCCTCTACGAAGCGCGTGGTGACTTTCAGCTGACCATAGAGCATTTACAGCGCGCGGGCTTGGGTACTTTGTTTGAAGCCTTTGAAAAACTAAAATCCAAACTTCAATCAGAAGGCTTGTTTGATATTGCCCTTAAAAAACCCATTCCAATACATCCTAAAAAAATTGCTATCGTCACATCAAAAGACGCCGCCGCATTACGTGACGTACTCACCACACTCAAACGCCGTATGCCAAGCATTCCCGTTGTGATTTACCCAACGCCGGTACAAGGCAAAGGCGCCGCTATACACATTGCCGAGGCTATTCATTTGGCAGACACACAGTCTCAATGTGAGGTCTTAATTATTTGCAGAGGAGGAGGCAGCATTGAAGACTTATGGCCGTTTAATGAAGAAATTGTCGCACGCGCCATTGCACAATGTGCGCTCCCAACCATCAGTGGCGTAGGCCATGAAACAGACTTTACTATTTGCGATTTTGTTGCTGATATAAGAGCGGCAACCCCCACCGCTGCCGCAGAGTTAGCCACGCCATCTAAAGAAGATAAGCTCAATGCTCTTCATCAACTCAAACTACAATTAAATCGAAATATGCAATATCAGCTTCATCAGCGCGGGCAGGCGCTTGATTATTTATCGCGCAGATTAATCTCTCCGCTTCAAAAGATTAAACAACAAGACTTACAACTAAAACAAATAGATACAAGATTAAAGTCAGCAATGGCTCAACAAATCCATCACAAACAACAAGACTTAATACGACTAAAGCAAAATTTAACGCACCTTAATCCTCAGGCGGTATTAACTAGAGGCTATTCCATCGTACATAATAAAATCGGTAAAATTGTGACCGCGAGCCATCAATTAAATATGGGAGATGAGGTTAAATTAACCTTTAATTTTGGCGCCGCCCAAGCCAGTATCAAAAAAGTTGAATAATTTTTTAGCCTGACACTGAATTTAAAGCACTTAGTCTATTTGAATGCGTGCGGTTTTAAGCCAGTGCGTTATAATGAATTTTGTAAATATCATCATTAGGATGAGTGGCTGAGCTGGTTGAAGGCACCACCCTGGAAAGGTGGCACAGGGGCAACTCTGTCGCGGGTTCGAATCCCGCCTCCTCCGCCAATAAGCTGTTTAAAACAGTATTAAAAATTAAGCTTAGCATCATGCTGGCACATATAATAAATCAGCAAATCAATTATTTTTTGATAGGAAAATCATATGCTCATATTTAACTTTGTCATGATATTTTTAGTGCTGCTCATCATGATAAAAGGTATACGCATTGTGCCTCAAGGCGAAGAATGGGTAGTCGAGCGCTTGGGTAAATTTGCAGGCGTGCTTAGCCCTGGCTTGCATATTATCAACCCATTTTTTACCAAAGTAAGCTATCAAGTCACCACTAAAGACATTATTTTAGATGTTCCAGAACAAGAAGTAATTACACGTGACAATGCAGTGATTTTGGCAAATGCCATTGCCTTTATTCGCGTATCAGATGTTGAGCGTGCCGTTTATGGCATTGAAAACTTTAGAGAAGCCATGCGCAACATGGTGCAAACCAGCTTACGCTCTATTATAGGCGGCATGGATCTCAACCAAGCCCTGACCTCACGCGACCGCATTAAAGCTGAGTTAAAAGAAGCTATTGCCGATGAGGCGCAAGATTGGGGTTTAACCGTTAAATCTGTCGAAATTCAAGATATTAAACCTTCACCCAATATGCAAGACGCAATGGAAAGACAAGCCGCCGCTGAACGTGAACGCGTCGCCGTCGTCACACAGGCCGAAGGCGCAAAACAATCACTTATATTAAATGCCGAAGCACGCTTAGAGGCCGCGCGTAAAGATGCCGAAGCACAAATGGTGGCGGCGAGCGCCTCTGCTGAATCAATTAAACTCATCACCGAAGCAGTAAAAGAAAACGATGCATCTGCGATGTTTTTGTTGGGTGACCGCTACATTAGCGCCTTAGAAAAAATGTCAGCCTCACAAAACAGCAAAGTAGTTGTGATGCCGGGCGATTTAATTGGTGCGGTAAAAAGCTTAATTGGCAGCAAATAATTCTAACTGGCAAAAGTAACGCTAATTTGAGCACACGATACAAGCAGTGTCACGATGTAGCTTAATCGCCCGCCATTGCATTGTAAGGGCATCAAGCAACAATAAGCGCCCTTGCAAACTCTCACCGATTTTCATCAGTAGTTTTAAAGCCTCAGCCGCCTGCGTAGCACCAATAATGCCGACTAAAGGCGAAAATATGCCGTTTGTAGCACACCGCAAATCAGTATCTTCACCATTATCTGGAAACAAACATTGATAACACGGGCTGTCATGATGACGCATATCATACACAGTAACTTGCCCATCAAAAGCAAGTGCTGCGCCCGATACAAGCGGCTTCTTAAGTTTTACGCAAAGCCTATTTAAAGTGTAGCGTGTGGCAAAATTATCACTGCAATCAAGCACAACATCGGCTTGTGAGACTAAATGTGCACATTCAGCTTCAGTAGATTTTTCTTGAACGGCGCTGACAGCCACTTCTGGGTTAATTTCAAAAATAGCTTGTTGGGCAGAAACTGCTTTATTGACGCCAAGGCGCTGTGTACTATGAATAATCTGACGTTGTAAGTTAGTTAAATCCACCACATCAAAATCACAAATAGTTAATGTACCAACACCGCTGGCGGCTAAATACAAAGCGGCGGGCGAGCCTAAGCCGCCTGCACCAACAATCAGCACATGGCTATTAACAATTTTTTCTTGACCTTCATAATTGATTTGCGGCAGAAGTATGTGGCGGCTGTAACGTAAAAGTTGCTTATCGTTCATGAAAAATCAATGTATGAAAAATCAATGTAATTGACCAGCCTCAATCATGGCGTTGTAAAGTACATAGGGTGAAATCCACACCATCATATGGTCAAATTCTCCATTAGCATCACTAGTGCGGCTTTCATGACTAATAAATACGGTGTCCGTATTTAAGTTAGCCGCTTCATCAAGGCCTCCTGCGGGCTGAATGCCAGTTGCACCAACTGAATAAACGACTGCAACAGCATTATTTGCTAAATTAACAGTTGACGTGCAACTCGCCGCACTTGAGCTCGCGCAGACACGCAGATCTGGCGTGAGTGAAGCCATACCAACATTAGCCATGTCGCCCAAAGTTGTAAAATCTGGCGTTGCCGAAGCGCCTGCATTCGTTTGTGTAATCGCATAGCGTATTGGATTATTCCAAGCATCCACTAAAAAACCATCGCCATCAACTGGCTGTATGCCTAAAGTTGCGGCAGGGAAAAAACCTACTTGACTAGTACAAGTACCGCCACCTAATGGCTTTTCGCCGCCACCTTGTCCAGCAACAGCGGGGCAGGGTAGCCGCCCTTGCGCTTGCGCGTAACCTAACAATGCTTTTTTAGCTATTTCAAGTGTATTTTCAGTTTCAGAACGGGCAAGTTGTTGCCGCTGCGTTTGTAATGGCAACAATATGGTTGCAAGCACAAAGCCTAGAATGGTCAGCACAATGGCCATTTCTATCAGTGAAAAACCTTCTTGACGGTTGTATTTAATTGATCTCATGGCGAAACTATATATGTTTTGTCATTGTAATTGTTAGATTTTTGTCTGTTAGTTGCATCAAAAACTAAATCTCCATTAGCGTTTTCATTGCTATCAAGATAATCATTTAAATTAGGGCTTGGATTGCTTGGACTAAGTGACAAGCGGCTTTGTGCAGCGCCTTTACTCACAGCAAAAGGCTCTTTTGTAATAACATCACCAAAGCCAATCAACAAAGCATTGAGCCCTGTTTTTGTGCCTGCTTGTAAATTTGAACTGGGCGCTCCTGAAGTAGGCACAAATGCATAATAAAAATAATTCTGCCAATTATTATCTGTAAACCATCTAGGCAGGCTTGTAAGTTCTGGTTTAGCTTGTACGCAATTATTTGTATGACTCACAAAACTACCTACGTCAGTACATTGCACTACACCCTGACTCAGCGTAGAACACGCACCACTTAAAGCTGTGCCATCAGGGGCTTTAGCGGCATATTCAAATTTAAAAGTGCCTTCAGGGCTTGTGCCTGTGCTTGAGCATACGCCATTTTCTGCACAACTGAATGTTCTGGCAGGAGATGACGCTCTTTTACACGAACCCGCGCCCGAACAAGTGCAAGAAGCGGGTATATTTTTTCTATAACACGCGCCTGTGGTTGAGCCATAAATTTCTGATCCGGTTAATGTAAATGTGACTTTGGTCATGGGCAGATTAACTAAACAACTTGTAGCACTGCTGCAATTAGCACTTGCCGGATTAACCGGCAAAAATCCTTTTAAATTACCTTCAGTACAAGCATTATGAGCATCGCCAAGCAAAGCCGCTTGAGGGTAATCACCATTAACTGAACGATGATTGTTTAATTGCAATTTTGCTTCTTGAGCGGCGCGCTCTTGTAGGGCCGCCATCAATTCATCAATCGTAATATAAATAAGCTTATCGTTAAAATAATATGACTCTATCGCTTGATTTTTATAGCTAGGGTCAGTTTTAGAAACGTTACGCATATCATCGCCAATAATAAACTCTTGCAAAACGAGTGGCAGTGCTGAGTCATAATACGTGTAATTGGTATATGCCGTGCCATTTGCCATATATATTTTATCAAGATACTGATTAGCCGGCGGATTACTACTTGAGCGGTCTTGATTGGGCAGTGGTGCGCCTGGCGCGATAACGACTGCGGCTACTCGATCTGAAATCACATTTCCATTTCGATCTCGCACAACAAACCATTTATAGTTTGGATTATTGATAATACTTGGATTGATAAGTGGCGATGTGCCGTCTGGGTCGCCGTTATTTTTATAGTCGTGTAATAAATTCTGCGAAACTTCATACCATAGTCGCTCGCCAGAAGCATCGCGCAAATCTTCTGCCAAGCCTGTTGTGACAGAATTTTTATCATTAATACAATTTGGGTCGCTATTTAATAATGGCAGGCGCCCTATCGTAAAAGTCGGCGAAAAATTGATATTAGAGGCGTAGCAATCACTTCCATCATCATAATTACCGTCAGTACTTCTATCTGGATAAGGCATTAAACCAGGCGTATTAGGATGATTTACCGCCCATGCAATCAGCGCTACTTTCGCGCCTTTTAAGGCTTGATAAGTTTTTGCATCTTGCTTAGCTTTTATCGCATCTGCGCTATATGTTTTGAGTAAATAAACGCTGGCTCCTAGCCCCAAAATAAAAGCGATAAGAATAAGTGCAAAACCTTTTTGCTTTTGCCATGCATGACCTGAAATAAATCTCATGGGCTTTAATATCAATTGGGATGATTGCTGCACAATAAAACAAGCATTAGTTTTTAGGTTGACGATTGTTATCAACGTCACCACTTTTTATCAAATGCAATTTTTTTGCTTTTTCTACAATCTGCATTTCATAAATTTTATTTTCTTGTGGCGTGTATGTTTGCCCCGCTTTTAAGTGTGCACTTTGACCATTTGCAATAATTTTTATATTCACGCCTTCTGTATTTGCATCTTTTTTTGAAAAACCACTGCGATTTAATTTGCCAATCTCAACACCCTCTAAATCGCTACTTTCTTGTGCCACTTGGCCGTTAATCCATAAAGTATTATCCGCACCATCGCCGCGCTTAACATAGCCTTGCAAAGTGACGGGTTCGGGTAATTTTTGTGGCGCTGATTCTGCGCCCCCCTGGGCTTCATTATTCGTAATAGCACTGATAGATTGATTTTGCCGAAGAGCGTTTAAACGATTACGCTCACTTGGCAGGGTAAATAATCGTCCAAGCACTGGCGCAGTCTGAACGCTTGTTTCAGCCTGTACCTGCACTGCAGGTATGCACACAATTACCATTAAACAAACAGTAATTTTTCTTGATATTGCGCTTGATGTTTTGATTAGGATCATTTCGTAGCGGTAGCAGCTTGTATGGTTAATGGCTCACGCAACGTGAGCCAGTCTAACTCACATTTAGCGTGTAAATTTGCAGTAAGCTGAGTGCTTACTATTTTGCCCGCATTTAATCGGGTCATTTCACAGTCACTCAACATAAACGGGGATTTGTTTTTTTGACTCAAGCCTTCAGTGAGTTGCAATATATCTTCTTCATGCAACATATCTAAATCGACTGTCATCACAGAGTGATTAAATACGAAACTTCCTAAATTACTTGTAAAGCTTGGCTGATAAGGCGCCTGCAAGGCAATGCTATATTTAATGCTAAAGAGTTTATTGATATGATGCTGCTCTCTTAGGTCGTCAACCCACTCTAATCTGCGCTCTTCACCGACAAATCCTTTGTTAATCAACTCTTGATATTTTGGTAAATATTCAACAAAAATTTGTTTTTCTACATCAGCAGATCGTAAACGCTGCGTTGCTGAAGCAAACAAATTTTGCTGTTGTTTCATCGCAGCTTCTTGTTTGTCAGAAAAATTTTGCGCCAATATAAAAGAGCCTATTCCGAACACGATGATCAACACCAGCAAGGCGATAGAATTATGTAGTTTTTGCCAATCTTGCTTTTCTAATTTCATGATGAGTGCGCCCCATCCATTTGAGTTTCTAGTGGCGCTAATATGACTTTTAGCTTAAATAGCGCTGGCTGTGTTTGTGTAGTTTTTTCGTCAGTCGTAGTGCCTTGTAAATTGACAAAAGAGCTGACATTGACCGGCTCTTGCAAAACCTCTATCGCGGCTACATTTTTATTGGCTTTTAGTTTTTCTACAAACTTGTGTGTACTCTCAAGCGCGCTTCTGTAATCACCTTTAAAATCAGCTATTTCTGCCGCCACGTAAGCAATCTCATACAATTTATTTGCTTCTGGAGCAAAAGCAGGGCTTGCGTTTGGATTAGTCGCAGGCAAGGTCACAAGCTTGCTGTCATCGTCTTTGATATTGGTGTTATTGCTTAATGCCCAACGCAATCTATTCAGCTGCACCTCTGGCGATTGATCTAAAGCTTGGCTAATCACCGTCATCATACGTCTTGGTGATTTTGGATAAAGTGCAATTGTTTTATCTAAATCTACCGCTATTTTCAAATCACTTGCACTGACAGGTGTTTTGGGGAAATTCTTAGCCGCTTCTTCGTATCGATGTTGTTGCACCAAGGTATCTTGGGTTGCTTCTTTTAAGCTAGCCTTGTAACTAAACCCTTGAAACATAACGGCGCATGATGCAATTAAACCAAGTATACCCAGGCCCAAAGTGACTAACTGAATGTTTTGTTTTAATTTTATAAAGTTATATTCTTTGGTAAGTCTTTCTGGTGCTAAATTGGCGATTTTTTGGCGATTAGCCAATAAATGCATATGCAACAACTCTGGCATCTTTTCAATAAGACCTGCACTAGCATTTAAATTGAGGCTTTTTGTAATTTCACTTAAATTAACATCTTTACACTCTATATTAAGCTCTTGGCTAATGCCGCGACTGATATGCTCGGTCGTGCCATCTAAGCTTGTCAGTGCTATATTTAACGACGTCTCACGCGTAATCAATCGCTGACTAATTAAGTATTGTTGTGTTTTTTCAATCTCAAGCAAATAAAAATAAGCTAATTGATTTTCTGCACTTGGCAGATTTGATATCAAGCGGCTCATGCGCAATCGGCCGTTTTGCAAGTAAGTTTGACGTAAGCCAGACGATAACTTTTCACATAATAATAAATGGGGGGTATTGAGCTTTACTTGCTGAACAATAGACTGACTTAGCATGGGCAATAAATAAACACCCACCAAACGCGCACTGGCCTGTTGTATGATGCTCACCCAAGGAAGCAAAAAGGCCGCATTATTGAGCGCAACAAATAAAAATTTGTCGTTTTTGCGTTTGTCTGTTTCTCGATCTAAAAAATGAGCGGCACGATATTCTAAATCGCGATAAAACTGATTAAGCTTACGCTCAATAAGCTCTTTTCTTGATGAGCTTTTAATATGAGGGATAACTTCTAAGCGATAATCTTCTTCTACTGCATCCGCTATTAAATACACTAAACTATTGGCATGCTGCGCTATAAATAAGGTAAATGACTCGTATCCAGCCTCATCATTATTAAATACCTGGCTCGTTTGCAACTTGCCAGCCGACCAAAGCCCCGCCAATAAAGTATTTGCAGAGGCGCATAAAACTAATTTAGTTTGTTTGCTCATCATGATGTTATAACTTCATCTTACTAAATGAATCGTAAACTGGACCCAACACAGAATACATAATAAAGCCAAGTATCATGCCAAGCACAACGGTCAGTGCAGGTTCAATCATTTTGAGAAGTTTTTCCATAGAGTCATTCACGTCACGGTCATAAAAATAACTAATGTTGAGCAATGATTTATCTAAAGCGCCAGAATTTTCACCTACTTTGACCATGCGCACCACCAGCTGCGGAAACAAACCCACATTGCGAAAGCTCTCACTCATTGCCTCACCGGCGCTAATTTGAGTATGTGCTCTACTTAAAGCATCTGCCACCACACGGTTACCTACAATTCTTTCACATATTTTAATTGCATCTAAAATTGGAATACCTGTTTGGTACATTAAAGCAAAGTAGCGCGCAAAACGCGCCATAATGATTTTGTTTAAAACCGAGCCAGTATAGGGCATCTTTAATTTTAAAATATCGAAACGATAGCGGGCTGCAGGGCTTTCTTTAATAATCGCCGCACATATCAGCACAACAATAAAAGGCACGCCTATCATAAGCCACCAGTAATTTACAAAGGCATTAGACAGCGCAATTAAGAACTTAGTATTCATGGGTAATTCTTGACCCATGTTTTTTAAAAACCCTGTCATTTGTGGCACCAAATAAGTCATTAAAAATGCCACCGCACCAAACACTACAAATGCCACAAAAGCAGGGTAGGCCAGTAACTTTTTGGTTTTAGAAGTGAGCTCTTGCTGCCAACGCAGGGTGTTAAATAGGTTATTGAACACCAATGGCAACTGCCCCGTTTGCTCACCTGCATTCACCAAACTCACAAACACTTCACTAAACACATCTGGATGCTCAGCCAGCGCCTGAGAAAACATCTTGCCGCCCTCTACCTCTGCACTAACCGCCGCTAACACTTTTTGAAAGTAAGGATTCTCGCTGCTTTCACGCAAATCAGTTAAGCACTCTAACAAAGGCACACCAGCGCTGCTTAATTGCTCAATCTGAAAGCAAAACATCACCAAATCTTGACTATTCACTTTTTTTCTAGAAAACAAACCTGAAGATTTTGCAACCGAGCGATAGCTAATTAAATCTAAACCCATGCGCTTAAGGCGCAGCTCTAAATCTACGTCATTGAGCGCATCCATCTGACCCATAGCTGGGCGACCTAATTGATCAATCGCTTTATAATTAAATGAAGGCATTGAGCTTATGCATTCAATCGACTCGTTAAATCAACCACACGCGCCACTTCATCAATGCTCGTGTAACCCTCTATAATGCGACGTATGCCATCTTCAGCCAAAGTAATGAAACCCTTTGCTGATGCCATCTTTTGTAGCTCATCCAAATGGGCGCGGCGCGAAATTAAAGAATCCATCTCGCTGTCAATACGCAATAATTCAATAATGGCCATACGCCCACGATAACCCGTTTGATTGCATTTTTTGCAGCCTTTTGGCTTGAATATTTTTGGATTATCGTTGGCTTTAAGTCTCAGTATTTTTCGCTCTGTAGCATCTAAATCATGTACCACCTTACATTGCGGGCAAAGTGCACGCACTAAACGCTGCGCAACTACACCAATGATATTGCCTGCCATGATATCCGGTAAAACACCAATATCAGTCAACCGGGGGAAAATACCTAATGCAGAATTAGTATGCAGCGTTGTAAATACTTGATGCCCTGTCATCGCGGCACGAAACGCCATAGTTGCGGTATCTTCATCACGCACCTCGCCCACTAAAATAATATCTGGGTCTTGACGCATAATTGAACGAATGCCATTGGCAAAGTCTATTTTATTGACCTCTGAAACAGAAGTTTGCCGCATCATTGAAACTGGATATTCAACCGGGTCTTCCAAAGTCATGATATTCACAGTTTCACTATTTTGATAAGAGAGCAACGAATAGAGCGTGGTTGTCTTACCGCTACCCGTCGGACCAGTCACAATGACAATGCCTTCAGGGCGTTTCATCATAATGCGTAATTCTTCAAGTATGCTTGGGCGCAAACCCATGCGCTCCATAGGAATAATAGACTTTTCTCTATCAAGCACACGCAATACAATGTTTTCCCCATGAACGGTTGGGTGGCTAGAAACCCTAAAATCAATAGGGCGCCCGCATAAATTCATGCTTAAGCGGCCATCTTGCGGTGCACGTGTTTCAGCAATATCTAAGTTACTTAACACTTTAAGTCTTACAACTAACCCACTCCAATAACTTTTATGTAAGCTTCGCACTTGGTGAAGTACACCATCAATTCTGTAGCGTATTCTCAAAAAAGCATATTCTGGCTCAAAGTGAATATCGGATGCGCCACGCTTAACCGCATCCATTAACAAAGCACCAACCAATCGTACCACTGGCTGAGTATATTCATTACCATCTGCGCCTAAGCTGCTGTAATCAACCTCACCCGTCTCAATTTCACGCAAAATACCATCAACTGAGAGTTCGTAGCCATAAAATTGATCAATATATTCCTCAAGCTGCGTTTCAGCCGCCAACAGCTGACGTATTTGAATATGCTCCCCCAGCATGGCACGCAGCCTATCCAATGCCACAACATTAAACATATCTGACATAGCAACCGTTAATGTTTTATTTGACTCATCGTATGAAATCGGCAACAAGCGATAACGACGAGAAAAGTCTTGTGGAATAAGCTCTAGTGAATCAGCATCAGCTACGATTGTTGATAAGTCAATGCTATCAAAACCAATGTTAGCTGCAACAATATCACGCACCATGCTTTCAGTTACAAAGCCCAACACCACCAATTGACGATCTAAAGGAAGCTCGCTGTGCTCTTGCTCAGTAAGCGCAATGTGCAATTGGTCTGAGGTAATCAAACCCTTTTGCACCATGAGCTCGCCTAAGTGTTGCTTTCTACTTGTATCAGCCATACATTATTTCTTTATAAATGTATTTAGAAGCGCGCGGCATCATTATTGAAGCTTGCTAATTCTAGCTTCTAACTGCGCCCTGTCTGGGCTTGTGCCGCCTGATTTATTCAATAAATCTAAAGCGCGCTGATATTGCGTTAAGGCCAAGCCAGACTTGCCCATTTGATCTAAACTAATGGCTAAATTGAAGGCATAATCAGCATTTTTTGGCGCCAAGCTACTCGCGTTAAAGTAAGCCTCTTGCGCAAAAGTCCATTGATTTTGCCGTGCGTACAAATGACCCAATGCCGCGTGCAGATTAGCATCATCTGGCTGCTGTGAAATCATGCTTTTAATCCGGCTCTCTTCATTGCCCTGACTTGAGCTATTTTGAGTAGTCAAAATAGCTGTTTGCGCAATACTGTTTTTTGGCTCAATCTCTAATACTTTTTGGTACCAGCCTTGTGCGTCAGCTTCACGCCCTTGACGCTGCGCAATGGCTGCCATACCAAGCAAAGCATCTATATTCAGCGTATCTTGTTGCAACACTTGCCTGTATTGGCGCTGTGCGCTTGCATCTTCACCACGCACAAACGCCTGGTAAGCCGAAAGCAAAATAGGGTCAATGCCCTGAGATTTTACTTTTGTTGTCAAAGCTACAGGCTCTTGCTTTTTATTGCCACGAGGAGCTAACGCACCACGCGATTTTGCCGGGCGATTAGTAAGAGTGGGGTCAGATGACTCTACAAGAGCCGCTTCAGCGGACTTTTGACTCGCCACAGGAGGAACATTGTTATTGGCGACTTTATCTGCCGCTTTATTGATAGGCGACTTTACTTTAGCCTCAACAACGTTTTCAGCAAGATTGGTCGGTTTATATTTTTCTACCACTTCATTTTGTGGCACACCCTTATTTTCTACCGTTGCAGTATTCGCACTTTGCGTTAAATCCACCGCCGCCACAGCAGGTGACTGCTGAGGAGCTTGAGTAACGCTCGCTTGCGGCTGATTAGCTTGTGCAGATACAACGCCGCCAGTAGCTATTGGTGTATTTGCGTTAATTACCCTTACTTCTGGCGTCGCCAATTTATTAGTGAAATAATAAATCTGCACACCCAGCCCAACAATAAGCGCACCAACAAGACCTAAACCCATTAAAGCCCATTTTGACAAAGGCGCTTTTGCTTGCTTATTAGCGGCAAAAATTTTAGCCGCTGCCTGCTGATTAAGCGCGTCAGCATTTGACTCTAGCGAAGCTGACGTTTCATCTTCAGCTTTTTGCTTAATGCTCATAGAAGAAGAAATTTCTGGCGCAGATTTTTTTAAAGAAAGCTCAAGACCAAGTGCGCCGCCTTTAAGCTCACTAGAGGCTACATCTTCAGACATTGCGGGCACCTCATCCTGATGAGACTTAAACTCTAAATCTTTATTCTCAACTGGAGTCAAATCCAGCGAAACGCTTTCATTTGCAACAGACTCGGCCGTTTTATTTTTATCTTTTTCAGCCTGCTTATTTTTTTCTAAATTGTTTAAGGCCTTAATGAGCAAACTCATAAAAACTTACCTTTCATTCTCTGCTTCAGCAGATGATGCTCTTTCAATCGCTTGATCAGGCAAATACTGCTTGTATGTTGCAAGCTCGTCGCTTTCTAAGCTGGCTTTTGTAATGACGGTAGGGCGCAAAAAGATCACCAATTCAGTTTTTTGAGAGCCGTCATTTTTACCAGTAAACGCTTTACCCACCACTGGCACTTTAGACACGCCCGGTACTTTATTGGTATTGTTAATCACTTCATCTTGCATCAAGCCGCCCAATATAGCCGTGTCGCCACTGGCAATTTGCAACATAGATTCCATTTCACGCACTTGTATAATTGGAATATTATTGGAAGTATTAACGGGGTCCTTCGCATCACCTACCTTACGTGAAACAGTGGGCCTTACATTGATATTCACATTTCCAGTGTTGTTGATTTGTGGGGTTACCGCCATTACCACGCCCACGGGCACACTATGGACATCGGAGGTCGATACTGAAATAGGAGCTTGGCCATTAACCCCTGGGGTCACTGTAGATTTAACAGTAAAGTAAACTAGATTATCGACTACTTTTAATACCGCGGTTTGATTATTGAGCACCATTATTTTGGGGCTAGAAAGCACGGAGGTTCTTCCAAACTGCTCTAAAAAGTTAATCGATGCAAAAATGTTGCCAAATTTGCTTGCTGGATTAGCATAACCCGCCACAAAGCCTGCCGCAGTTTTAATACCAAAAGCATTTTCACTTGTTGAGGGCAAGCCATTTGCGACAGTGACTTGCGAGCCTAATTGCTGGCCTAATGTCAGGCCACCATTGGTGCCAGCTATTCTCGCCCAATCAATACCTGCTTGATAGCTGTCATTTAATCTCACTTCTACAATCGTTGCCTCAATTAACACTTGACGCCTTGCGCTTGACATCACTTTATCTAAAAACTCTTGCACCTTCATGTGCTGTTTATTAGTTGCGCGCACGTTAATAACACCCCCCTCACGGTTTACAATCACCGTGCCCGCTAGAAGCGTTTTATATTCAGATTGCACCGCATCTGTTTGTGAATTGGCCTCAGAAGTTGATGCATTAGCGTTTGTTGCCTTAGAATTTTGAGCAGTCAGCGCCTTCGTTTTTGAGTAAATTACCTCTTTATCAGTTTCACGTAAAATATCCTTAATGTTTGTTTCTAACGTTTCCCAAAAGTCACTTTTAGATTTACTTGATACAGAAGTCTTAGAGCTATTGCCAGCCGAACTGCCACTCGATTCACTCGAAGCGCCCTGACCAGTGCTAGAAATTTCTGCCGCAGCACCGATAAAACCTTCGGTATCGCGCGACATATTCACATAGTCAATCGCATAAGTGCGTAGCACAGGATGATCAGGGGTAATAATCATCACATTATTTTGAATTTTATAAGTTAAATCTACCTGCTTAGAAATACGCTCTAAAATAGCGGATAAGGTTTGATCTATCGCATTAAGCGTGACCAATCCCTGCACTGACGGATGAATATCAATGTTTAATTTACTGTCACGCGCAATTGCAAATAACACCTCTTTTACCGGCGTGTCATACACCACAATACTGTAAACCTGCTCTTTGGCTTTAGCTTTTGGCTCTGGCAAATAGGTATTGTTAACCACAGGTTTTGGAATAGCCCCCTTTGCTGCAGCAACTGCCGAAGCGGAACTTAGATCTGACTTTAAAAATTGCTGGGTAAGCGAAGTATTTCGCCCGTCGATGTGCGCTTTTGATTGCTTAATCTTGCTCTTATGCGCACAAGACGTCATGCCCAGCACCAAAACGAGGCATAAACCGCTCATTATTTGCTTCTTATTTAACACAGCACTCCCCCAACTTATCACTTCACTATGATGCCAATTTTGTGATGCCAATTTTTATATTGGGCACCATAATATCAAAAAATTTAATCTTTATTTTAAGATAAAAATCGAAGTATTACAATGATTTATGAACAATATCTACCGTAATGCTTCAATTTTTAAAATAACCAGCACAAATGTACGATAATTTGAGCAGGAGCAAGCATTAAAAACTTCTTATTTCAAAGACATACGGTTCAGTGTGTCGTCTTTATCAATGAATTTATGCTTTAAGGCAGCTGCAATATGCAGAGCAACAACAATCAATAAAGCAATGCCGACAAGCTCATGCAGCTCTTCAAAAACCTCACGAACACCCTTGTTGTCTAAGCCCGGCAACAAGCTCAAACCAAACCACTTAACGCCATATTTGCTATAAAGCGCCATGATTACACCACTTAAAGGAATAGCAACCATCAACACATAAAGCAGATGATGCGTGGCTGTTGCAACTTTTCTTTCAATGGCTTTGTAAGTGGCAAGTGGTGCTGGCGGCTTATGCCCAATACGCCATAAAACACGCAAGAGAATCAAAGCAAAAATTGTAACGCCTAGCGACTTATGCAAATTAAAATAAAACGCGCGCGGAGAGATTTCTTCTGCGAGCTGCACCTTCCAAATACCTAAGTTTAGTAAATCAAATACTGATTGATTAGCTGCTTCTTTTGGCAGATCTGCCATAAACCAACCTAAAACAAACATTAGAACCAAAAAAAGAGCGATAAGCCAATGCAAAATAACTGCTGTTTTTGTGTAACGGGAAGGGGATAAATGGGTCATTTTTAAGATTCCTAGCGATGAATGTAGTTTACGTCAAACCTTTGATACGCGAGTCATTGTACAATGTTGCATTAGGCTAAGCAATGAGCCCCAATGGTGGAAATAAAATATGCGCATTCTGATGATTTTTTGTAGCTTAATTGCACTCTTCATTGGAGCCAATGCTAATGCTCAAGATGAGGGCGCGTTTGCAATCGAAAACCTAGGCGACAATATCTATGTGCATCATGGCGTACATTTAGATATTGACGAGGGTTATCAAGGTGACATTTGTAACGCAAGCTTTATTGTGGGCAGCAAAGGCGTTGCCGTCATCGACACAGGCGGCAGCTTCAAAGTGGGGCATCAACTGCGTGAAACAATACGAAAAATCACCCCGCTACCCGTGTTGTACGTCATCAATACCCATGTGCATCCTGACCACATTTATGGTAATGCGGCATTTTTAGCTGACAAGCCTCAATTTATTGGACATGAAAAACTCGCCAATGCCATGACGCTGCGTCATGAGGCTTATGCAAAATTAAATGCCAAACTGCTCAAGCAAGATGCCCAAGAAAGTATCTTAGTTAAACCAACAACTGTAGTTAAAACTACTTTAGCGCTTGATTTAGGCGACAGAAAGCTCATGCTCACAGCGCACCCCGTGGCGCATACCAATACCGATGTATCAGTGATAGACAATCAGACTGGCACGCTATTTACGGGTGATTTGCTATTTATTGAACGCACCCCCGTGATTGAAGGTGACATTAAGGGGCTCATCAGCGAAATAGAAAAATTAAAAAGCAGCCAAGCTAAACAAGTAGTGCCAGGACATGGCGCGATAAGCAAAAACTGGCTTGAAGCCTTAAATAATGCACAACATTACTTAACCTTACTTTTAGCCGATGTGCGTGCCAGTATTAAAAAAGGTGAGAGCATGGAATCTGCCATGAGCACGGCGGCGGCAAGTGAAAAAGGCAAATGGACGCTATTTGATATCGCCAATAGACGCAACGTCAATATGATTTACCCTGCCCTTGAGTGGGAGTAATCCCGTATCTTAACCAAGCATCAAGGCACTTTTTACTTTACCGTGCCTTGCAAACGGCTGACTTCAAAGCAACTTACACAATACGCATCAAATAAGATATTTTTTACTGATAAAATACAGCGGCTAATTACCGTGGCTAATTTAAGTATTTTAAGAGGGCGAGCATGAATAATGTATTAGAAGTATTGGTGCCAGATATTGGCAATTTTGATCAGGTTACCGTGATTGAAGTGTTGGTAAAAAAGGGCGATATCATTGCCAAAGAGGATGCCCTCATAACAGTAGAATCAGATAAAGCGTCGATGGATATTCCATCATCAATGGCGGGCAAAGTAAAAGAATTAAAAGTAAAAATAGGCGATAAAGTTGCTAAAAATAGTTTAATTTTATTGCTTGAATCGGCCGATGTAAAAACACCCCCTCAACAAGAAGCGGTCGCAGAGCCTGCTTCCCTTAAAAATCCAGCCACTGCCGCCACGGCAGCAAAGGTGAATATAAGTGATGCAGATTTACACGCCGAAGTCTTGGTTTTAGGATCGGGCCCTGGCGGCTATACTGCAGCCTTTCGTGCCGCTGATTTAGGTAAAAAAGTCGTGCTGATTGAGCGCTATTCAACCCTGGGAGGTGTTTGCCTCAATGTGGGTTGTATTCCATCCAAAGCCTTATTGCACACAGCTAAAGTAATTACCGAAGCGCAAGAAAGCGCAGCGCATGGCGTACGCTTTGAGCCGCCAAAAGTCAATTTAGATGAATTACGTCACTGGAAAGCACATGACGTGGTTGGCAAGCTGACGGGCGGTCTAGCCGCAATGGCTAAACAGCGCAATGTGACCGTGATACAAGGTACTGGTCAATTTACCAGCCCACATCAAGTTGCTGTAACCGCTGCCGACGGCACAGTGACTGCAATTTCATTTGACAATGCAATTATTGCCGCAGGCTCACAAGCCGCTCAATTTACAGGGGTGGCAGAAGATGAGCACATTATGGACTCGACAGGCGCATTGGCATTAGCGGATGTGCCAAAACGTATGCTAGTCATTGGGGGTGGCATCATTGGTTTAGAAATGGGTACGGTGTATGACGCACTAGGCTCTCGAGTAAGCATTGTTGAGTTTACTGATGGTCTTATTCAAGGCTGTGACCGTGATTTAGTTCGCCCATTGCAAAAGCGCATGGAAAAACGTTTTGAAGCCATTATGTTAAACACCAAAGTAGCCGCGATGATTCCTCAAAAAGACGGTATTCATGTGACATTTGAAGGGGTCAATGGCAACACAGATGCCCCTAAAGATGTAGAAATTTATGACCGCGTGCTGGTATCTATTGGTCGCCGCCCAAATGGCAAAAACATTGGCGCAGAAAATGCTGGCGTGGCGGTAGATCAGCATGGCTTTATTGCTGTAGATAAACAAATGCGCACCCGTGATAACAATGGCAATACAATTTCGCATATTTTTGCCATTGGCGACATTGTTGGCCAGCCAATGTTAGCGCATAAAGCAACACATGAAGGCAAAGTGGCTGCTGAAGTGATTGCTGGCGAAAAGGTGGAATTTGTTGCTTCGGTCATTCCATCGGTAGCTTACACAGACCCTGAAGTGGCTTGGGTTGGCATCACCGAAACAGAAGCTAAAGCAAAAGGCATTGAAATTGAAAAAGCCTCTTTTCCTTGGGCGGCAAGTGGGCGCGCAATTTCAATTGCACGTACAGAAGGCATGACTAAATTGATATTCGACAAAAAAACTCATCGTGTGATTGGTGCAGGCATTGTGGGCGTCAATGCGGGCGAGCTTTTGGCTGAAGCGGTATTGGCGATTGAAATGGGGGCAGATGCACATGATTTAGGTTTAACGATTCATGCACACCCCACCTTATCAGAAACGCTCTGCTTTGCGGCCGAAATGAAAGAAGGCACGATTACTGACCTTTATGTTAAGAAAAGGTAAAATAACCTATTTCATTGATTTTAATAAGTAATATTTTTGGTGAATTTAATTTTTGGTGAATTTTTGGTGAATTATTTTGATAAATAGCTGTGTTTTTGACTTTCGCCCGAATGGGCACACTCTAAGAAATCTCCCCCAAAGTTTGGGGGACGGGGGGGTTATATACCCAGCTTGTTTTTCCTCTTTAAGAGGTCGCTAGGTATGTTAAAAACCACTTCCTCTTGTGTATCTTGGTAGGTATCAATTAACTCGCTTAAATACTGCATATGCTCTTTAAGCTTGTTAATGTCTTGAACTTCAATTTCTTTATTGTTGATATGTATTAACAACCTCATAATTTTTTACCTTTCGTCATATTGCTATCAGGAGCATTGGCATCTTTTCTAATTTTATGCATTTTGAAACTGGTGGCAATTTGTGGGTAATTATCTTTAACAAATTGAGCCAACTCTAAATCTTGCACACCTTCTGCAATAGCTTTGTGTTCATTTTCCACTTGAGCCTGCATATCAATCAAATTGGCAATCTGCTGTTCTAATTCCAACATAGATAAATTGAGTGTATTAGATTTAACATTGATATGGTAATCCCCCCATTATTAGTTGCAGCTAAAAGTAGAAACTAAGCCACTAAAGCTAACTTTTGCTTCGGGGTCATGCCACCCAATGCCATATTGGGACGTTCGTGATTGTATGTCCATAGCCAATCTGTTGCAAATTGC
>JAVKLV010000004.1:0-7377 GCA_031538905.1 Methylotenera sp. | reverse complement strand
TCGCCGCAACCACAAATGCTTGCACTTTAGCCACCGTATTCGCCTGCGCGCCAAAAGCTTTATCAACTTCTGCATTCACTGCCGCAAGGTTATCTGCTGTAACACCCACAATACCCGCATTCACATAATCTTCAAGCGCTGATAAACTCAAGCTAACGCTAAGAGCATCGGGCACACCTGCGTTAAGTTCGGTGTTTAAATTTTCGGTTGCTATTGTCATGACTGCAACTCCATATTAAAGAAGGTGAGTTAAAATAAATTAACTAAGCATTATAATACTTAGTTAATGCTTAACAAGGGCTAAATTAAAGAGGCTATTGGAGATAATAATTTCACCTCGCTGAACCATCCAAAAAGGCAACCTTAAAAAGGCAGTGACTGCTCTGCAACACCGCCATACCAACAAGCAAACGCTAAAGCGGCGGCTAAAAGCACAGCTAGCAAGACAATTGCCACCCCATAGTGCCGATGATGAAATGTTTTTCGCCCAAACTCGCTGTCTTGAATTGCCGCCTTCACGTGCTTAGTTTTGACCTCATAAACATTGTCAGCATAGGCGGCAAGCAATGATTTATCCGCCAATATATTCACGCGCCTTGTCAAGCCCTGCGCCGCAGCTGCAAGTGTTTTAATAGCGTCTTCTGAAAATAAATGCGAGCCTTGATAGCCCGCTACACGCAGGCGCGAAATCAAATAATCACTCACATCTTGCGTAGTTAAAGGCTCTAAATGAAAGCTGTGTGTAATACGCTCGCGTAATTGGCGAAATTGCGTTTCACTTAAATTAACATCTAGCTCAGGTTGCCCAAATAATACGATTTGCAATAATTTATCTTGCTTGGTTTCTAAGTTAGAAAGTAGTCGAATTTCTTCTAAAGTGGGCAGCGGCATTCCTTGCGCTTCTTCTACAAAAACAACCACTTGACGGCCTTTTTCATGGCATTTTAACAAATGATCTTGTAGCATCTGCATCACTCTAAAGCGATCTGTATTTTTAGATATTTTAAGCTGCAACTCAAACGCGATGGCGTGCAAAATATACTCTGGCGCCACATTTGGATTAGCTAAATAAATACTCTCGATTTTTTCGGGCAAAACAGTTTGCAACATACGGCATAGCATGGTTTTACCAGAGCCCACTTCGCCCACAACTTTAATAATGCCTTCGCCATTCACGATGGCATACATGAGGGCATCTAATACCGCACCGCGATTGCCCACAGAAAAGAAAAAGTCAGTATTAGGGGTGATTTTAAAAGGCGGTTCTTTTAACTCAAAATGTGCGTAATACACTATATATTCTTCTTTACGATGATATTGGCTGGCTTGTTTTACTTAGTTGTTTTACTTAGTTATTTTACTTGGCTATTATTTTAGCTGGCTCATGTGAGCCGCTTTCAGCTGGCTGACCTATAGCACTCATGCGGCTATACAAGGTGGTTCGATTTACATTGAGCAACTTTGCCGCCTGACTCAAGTTACCATGCGTTATTTGCATGGCAGCTTCAATATAAGCACGCTCCCACATTTTAAGCACCTCGTCTAAGCTTACATAAGCCTGGCGATGCAAATGCACCTGCGCTTGAGCAGTAAGGTGATTCATATCATTAAAATTGATGGGCTCTTGAGCCGTTGTTTCTGGCTCAGATGTATCAAACTCCATTGCCAATTGAGTGGCATTAAGTGTTGCACCAGCATATTTAGCCATCAAACGAATGACGATATTTCTAAGCTCGCGCACATTACCCGGAAACGTATATTCTAACCAATGCTGTTGAGCTGACGCATCTAAAAAAAACGGAGACTGACTAATTTGCTGCGCATAAAACTGCACAAAATGCTCACGTAATAAATGCTTATCAGCGCCTAAATCTCGCACCGGCGGAACGTTCACAGTCAACACGCTTAAGCGATGATATAAATCTGATCTGAACTTACCCGTACGAACCTCTGCACGTAAATCTCGATTAGTTGCAGCAACAATACGCGCTTGGCTTTTGCGCGTTTGCGTTTCCCCTATTCTTTGATACTCTCCATTTTCAAGTACGCGCAACAATTTAGCCTGTAACTCAAGGGGCAACTCACCAATTTCATCTAAAAAAAGTGTGCCGTCACTTGCGCTCTCAAAATAACCTGCATGGGCGGCATTCGCCCCCGTAAAAGCACCCTTGGTATGCCCAAACAAAATAGATTCTGCTAATAAGGGTGAAATTGCCGCACAATTCACTGACAAATACGGCGCTAAAGCACGCTTACTCGCATGATGAAAGCTACTGGCCACTAATTCTTTGCCACTACCTGACTCGCCCTCAATCAACACCGGAAAAGGCGAATCAGCAAACTGAGCAATTTGCATCCGCAACACCTGCATCGGCAAACTCTCTCCTAATAAACGATCAACCTTTGGCTGGGCAGTCATCTCATTCAACTCAACATCTTGCACTTTGAGCGAGTTGATCAGCATATTTTTAAGCTGTTCAATATCACAAGGTTTAGCAATAAAATCTACCGCGCCAAGCCTTAAAGCACGCTTCACATGAGCATCATCACTCTGACCAGACAGCACATGAATTTTAATGGTGGGAGAATGTGCCAAAAGCGCAGTAATCACTTTAAAACCCTCTGTCGGCTTATGCGGCGACGGAGGTAAACCCAAATCAACTAAAGCCAAAGCAGGCACATCGTGAAGCTGCTGCAAAAGGCTTTTAAGCTGCGCGTGCGACTCCGCCACGCACACCTCAAAATGTTTGCTTAAGATAAAATAAAGCGTGTCCGTAATTAAGGGATCATCATCAATAATCATCAATATGGGACGCGAAACCGACATTAACTCAACCTTTGTATTCAATTTATTCAACTTAAAAGTAATGAGCTGCACTATAACGCTAATGGTCACTAGCATCAATTATTACCTTATATTGACAACGCGTCACATCAAAGCCCTCTCGCCAAACCATCAAATTCAACCTTACAGTAGCCTCATGATAAAATATCAACATTATATTTTTTATATGCGCTTGCTATTTGAAATATATTTCATAAAAAAGATGACAATACAATAACTTAAAACTCAAGTGACCAACATTGAATTACTTAAAAAACCCTCATTTTATCAAGCCGCAATTTCTTAAAAAGTCATTTTGGCTACCGCATATTGCACTGCCGCTATTCGCGGGGCTTGCGTTAATTTTTGTCTACCCGCATACACACTTAGATTTTTGGTTAATCCAAGCATTTTTCGATAGCCACGCCCATGCGTTTCCATTGAGAGACAGTCGCTTTATCGAAAATATCATGCACAAAGGCTTAAAAAATCTCATTATTATCATCGGCTTAACTATATTCACGCTATGGTTAAGCGGGCTTAATGTCACCACAAAATCAGTGACTTACCTTAATCAAAAAAAATGGATTACAGTCTATCATCAGCAGTTTTTATGGCTATTTATCGCGATGATAACTTCAACAGCCATCATCTCTTTTTTAAAACACTTGAGCATTCACAGCTGCCCTTGGAGTTTAACTGAATTTGGTGGCACAGAGCCCTGGGTGCCACTCTTTGGACAGTTACCAAAAGGCGCAGTCGCGGGGCATTGCTTTCCGGGTGGGCATGCCAGTGGCGGCTTTGCTCTTATGGCAATTTACTTTGCTTTTAAAGATGAGTTGATTAAAGTCGCGAAATTCGGCTTGGTATTAGGTTTGGTTTTAGGCTTCATCATGGGCTGGGGACAGATGATTCGCGGCGCGCACTTTATGTCGCATAACCTTTGGTCCGCCTGGATAGTATGGGCGCTATTACTCACGCAGTATATGATGTGGCAACCTAAAATCACTACGCAATCAAACTAACAATTATTAACCACTTAACATGCTTGCTAAAAAAGACTATCTTTTTTAGCTTGTTGTTCAATGGCTTAAAAATCACTGACTCAAAATTTTAATCATTGAATTTTAAGCAATCAAAACTACACCATAGAGAGCACCTGATGATTTTATTGTCACGATTTTTAAACAGCCTATCGACACCTTTTTGCCAGACATCAGCGCAAGAGCGCGGTATTTTAATCGTGACAACTTTTGTGATGCTCACGGGCAATTGGGCACTTTTTGGTCGCATCCTCGAAAATTACCCGCTCAGTTTACATAATCTGCCACTTTTATTGTCGCTGAGCTTGTTTTTTACACTGTTGACTGCCCTGTTTTTTTTAGCCATTTGTCATGGCCGCGCAAGCCGCTGGATACTGGCTTTTTACCTGCTGCTTGTTTCTCAGGCCGCTTATTACATGGATCAGTTTGCCGTGGTTGTCGATGTGAGCATGATTGACAATGTGATGCAAACCAATCTGCAAGAGTTTGCTGGGCTCATTAGCCTAAGCCTTGTACTAAGAACCATTATTTTAGGCATTATTCCAGCCTGGCTTGTCATTCGATATTTTCCTCAAGCTAGTTACCGCCCGCTCACTGCCCTATTGGCTAGATTACGTTTACTGGCAATATTATTATTGTTGCTAGTACTTGTAGTTGCGCCATTTTCGAGCGCTTATGCAACGTTTATCCGGCAGCATAAAGTCACCCGTTTTTATGCCAACCCAACCTATGCCACTTATTCATTGGCAAAGTTTATTGATGAGCAAATCAAAATTGCCAAGCCAACACCACTTAAAATGATTGCACAAGACGCTAAAATGCTTAAGCCAAACAGCCCGCCCAAGCTGCTCGTGATGGTAGTGGGGGAAACAGCGCGCGCAGATCGCTTTTCATTAAATGGCTACCCTCGAGAAACCAACCCCCTGCTGGCAAAGCAGGCAGTAATCAGCTTGAACAATGTCAGCTCTTGCGGCACTTCAACGAGCGTTTCTGTGCCCTGTATGTTTTCATCTTTGGGTAGAAAAAATTACGACAAAGAAACTGCTTTAAATCAACAAAATGCTTTAGATGTGCTCGCCCAACATCAAGTAGAGATTTTATGGCGAGATAATAATTCAGACTCCAAAGGAGTTGCCACCCGCTTAAAATTTGAAGACTTTAAAACAGCTCAATTAAACCCCGTGTGTGATAGCGAGTGCCGTGATATCGGCATGCTAAGCGGCTTAAACCAGTATATTGAAGCGCGCAAAAGTAAAGACATCTTGATTGTTTTTCATCAAATGGGCAATCATGGTCCTGAGTATTACAAACGCTACCCAAAAGAGTTTGAAAAATTCACCCCTGCCTGCAAAACTGCTGAATTAAAAGACTGCACACAGCAACAAATTGATAATAGCTACGATAATGCTATTTTGTATACCGACTATTTTTTATCGAACATCATTGATTTCTTAAAAAAATATGACGAAACCCATGCAACAGCGATGTTATATGTGAGCGATCATGGCGAATCACTTGGCGAACATGGACTTTATTTACACTCTGCGCCTTACATGATGGCACCCAAAGTACAAACGCACGTGCCGGCAATCGTTTGGATGGGCGAACATTTTGATTACAAAAAAGCGCAAATTTTATCGCATCAACATGATGCTTTTAGCCATGATGATTTATTTTGCACGTTACTTGTGGCATTTCATTTAGACACAGCAATGTGCCAAACAAAAACGTGGGGCACATCAGTCTCTCGCTAGGTCAAGATTTAAGATTCATCTTAAGAATTTACAAGCGGCGTGATTTTGGAAAGATCACGCTAAACACACTACCTAACCCCAGCTCACTGCTAATTTCCAACCTGGCTTGATGCCGAAGCAAAATATGCTTCACAATAGAAAGCCCCAAGCCTGTGCCGCCGGTTTCTCTGCTACGACTTCGGTCTACGCGGTAAAAGCGCTCAGTTAATCTAACAATGTGCTGATGCTCAATACCAATCCCTGTGTCACGTACCGAAAATACTGGCTCGCCATTTCGTAAGCCCCAAAAAATAAAAATCTCACCACGACTGCCAGTGGCTTGATTTTTTATGGGGGTATAACGCACGGCATTACTCACAAGATTAGTAAACACACTCCGAAGCTCATCGCTAGCACCTTTAAGATGAAGACTTTCATCAAGCTCAAGCCTAATGTTGTGCTTGGTTTTATTTAAACTCTGACTTAAGCCAATCGCATCATTTTGAACCGATTTTAACAAAGCCCCCATGTCAATTTCACTCTCATCAGGGTCTTCAGTGTTGTTTTCAATCGTCGACAAAGTAAGTAAATCTTCAACAATGCGTCGCATACGAACGGTTTGATCTTCCATCATCGCAAAATAATTTTTTAAATGCTCGGGCACTGCATTTTCCATGTCGCTTAATGTTTCTAAAAAACCACCAATCACGGTAATTGGCGTTCGCAGCTCATGAGAAACATTCGCCACAAAATCACGACGCATAATATCCACCTTTTCACGCTCCGTGGTATCTCGGCTGATGAGCAATTTTTGCTTATTAGCAAAAGGAATCATTTGAATTTCGAGAATTAAGTCGGGGTTGCGCCAAGATTTAAGCTTAAAAGGTTCGTCATAATGTTCATTATGTAAATAACCCACAAAATGGCTATCGCGAATTAAATTAACAATGGGTAACATTTTGTCGACACTTAAATTAAGCCCAAGCTGATGTTCAGCATTATGCGTACACCACTCTATTTCGTTGCTTGAATTTAGCATCACAAGACCATCTGGCATGGCACGCGTCACCAAATTAAAACGCTCAAGGGCGGCATTTAATTGTTTTTGATTTTGATTGTTATTGCGCTCATATTGTAAAAGCGCAGTAAACACATCACCCCAAACACCAGAGCCCTCTGGGATTGTTTTTAAATCAGGAACTTTTAACCACTCTTGTAGCCTATGCAACCAATAAATATGTGCAATGAGGTGTGCGAGCAGCCCCAAACAAAATAGACTCACAGCAATACTGAAACTACTAATCAGCCAAAAAAATAGACTCACCAAGGTGAGTGCGCATAAAAATAAGCCGGATTTCCAACGAGCGTCTAGCACAAAGTAAACTCTTTAAAGAATAAACACATTTCAATTATAACGAGCTTTTTCATCCAAAGACTGAGTAAATTTAGCTAGCATGTTGAAGTCAAAATCGTTAAAATTCTGCGCTATCAAAAAGTTTCACACTAGCTAGCTGATATCAATTAGTGAATCACCCCGAGTTTTAAGGAGAGCTTTAATCATGAGAGAATATCAAGATGACGAAAGCCAAACCCCAATACTCCCCCGAAGTCAAAGAGCGTGCAGTTCGGATGGTATGAGAGCACCAGCACCAATACGCCACGCCATGGTCAGCCATTGAAAGCATCGCCCCTAAAATAGGTTGCGCAGCCGCTACTTTGCACGAATGGGTCAAGCGCCACCAAATTGACACAGGCAAACGTGACGGCATTAGCAGCG
>JAVKLV010000003.1:0-23951 GCA_031538905.1 Methylotenera sp. | reverse complement strand
TCAAATCTGCTGCACATCTAGCCGTTGTGCCAGCAACAAAATGTTCAATTAACCTCGACTGCTTAGCTGAATTTAATCTGCTCTTTCTCATGACGTCCTTATAACATTTTATGTGTTATCTAGGACAGCCCCTAATTTAATTCTAAGTGGAATTTTAAGTTATATCAAAACCAACACTTTATTTGATCGGCTCGCGCTAAAGCGGGCTTTTTTATTTGCTTTTTAACTGCAATAATTTATAAGCGCTTATTTCTGCGCGTCTAATAAACAGTAAATTTTCATGACTAACACCGCTTTAAACGTTGAAAAGTTATTGCCTGATTAAATAATCAAAAGCCCCTAAAGAAGCCTTAGCCCCCTCGCCCATTGCAATAATAATTTGCTTATACGGTGAGATTGTCACATCTCCCGCCGCAAACACACCGGGCAACGAAGTGGCGTTATGGTGGTCAATCTCAATCTCACCAAACTTGCTTAAATTCACAACGCCTTGTAGCCAATCACTATTGGGCAACAAGCCAATTTGCACGAAAACCGCATCAAGCACAAGATGTTTGACTTCATCGGTGGCACGATCGATATAGTTTAAACCGTTCATTTTATTACCATCGCCAGTCACTTCTGTGGTTTTTGCGTGAGTAATCACAGTCACATTAGGCAAAGAGTGTAATTTTTTTTGTAACACCGCATCGGCTTTAAGTGCCACATCAAATTGCAACAAAGTGACGTGCGCAACAAAGCCTGCCAAATCAATCGCCGCCTCAACACCTGAGTTTCCCCCACCAACCACCGCCACGGGCCTGCCTTTAAACAACGGACCATCACAATGCGGGCAATAGGCAACCCCTTTGTTGCGGTACTCTTGCTCACCGGGCACATTCAGCGCACGCCAGCGCGCACCCGTTGCCACAATCACTGCCTTACTTTTCAGCGTAGCGCCATTTTCTAATTTAATTTCAATTAAATCAGCACCTTGATCGCCATTTTTTGCAGGAGAAGACAAGCCTACCGCACGCTGTAAGTTCATAATATCAACCTGATAACTCTTCACGTGCTCTTCAAGAGCCGCCACTAATTTAGGGCCTTCGGTTTCTTGCACAGAGATAAAGTTCTCAATACTTAAAGTGTCCATCACTTGCCCGCCGAAACGCTCTGCCACAATGCCTGTTCGAATGCCTTTACGTGCGGCATAAATAGCAGCTGACGCCCCCGCAGGGCCGCCGCCCACCACGAGCACATCATAAGGAGCTTGCGCATCTAGCTTTTTAGCTTCGCGCGCTGATGCTCCAGTATCAATTTTAAGAATAATCTCTTCTAGCTCCATACGTCCCGCGCCAAACAACTCACCATTCATATACATGGTTGGCACAGACATAATTTCTCTGGCTTTAACCTCATCTTGATACAAAGCACCATCAATCATTACATGGCTAATGTGAGGGTTAATAACCGCCATCATATTCATAGCTTGCACAACATCTGGGCAATTGTGGCAGCTTAAAGAGATGTAAGTTTCAAAGTGAAATTTGCCTTCAATTGCCGCAATTTGTGCGATTTTTTCGGCTTCTAATTTCATCGGGTGATCGCCCGTATGCAATAAAGCCAATACCAGCGAAGTAAACTCATGCCCCATCGGAATACCCGCAAAGCGAATATCTACCAGCTGACTCGCATTTCTGTGCTCTGCGCCACGTTTTACCGCAAATGATGGCTTACGGGCATCATCACCCATGGTGAGAGTGATTTTGTCTGACATGCTCGCGATTTCTTCTAACAACTCGCGCATCTCTTGTGCAGCAGCGCTGTCATCTAATGAAGCAACAAGCAAGATAGGCTCGCGCAACATTGCCAAATAAGTTTGTAATTGGGTTTTGATATTATCTTCTAGTGCCATAATTGATTTTTCCTAACGGGATCAGCTCATTTGAGCTCATTCAAAGTCAAAAAATAAAAGCATTATCTTTTGAATAATGCTTTTCTAAAAACCACGCTTTCAAATGATGTTAAAAAGCGTGGTGTAAGGCTTAATGCAAAAATTAAATGACTCTAAAATCCAGAGCCAGCTGATTTAGATTTTACCTACGAGATCGAGCGAAGGCGTGAGTGTTTTAGCACCTTCTTGCCATTTTGCTGGACATACTTGACCCGGATTAGCCGCAGTAAATTGCGCCGCCTTGAGTTTACGCAGCGTCTCTTTAACATCACGTGCAATTTCATTGCTGTGAATTTCAACAGTTTTAATCACACCTTCTGGGTTGATGACGAAGGTGCCGCGCAAAGCTAGGCCCTCTTCTTCAATATGCACATCAAATGCGCGCGTTAATTTGTGGGTAGGGTCGCCGACAAGTGGAAATTTCGCCTTACCGACGGCAGGTGAGGTTTCATGCCACACTTTATGTGAAAAGTGCGTATCCGTGGTCACAATGTACACTTCTGCACCTGCTTTTTGAAACTCAGCATAGTTGTCTGCCGCATCTTCAACTTCGGTAGGGCAGTTAAAAGTAAAAGCCGCTGGCATAAAAATCACAACTGACCATTTACCTTTCATGCTTTGGTCGCTCACCTCAATAAATTTACCATTTTGAAAAGCTTGCGCTTTAAATGGCTGAACTTCCGTGTTAATCAATGACATCTTGACTCCTTAGTAAATGGGTTAATAAAAATATTTTAATCAAAAGGTCTAAAACCATCTTGCTTAAATTCGTTGATTTGTGAGTGCAATTATATCGCTTAGCGCCCATTAAATCTAACCGTTTAACTCATTATTATCATGAGTTTTATACCGCCGTTTGCACGTAATCAATTGGGCTGATTGGGCTTCTTATTAGCGCTCATCATGCGGCGCAGCTCTTTTAAACGCGCCTCTACAATTGAAGTTTGATAAAAGTCGCCATCTGTGGCTTTTGAGGCCAACTCCATTTGCTCTATCGCGCGCGCTAGATCATATTTTCTTAAATAAGACTCGCCCTGCGCCTGATAACTTAACAAACTTTTATTCTGCATAAAATAAGCCTTGGCTAAAATCTCATAAAAATAAGCATCTTGCGGATACAACGCCTGCTTTTGCTTAATGAGCTTAATCGCATTATCGGCTTGCTTCATTGCAACAAAGTGATCAGCATAACCATAAATTAAGGCGAGGCTATTTGGATAATGCTGAAGCGCAGCCGCATATTGCAAGGCGGCTTGTTGAGGATTATTTTTGGCCACAGATAAACGTGCATTTAAATTCTCAATCATGGGGTGTTGCGCCGCATTTTTATTAAGCCACGTTATCTGCTTTTCGGTTTGCGAAAAGGCGTTTTTTCGTAAATAAGCGACCGCCAGGCCATAGTGCTCTGCAGCCTCGTTGCGGTAGCGATGTTCGCGAATGTTTTGCTCAAAAAGCTCGATATTATTTTCAGCCGCGCCATGATGAGCAATCAGCTTTGTCTTAATATATTCAAAATCAGCACTGTCAGGCACTTGTCGATACGGCATCTGTGCAACACGATTTGAAATATCGGCAATACGCTCACTTGTTAAAGGATGTGTACGTAAGAAGCTAGGCGCGCCGCCTTCAGCAAAGCGCGAGCCACGCTGCAGAGTGTTAAAAAAAGCCGGCATAGCACGCACATCAAAACCGCCGCTATCTAATATCTGCAACCCTATGCGATCAGCTTCGCGCTCATGCTCACGCGTGTAATCTAACTGGCTCTGCACGCCCACCGCCGAAGCTGTTGTGAGTGCGCCATTTGCCAAATCAGGGTTAGCTCTTGCAAGTAGCAAAGCCAACGCGATTCCTGCGATATTTTTAAAGCTGTCATTTTTTTGCGAAGCTAACATTCGCGCCATATGATGTTGCGTTACATGGCCAATTTCATGTCCTAATACACTCGCAAGCTCCGATTCGCTATTCGTCGCCAGTATTAACCCCGTATGTACGCCAATAATACCCCCTGGCATTGCAAATGCGTTAATTGAGCCGTCTTGCACCACAAAAAAATTAAATTTTTGCTGCTTATCGCGACTCACAGCAACTAAACGATGACCAAGATTGTTTAAATAATCAATAATTTCAACATCTTGCACGACTTCATCACTGGTAGAAACATCGTGCATAATCTGCTCGCCAATGCGCTTTTCATCAAGCGGGGTGAGCACGGTTTCAGCGTTATCGCCAAGCTCTGGCAACTGCATATCAAAGCTTGTAAAAGGCTCGCTGGACTGCACATTTGAAGTAAATTTACCCTCACTTTGGGCAAAAACATGGTGAGCCAGTGTGCCATGGGTGGTGAGCCATATTGCAATTAGAATACGCTTTAATTTCATTGTTGTTATGATAGCCACTTTAGCCATTCATTTCACAGCAAAGATGTAAATAGAAAGTAAAAAAATGAGCCTCTCAACTAAAAATATCCTGACCCATTTTGACAGCAGCGGACAAGCGCACATGGTGGATGTGGGCAGCAAAGCTCACACCAAGCGCAGCGCCATGGCAAGCGGATCAATTCATGTGCAAGAGCACACCTTAGCGCTCATCAAACAGGGGAATGCAAAAAAAGGCGATGTGCTAGGCATTGCGAGAATTGCCGCAATTCAAGGCTCAAAACGCACCGCCGATTTAATTCCACTTTGCCACCCCATTGGTCTCACAAAAGTAGCGGTTACTTTTGAAATAGATGAAAAAAATACCTCCATTATATGTACCGTCACCACAGAAACCACGGGGCAAACTGGGGTGGAAATGGAAGCACTCACCGCGGTGAGCGTGGCTTTGCTAACAATGTATGATATGTGCAAAGCGGCAGATAGAGGGATGACAATCGGCGACATTAAATTGCTAGAAAAACATGGGGGGCAATCTGGAAACTGGCAGGCTAAAACCCTTTAAACCCAATGATTTAGCCTTTATATGGACTGACATCCATCATGGGCTTTTCACCTAACATTAAAGCTGCTACCAATTTTGCGCTGGCAGGTGCCATTGTCAGCCCATACCTAAAATGCCCTGTGTTCATAAATAGATTTTCAATCGTGGGATGCGCTGAAATGGTGGGTAAATTAGCGGGAGTACCTGGGCGCAATCCGCTCCAATGCTTGAGTATGGGCTGATGCTTGAGCGCTGGCATAATTGCTTCGGCTTTTGCGCGTATCTCATCGCGCACCTCTTGCGTTACCGCCGCTTCAAAGCCCACATCTTCAAGCGTACTGCCAGCAAGTAAATAGCCGTCAGGGCGCGGAATCATATAAAAGCCTTCTCGATAAACAATGTGCTTTAGGTTTTTTTGTGGCTTATAGAGCAAAATCTGCCCGCGCATGGGCTTTATGTTAAGCTTCGCGCTGGTTTCTTTTAAAAGCTCAAAGCTCCATGCGCCAGAGGTGACTACAAACTGGTCTGCGCTGATAATGCTGCCATCTACCGTTTGCCATTCATTGAGCGTTTGCATTTCTTTGAGTGGCACGAGCTCAGTGTGTTCTAGCATGATAACTTGATTTTGCTTTAGCCATTGACGCATCGCCTGCATTAAATACGGCGGACGTATTTGACAAACAGTGGGCAGCCACAGGGCATCTTCACCACTTAAAGATTGAACGCCAAAATTAGAGGCCTCAGCCGCTTCTGCAGGCACATGATGGCGCGCGCACCAAGCATATGCGGCGTCAACATCAAATTTTGGTAGCAATAAAAATCCTGATGGCTCAAAGCCGGTGTCAATACCTGTTTCATCAAGCATTTGCTGGCAAATGTTCATATAAGCGCTTGCCCCATAACTCGTAAGCGCATTCACCGCATCAGAATAAAACCAAGGCAAAAGTGGAAAAACAATGCCCCCTCCCGCCCAAGACGCTTCACCTGAGGTCTGGCTCGCGATTTGATTGCGCTCTACAATCGTGACTTGACACCCTCGCCGAACAAGCTCGATGGCAGTCATGCAGCCCACAATACCACCGCCTACAATCACGACTTTTTTCGTCATATTGACTTATTTAGTAGCCACGCGCCCAATGAGCAAAGCATTTTGAGCGTTGGTTAAACCTGTGGGCTGCCCAAGCAAAACAATGACATCCCCTTCGGCCAGTAAGCTGTCTTGAGTTGGGTCAGTGCCATTTGAATGTGGGCGGCGAATGGACTTTACCTCTACGTTAAAGTTTTCTAAATGAATGTCAGCCAAACGCCGCCCAATAGCAAACGTACCTGCTGAGATAATCACCGAGTGCAAGCGCACTTGTTGCCTAGCTAAATCTTCATTTTCAGCATCTGAAATGCCATGAAAATATCCTTTAAATAACTTATAACGCTCTTCACGAAAAATACGAATGCGCTTCACCACCCGATGCAGCGGCACCCCCAGCAACATAAGCGCGTGTGAAGCTAGCATCAAGCTGCCCTCTAAAATTTCAGGCACCACTTCAGTAGCGCCCGCCTCTCTTAACTGCTCCATATGCGTGTCATCTACCGTACGCACAATCACTGGCAGCTGCGGATAATTTTCTTGCACAATATGCAAAATCTTCATCGCCGCACGGTTATCTGCATAACTAATGACCAAAGCCTTGGCACGCGAGCCTCCTGCCGCCTCTAGAACGACGCGGCGTGCAGCATCGCCAAACATCACATTTTCGCCCGCCGTTGCGGCTTCTAACACACGAGAAGGGTCAATATCTAAGGCCATATAGGGGATATTTTCTTCCCTTAAAAAACGCCCAAGATACTGACCGCTTCTGCCATACCCACAAATAATCACATGGTTATGCAAGTGCTTACCAACATCGTCAATATCTTGTACAACCTGCCCACTATTGCGGCTATAACTGTGCACTAATTTTCTGGCAATACGCCCGTTATACTGAATAAGAAATGGCGCAATCACCATAGAAAGCAAAGACACCGCGAGTATGATTTGTAAAGCTCCCCCACTCACAAGACCTTGCTCCACCCCAAGCGCCAAAATCACAAAGCTAAACTCACCTGCCTGCGCCAATATCAAACCCGTGCGAATTGCAACGCCTGTTTCGTACTTTACAACCCGCACAACCAAAGTAACAATCGCGGCTTTAAATAAAACAAAAGCCAATAGCGCCAATAAAATAATGCCGATGTTACTGATGATTTGCTGCACATCAAGCAACATCCCCACGCCAATAAAAAACAGCCCCAACAAAATATCGCGAAAAGGTGAAATATCAGATTCCACCTGATATTTAAATTTAGTTTCTGAAATCAACATACCGGCAATAAAAGCTCCCAAAGCATAAGACAAGCCAGCAAGCTTGGTAGCAGAGGCCAGCAATAAAGTGACCATCAATACGTTCATAACAAAAAGCTCGCGTGAACGCTGACCGGCAACCAAGTTAAACCAAGGGTTAATGAGCCATTTACCAATCGTGAATAAAAATAACAGCATCGCCGCTGCTTTTAACATTGCCAAACCAAGCACGTCAGTGAGATTTGTCCCCGCCACACCCAAAGCCGGAATCAGCACCAGTATAGGCACCACCGCAATGTCTTGAAATAGCAATACGCCAATACTCAAGCGCCCATGACGTGAATTTAAATCAACGCGCTCAGCCAACATTTTTGAAACAATCGCTGTAGAAGACATCGCCAAAGCAGCGCCAATCACAAATGCAGCAACCCAGTTCAAGCCAAGCAACTTAGCCAGGCCCATCACCACAGCAAGTGTGGCAAAAACTTGTGCCCCGCCCAAACCAAGCACTTTTTTACGCATGGCATATAATTGCGGCAGGCTAAACTCTAAGCCAATGCTAAACATTAAAAATACAATGCCAAATTCTGCAAACTCTCGACTGGCCTCGCTATCTGGCAAAAGACCAAAAGCATGAGGGCCAAGCAATAAGCCCACTAAAAAATAAGCCAGCATCGCAGGCAAACGAAATGTGCGAAAAAGCGCCACCGCCAGCACCGCACTCACTAGCAGGATTAAAATTAAATTTAATGTTTCGTGCATCATTGATGAGTGACTTTGGTTAAGTTGTTATTGTGATTAAGTGGTTATTTTGAGTTAAGTGACTACGTTGGCAAGTAGCGTTTAATTTTTTAAAAGCGCTTTCATTTTAAGCGTTATCTTTTAAAGCGCATCGCGTTTAAACCACGGCGCTTTCAGCAAAGAACGGCATTAGCAAAATCTGTGCCTAAAATCATTTTTTAAAAAAAATTTAGCATAATAATAATTGATTACGAGCGTTTGAGCTTTATATGTAGCACTTTACCTTTTATACTAGCGGGTATATATGTCAATTTTAAAACAACAGATTACATTTACGCATTTTCATTAAAACACCCACACAAATGAGCCAGCCTGCTTTTAAAAAATCAGAATTAGCCACCTTAGCTTTAGCGCGCGAGGTTTTGCTATTAGAAGCCAGCGAAATCAATGCGCTTGCCTCAAGGCTGGGCGATCAATTCATCCAAGCCGTCGACCTTATTTTACATTGCAAAGGGCGTGTTGTGGTGAGCGGCATGGGTAAATCTGGTCACGTTGGCGGAAAGATTGCCTCAACGTTAGCAAGTACTGGCACACCTGCGTTTTTTATGCACCCTGCTGAAGCAAGTCACGGTGATTTGGGCATGATTACGGCCGGCGATATTGTAATTGCGCTCTCAAACTCGGGCGAAAGTGACGAAATTTTGGCCATTGTGCCGCCGCTTAAAAGACTGGGGGCGCAGATCATTGCGATCACGGGCAATGATGTCTCCACCTTGGCAAAAGCCGCTGACATTCATTTAAGCGCGCACGTGGCAAAAGAAGCTTGCCCGCTTGGCTTGGCACCCACTTCTAGCACCACGCTTGCGCTGGCTTTAGGCGATGCGCTGGCTTTATGTGTACTCGATCAGCGCGAATTTACTGCCGAAGATTTTGCCCGCTCTCACCCTGGCGGCAGTCTTGGCAGGCGCTTGCTTATTCATGTTAACGACTTAATGCGCACAGGCGAACATATCCCCCAAGTAAGCCTCGATGCTAGCTTGTCTGAAGGTTTGTTAGAAATCACCCGCAAAGGCTTAGGTTTAACGGCTATTGTTGATAAAAAAAACAAACCCATTGGAATTTTTACCGATGGTGACCTGCGTCGCGCTTTTGAGCAAAACATCCATATCGCAAGCGCAAGCATTCACAACCTCATGCATCAAAACCCAGCCACGATCAATCAAAATAAACTCGCAATAGAAGCGGTTGAGATGATGGAGCAACGTAAAATTAACGCTTTACTGGTCACAGATGATGCAGGCGTTTTAGTCGGCGCAATCAATATGCACGACCTTTTATTAGCAAAGGTAGTTTAATCGCATGGGCGTATCTAAGCCACACATGATCAAGCCTGTTTTCATCGGCATTACAGCGATTCCGCCTGGCTTACTTTATTTGCTGCAAGGGTTTAAATGCTCATAAAAACCTTAGATACGCGCTTGCTAACACGCTTTAAAAACATCAAATTGCTGGTTCTTGATGTTGATGGCGTCATGACCAACGGCGGCTTAACTATTGCTGACGATGGTCAAGAATATAAAACTTTTCATGCGCACGACGGCTTAGGCATGAAGCTACTTAAAGCCTCTGGCGTACAAACCGCCATTATTACAGGGCGCACCTCTCATGCGGTGAAAAAGCGAGCCGAAAGTACCGGCGTTGCCCATTTTTACCAAGGCGCAGAAGATAAACTAACTGCATTTAATGACTTGTTACAAAAAAGTGGTCTAAAAGCCCATGAGTGCGCCTTTATGGGGGATGACGTTGTTGACTTGCCCCCCATGCTCAAATGTGGTCTTGCACTTGCCGTGCCTGACTCCCCTGCCTTGGTTTTAAAGCACGCTCACTATATCAGCACCAAAGCGGGGGGGCATGGTGCTGTTCGCGAGGTTTGTGAGCTCATTATGCAAGCGCAAGGTACTTTTGATGCGCAAATGGCGCAGTTTTTAACGCAATCTAGCGTCTCTAATTAAGGGTTATTTAACTTGATGCGCTTGAGCCAATACTCTGTGATTACTTTTCCTATTGTGATTTTGTCAATGCTTGCCTTGCTCACCGCCTGGATTAACACCATGGTACAAGCGCCCATTGCCAAGCGTGATGGCAGCAGTCGGCATGATCCTGATTACACCATGAATGACTTTGTCACCTCACAAACTGATATCAACGGCGATTTGCACTATAAATTAGCCGCAAGTCACATGGAGCATTTTCCAGATAACAACACCACAAAGCTGCAAAACCCGCGCTACACTCAATTTATTATGGGCAAAGCCCACACCGAGGTGCAGGCCTTACACGGCGATATTGCCAGCAATGGCGATGAGATTAAATTATTTAATCATGTCAAAGTCACCCGTGAAGCACGGTCTGGCAAAGGTGAAATGACGCTTGAGACTGAATACTTAAACATTTTTCCTCATCAAGGTTTAATTCGTACAGATCGCCCAGTCATAATTAAGCAAGCGCCTAAAACCCTTATTTACGCAACTGGCATGGTCTATGAAAAAGATAAAAAAATACTTAACTTATTGCATCAAGTACGCGTGCATTATGAAAAACCAAATAAAAAACCAGGGGCTTTAGTGACACACACCAGCTTGCAATTAAAGCCTCAGTCTACTCAACTCATCACAAAAAAGCGGCTTTAGCGATACTGCTACCTAAAACACATTATGCGTACATTCGGAGAACCCATGAATAAGCCATTAGCCCATATGCAGCAATGCCTGCGGATAAGCACCGTGACTCTTATTTTGAGCGCACTCATTTATTCTCCTTGTGTTTTTGCTGAACGGGCCGACAGAAATAAACCCATTGATTTAGAAGCTGATTCGGTCATGGTCGATGACGCTAAACAAATAAGCACTTATCTAGGCAATGTCATTCTCACACAAGGCACGTTAATTATTCGCGCAGACAAGCTCATCGTAAGTGAAGATGCGTCAGGGTTTCAGCACAGCACAGCATTAGGCAAGCCTACCACTTTTAAGCAAAAACGTGAGGGTAAAAACGAATACATGGAAGGCAGTGCAGAGCGTATTGAATATGATGGTCGCATGGATAAAGTGCAACTCTTCACGGCAGCTTCGGTAAAGCGTGGTGAAGATATCGTGCGCGGCAACTACATCAGTTACGACGCAAATGCTGAATATGCCGAAGTAATTGGGGGCAAAAATGCTGCTGATGGCACAAAAAATGGTCGGGTACACGCAGTGATTCAACCAAAAAGCAAAAAAATTGATGTATTAACCACAGCGCCTGAAAAATCAAGCAATATCAATAATAAAACATCCGGCAGAGATACACGCTTAACAAAAACACTCAAAACAAATTCTGATGAACAATAATCTGACAAGCAATAAAATCATGCAAAATAGTCTATTTCAACATGAGTACGGGGCAGCATGATGAGTGAATTAGTCGTAGAAAATTTACGTAAATCGTACAAAGCACGCACGGTGGTACAAGACATTTCGCTCAACATTAAAAGTGGCGAGGTCGTGGGCTTGCTTGGCCCCAATGGCGCGGGCAAAACAACCAGCTTTTACATGATGGTGGGCTTAATTGCACTCGATTCTGGGCGCATACTGCTTGATGGCAAAGATTTAAGCCGCATGCCCATTCATGTGCGCGCTAGAATGGGGCTGTCTTATCTACCGCAAGAGCCTTCTATTTTTAGAAAACTCACCGTGTCTGAAAATATCTTAGCCATACTCGAGCTGCAAGAGATGAGCGCAGAGGCCATGAATGAAAAATTGGAATCATTATTAGCAGAGCTGCACATTACAGACATTCGCAATAATGCTGCTGTGAGCTTATCAGGCGGTGAGCGGCGACGCGTCGAGATTGCCCGCTGCCTGGCCTCTAACCCCCGCTTTATTTTATTAGATGAGCCGTTTGCAGGCATCGACCCGATTGCCGTCATTGATATTCAAAAAATCATTCACCTTTTAACTGCGCGTAACATTGGGGTATTTATTACAGACCATAACGTACGTGAAACTTTGGGCATTTGTGACCGCGCCTACATTGTTAATCAAGGCTTGGTATTTGCTTCTGGCAACCCCACTGAAATCGTAGAAAATGAACGTGTACGCGAAGTATATTTAGGTAAAGACTTTCGCCTATGAAGCAAGGCTTGCAGCTCAAATTTTCACAAAACCTTTCTCTTACCCCGCAATTACAACAAGCCATTAAACTTTTACAGCTCTCAACACTTGAGCTTAATCAAGAAATTGATTTGTTAATGCAAACAAACCCCTTGCTCGAGCGCGATGATGAGAGCGATTACGACAGCAATGAAGTCGACAATGCCGCTGACCATAGCAGTGCTCACACATCCATCACACATCAAGATTTTTCTGAAATAAGTGATGGGTTTTCTCAAGATAACGCTACACAAAATGGGGTGACTGAATTGAATGCCAGCACATCAGACGCTGATGAGCCTGCCATGATTGACTATCCAGTTGAGTTTAGTGATGAATATCATGCCTTTTCTAATGGCAGCTTGTGGGATGAAAACACCCCCCCTGCAGATGATGACAGCGATTTTAAGCGGCAAGACAGCCTGCACATTAACCTAAAAGAGCACTTGCTTTCACAGTTAACACTCATGCCACTCTCTGAGCGTGACCAAGCCCTGACTTTATGGCTAGTCGATAGCATTAATGACGATGGCTATTTAACCGTGTCGCTTGAAGCGCTGATTGAAGAAATTCCCTCCGCGCCCGATCTTGATATTTCAGAGCTACATACTGCATTGCGGCTTATTCAAAACTTAGATCCTATTGGTGTTGGTGCGCGTAATGTCAATGAATGCCTCTTGTTACAACTTGAATCACTACCACCAATAACGCCTTACTTAGACCTGGCTAAGCTCATCGTAAAGCACTATTTAGCCGCACTTGGCGCACGCGACTTTGCAAAATTACGCAAAATGCTGACTTGTGATGAAGTGGCCCTCAAAAATGCTCAAGAACTGATTAAACGCTTAAATCCACGCCCCGGAAGCGCATTTAGCTTCATTGGAACTGAAAATTACATTCAACACGAGGTTATCATTAAAAAAGTAAAAGGTGTTTGGGTGGCGAGTTTGAATGAGGCGGCGATACCCAAGCTAAAAATCAATCAGCTGTATGCGAACATTTTAAAAGATCCGCTTAATAGCTCAAGCCAATATCTACAAAGCCAAATGCAAGAGGCCAAATGGATGATTAAAAACATTCAACAGCGCTTTTCAACTATTTTGCGCGTATCGCAAGCGATTACAGATAGACAACGCAGCTTTTTAGAGCATGGCGAAGTGGCTATGAAGCCTCTTGTTTTGCGTGAGATTGCTGAGGCGCTTGATTTACATGAATCTACCATTTCGCGGGTGACTGCCAATAAGTACGCACTCACCCCACGAGGGTTATTTGAGCTTAAATATTTTTTTGGCAGTGCAGTATCAGCCAATACGGGCAACACCCATTCAGCCACTGCTATTCGCGAGCTTATTAAACAATTGATTGATCAAGAAAACCCTAAAAAGCCTTATTCAGATCATCAAATGACCAATTTATTACTTGAAAAAGGTGTGAGCGTCGCCCGTCGCACCGTGACAAAATACCGCGAATCTTTACACCTTGCAGCAGCGAGTCTTAGAAAAAAACTTTAGCTTTTGCCTCTACAGACTGACTGCGTGTATACTAAAGTCAAGTTAATCGCGCTTAAATACAAGCCTGCAATCATCTCAATGCACTGCTTTCCACTTCATCTTTATGTGAGTCAACATTGATGGACTCTTTAAATCACCTCATCACGCAGAATGCCTGCGATTCTTTGAGCGCGCATGGCGTTTTTATAGAAATCGAAGGCATCGGTGTACTCATTCAAGGAGAAGCGGGGATAGGCAAAAGTGAGCTTGCGCTAGAGCTTATTACTCGTGGACATAAGCTCATTGCAGATGATGTTGTTGATTTTTTTCGCACCTCTCCCACGCAGATCGAAGGTCGTTGCCCCGCCTTGTTACAAGACCTTTTAGAGGTGCGTAGCTTAGGCGTTTTAAACATTCGCGCACTCTTTGGTGATGATGCAGTCAAGTTCAGCCAATCTCTCAATATCATCGTTGAATTAGTTTTTGCAGTCAAGAAAACATCTGAGCAACTACAGCGGCTTAGCATGAACACCCTATACGAAAACGTGCTTGAGGTCAGCACTCCCAAAATACCCATTCATATCGCCGCAGGTCGCAACATTGCTGTATTGGTGGAGGTTGCAATACGTAATCATGTGCTATTGTTGCGTGGTATTGATACCATGCAACAATTTGCCCAAGCGCAAGAGCGCGAAATAAGAAAACAACAATCACTTAAATAAAATCGTTATATGAAGCATCTTATTATTGTCACAGGGCTTTCTGGCTCAGGAAAAAGCATTGCATTGCACGCGCTTGAGGACAGCGGATATTACTGCATTGACAACTTGCCGGCCACTATGCTGCCACAGATTGCTCAACACTTGCAGGCCGAAAGCCAGCATTCAGGTCATCTTAATGGCAACAACTTTGATCATGTGGCGATTAGCATTGATAGTCGCAGTGCGGCGATTGAGGCCTTGCCTGCCAACATCAAGCAATTAGCGTCACAAGGCATCACCATTCAAGTTTTGTTTTTAGAGTCCAATACAGAAACACTGGTTAAAAGATTTAGCGAAACAAGACGCAAGCATCCTTTAAGTAAAAATAGCACTACTTTGGCAGAAAGCATTGCCCTCGAAAAAACACTGCTTGGCAATTTAGGTAAGCTTGGTCATGTTGTTGATACAAGCCATATTGCCGCCAATAAACTACGCGCCTGGATAAAAGAAATCGTTTCTGTCGAGCCTGCTGGCTTAACTTTGTTATTTACTTCGTTTGGCTTTAAGCACGGTATTCCTTTAGATGCCGACTTTGTATTTGATGTGCGCTGTTTACCCAACCCGCATTACGACCCTAACTTACGAGACTTAAACGGCCAAGATGCCGATGTTAAAAATTTCTTAAACTGCCAAGCTGATGCTCAAGAAATGCTGCAGGACATCAAAGCGCATATTGCAAAATGGCTCCCCAGTTTTATTGCTGAAAATCGCAGTTATTTAACGGTAGCCATTGGCTGCACGGGGGGCCAGCATCGCTCTGTTTACCTTGTAGAAGAGCTTGCTCATCATTTTAATCAAAAACAAAAAACACTCACACGCCACCGTGAATTAAAATAGCGCAAGCGTAGTGGCATTTTAGAAATGATTAAGCGCTCCCCTCCACACAATAAAACAAAGTCAATATATATCAAGCATTTAACACATGGGGCTTAAAAAAACATGATTGGTATTTTAATTATCGCGCATGGCAGCTTAGGTGAAATTTTAAAAGATTGCGCACAACACGTCATAGGCCACGAACCTAGGCAGCTAGAGTTTTTGGCGGTGAACGATCATGACAATCCCCATGCTTTATTGCTTGAAGCTCAGGCTTTAGTGCGCAAACTTAATCAAGGCAAAGGTGTTTTAGTTTTAACTGATATGTACGGAGCCACCCCCTGCAACATTGTGAGCAAGTTGCTGGTGCAAGGGGAGGTAGAAGGTGTAGCTGGCGTTAATATGCCCATGATAATTCGCACCATGACTTATCGCCATGAGCCACTCATGACCTTGGTGCAAAAAGCGGTCAGTGGCGGGCGTGAAGGCGTTGTTTACTTTAATCAAGAGCACTGTGACCGATTTGAATCTTAACAAACTCAACATCACTTTCAAGTAACCAATAAATAAAATGAGATTGAATTAACATGATCAGCGCTGAAGTAGAAATTATTAACAAATTAGGCTTACATGCACGGGCATCCACCAAGCTCACGCAGCTTGCCAGTCAGTTTTCAAGCGAGGTTTGGATTAGGCGCAATGATCGTCGCGTGAATGCAAAAAGCATTATGGGGGTCATGATGCTGGCGGCGGCAAAAGGCTCTTTTGTAGGCCTAGAGGCAAGCGGCACAGATGAACAAGAGGCCATCAAAGCCTTAACCGCACTCATTGCCGACTACTTTGGCGAAGGCGAGTAGCTTTCATGGATAAACTTAAAAAAACGCTCAAACAAGCCTACTTTTAAACCAGCACAAGGATCAAAACATTGGCCAGCTTTAGCTTACATGGCGTTGGAGTTTCGAGTGGCATTGCCATTGGACGCGCGCATCTCATTTCTAATGCTTTATTAGAGGTGGTGCATTACCAATTGCCCAGCCACCTTGTTCAAGATGAAATTGAGCGTTTTAGTAACGCGATCCAGGCCGTTAAGGTGGATTTAGAAGAAATTAACCACAGTTTACGAAAAAACTCCCCTGCTGAATTAAGCGCCTTTATTGGTACGCATCTCATGATGCTTGCAGATAAATCTTTATCTGAAGTCCCCAAAAAAATCATCGAAAAAGAAAAATGTAATGCTGAATGGGCAATAAAACTGCAAATGGATGAAATTATTGAGCAGTTTGAGCACATTGAAGATGAATATCTGCGTGAGCGTAAACAAGATGTGATTCAAGTGGTAGCGCGTGTCATTAAGACCTTATTGGGGCGTCCAAATCAGCTTAATGCGGCAAAAAAAACAACCCCGACCAGCCAAGAGCATCAGCTCATTTTAGTTGCGCATGACATCTCCCCAGCTGACGCAATTGAATTTAAGCAACATGAATTTGCAGCATTTATTACCGAAGTAGGAGGTATCACTTCGCACACGGCCATTTTGGCGCGTAGCTTAAACATTCCCTCTATTGTTGCAATGCAAAAAGCGTATGACTTAATTCACGATGGCGAACTTATTATTGTCGACGGTGCAGAAGGCGTGGTGATTGTTAATCCCGACCATAACATTTTGACAGAATACAAGCTGCGCCAAGAACAGTGGGAGATTGAGCAGCAAAAACTACAACGCATTAAATCAACCAAATCTGTCACCTTAGATGGCACGCCGATTGATTTATTTGCCAACATTGAAGTGCCTGAAGACATTGCCGCTGTCAATGTCTCTGGCGCCACTGGCATCGGCTTATATCGCACTGAATTTTTATTTATGAATCGCCGCGAAATGCCCAGCGAAGAAGAGCAATTTATTGCCTACAAAAAAGTGGCTGAAGCCATGCAAGGTGCTGAGGTGATTATTCGCACCTTAGACTTAGGCGCAGACAAACAAATGAACCCCGACACTATCGTCACCTGCGCTAATCCTGCGCTTGGCTTACGCGCTATTCGTTATTGCTTATCTGAGCCGCAGATTTTTCACACTCAGTTACGCGCACTACTGCGCGCATCACACTTTGGCAACATTAAAATTTTAGTGCCCATGCTATGTACACTGGCGGAATTACGCCAAACAAAGTTGGCTTTAGAACGTGCGAAAGTGAGCTTGCGTAAAGAAAACGTGCCATTTAATGCACACATTGCGCTAGGTGGAATGATCGAGATTCCCGCAGCGGCAATTAACGCAGAAGCGTTTGCAAACGAGTTGGATTTTTTATCTATTGGCACGAATGATTTAATTCAATACACGCTCGCCATAGACCGCACTGATGATGCTGTGGCACATTTATACAACCCATTAAATCCATCCGTGCTCAAACTCATTTCAATGACAATTAAAGCTGCTCAAAAATTAGGTAAATCGGTTTCTGTTTGCGGTGAAATGGCGGGCGATACCAAACTAAGCAAGCTACTCATTGGCATGGGCTTGCGTCAGTTTTCGATGCACCCCTCACATATTTTGAGCGTTAAGCAGCAGATTTTACATAGTCAATTGAGCGCGCTCACCGTGGGCGCACGCAAAATACTCAAGCTGACAGATCTTGATAAAATTGAACCTTTACTGGCAAAATTAAATCAAAATTTTGAGTTAAAAAAGTAGGCTTTAAGCGCAATCATACGATTACTTTTTTATTTAACTTATTCACTTAAAATGCCCTTCAATTAAACTTATTTGCATTAAGGAACCTTCTGTGTCAAACCCATTGCTACACCTTGCTGGCCTACCAAAATTTAATGAAATTAAACCCGAACACATCAGCCCAGCCATTGACAACCTGCTCACTGAAGGGCGCGCCTTAGTTGAGAGTTTAGCAAGCTCACAAGATGCGCCAACATGGAATAATTTTGCGCTAAAACTAGAAGACCATAGCGACAAAATCAGTCGTGCCTGGAGCCAGGTAAGCCACATGAATGCCGTGGTTAATAGCCCCAAATTACGTGAATCTTATAACGAAAACTTAAGCAAACTCACCGATTATGGCAGTGATATATCGCAAGATGAGCGACTCTACCTCAAATATAAAGCCATACAAGCCAGCGCAGACTTTACCAAACTCACCTCAGCACAACAAAAAATCATCAATAACGAAGTGCGCGACTTTAAACTAGGTGGTGCAGAGTTGGCAGAAGCGCAAAAAGCACGCTTTAAAGCTATCAGTGAAGAGCTTTCAAAGCTTGGCTCTAAGTTTGAAGAAAACATCATGGACAATACCAATGACTTTGCACATTACGTTGAAAATGTCGCTGATTTAGCAGGGCTGCCTGCTGATGCAATTCAAGCCGCGCTTGAGGCAGCAAAGCTAGAAGGCAAAGCTGCGTATAAGTTTAGCTTACACTTTCCATCATACTCTCCGGTGTTGCAATACTGCGAAAACCGCACCCTACGCGAAACACTCTACCGCGCTTATGCAACCCGTGCTTCTGAGCTAAACAAGCCCGAATGGGACAACACCAAGCTCATCAGCGATATTTTGAAGCTCAAAAAAGAAGAGGCGCAAATGCTGGGCTTTAACAACTATGCCGAGTACTCACTCGCTACTAAAATGGCCGACAACCCAAAGCAAGTGAGTGATTTTTTAGATACCCTTGCCAAACGCGCAAAACCTTATGCTAAGCGCGATATGCAAGAGCTCATCACCCACGCCAAAAAACTGGGTATTGATGATATGCAAGCGTGGGATGTTGCCTATGTGAGCGAAAAGTTACGTGAAGAGAAATATGCTTTCTCTGATCAAGAGGTGAAACAATACTTTCCAGAGAGCAAGGTACTCGCAGGCTTATTCAAAGTCACCGAAACCATATTTAACGTACACGTACAAAAAGCAGAAACACAGCTTTGGCATGAAGATGCTGCCTTTTATCAAATTAACGACACTCAAGGCAACCCAATTGCCTATTTCTACCTAGACCTTTATGCGCGCAACAACAAGCGCGGCGGCGCGTGGATGGATGAGGCGATTACCCGTCGCAAAAAAGCCGATGACATCGTGTTGCCCGTGGCTTTTCTGACTTGCAACTTCTCAGCCCCGCTCAAAGATGTAGATGGCCGCGCCAAACCTGCATTATTTACACATGATGAAGTCATTACCATGTTTCATGAGTTTGGTCACGGCTTGCACCATATGCTGACGCAAGTCGATGAATATGGGGTTTCGGGCATTAAGGGGGTGGAATGGGATGCCGTTGAACTACCAAGCCAATTTATGGAAAACTTTTGCTGGGAATGGGAAGTACTGTGCCAAATGACCGCTCATGCAGAAACAGGCGCGCAACTGCCACGTGCGTTATTTGACAAAATGATGGCCGCAAAGAATTTTCAAGCAGGAATGCACACCATGCGTCAGATTGAGTTTTCTCTATTTGATATGCGCTTACATGGCGAGTTTGACCCTCATGGCAAACAAACTGCGCTCGATCTCATCGAGCAAGTCCGCGACGAGGTTGCTGTGGTACGTCCGCCTAAATGGAATCGCTTTCCAAATAGCTTTAGCCATATTTTCGCTGGTGGTTACGCGGCTGGCTACTATAGCTATAAATGGGCAGAAGTTTTATCTGCAGACGCTTACAGCTTATTTGAAGAGCTAGGCGTACTCTCAAGCAAAGCAGGTCAACTTTTTAAAGACGAAGTGCTGGCAAAAGGCGGAAGCCGCCCAGCAATCGAGTCGTTTACCGCTTTTAGAGGTAGGGCGCCAAATATAGATGCCTTGTTAAGGCATAACGGCATGGTCAATTAAAAAGCCTTCATCAAAAGTCCAACTTGGGGCAATTCAAAGCCGCTTTTTAATTGCCCCAACATAAGCGCTGGCTTTAAATAAGCGGTAGCTTTCTTTTCTATCCGCCGGACGCTTGCCTTGCCATATCAATTGCCAGGTTTCGTCAGGCTGCATTTTTCCGCTCCCCTTAACATCTTGAATAAGATAAAAATCACAATCAAGCTTGTGTGTGCTTTCAAATGTCTGCAATTTTATGTCGGTATAATAATCCAAGAGCAGGCGTTGAGGCGGTGCAACATTCATACTGCTCACACAATGAGCGCTGGCTGGCAATGCTTGACGCAAGCTCACAAAAACCGACTCATAACTTTTTGCAGAGTCAATAAAGGGCAACCACAATGTCATTAACAAACCCCAACCAAAGGTCATGCCAACCGCCCAATGCGTGACTGTGGATTTATTGGTTTGCTTTGCCCGCATACAAACCAATAACCACATCAGCGTAATGATGAGTGCCATCATAAATGGCATCAACTCAAATGAAGCCTCGTTTAAACCTGATAAAAATTGCATACGCTCTTTAATTTTAACGGGGTAACCAGTCATCATGGCTAGCCAGCCCAACCAAATCAGTAGGCCAATCATGCCAAACAGCGTCACCCCAAACCAATTTAATGCCGCAGCCAAGCCTCGTTTAAGATGCTCAACACTGTTAGCAGCTAAAGATACCAAAGGCAATAACAAAGCCAAGCCATTGATGTCTTTTGAAGGCGAGCCAATACTCAACAAAAACAGGCTACAAACAAAAAAACTTATGATGAGCTGAAATCTTGGTCGGCTTAACAAATGCTGGCGATGATGCCATAAACTCCACAAAGCAAGCGGCAGAGCAGGCCATGAGTACCAAGGAAGAATACGCAAAAAATACAAATGAGCGGGCTGGGTAAAACTTTCAAGGCTCATTTTCCACCAATTAAAAAACATCGGCGCGTGCTTCATATAAAGCACCAGCAACCAGCCAAATATCAGTGGCATGGCTATGAGCACAGCAATACCAATAAACTGAATAAAGCTTTTGGTACGCCATGCCTTAAATGTTAAAAATAATATGAAAGCAGTGCTTAATAATATCGCCACTGGCATGAGCCCGTAACTTAAAAAGCCAAGGTCTAGTGCCAGTGCAAATAATAAGCTCGCCTGCCAAGGCTTGCGCTTACATAGCGCTAATGCATAAAATCCTGCAGCAAGCCCGGTTAAATGAGCAACTTCAGCATTCAAGCTATGTGCGTTTGCCACCAAGCCTACTGTTCCCATCATAATCAATACCGCATGACGCCCAGCACCTCGCGACCATAACTCGCGCGCGGTCATGCCCACCATCAATAACATGAACGCTAACCACAGCGCATTGAATAATCTTGCGCCATTATGCAGCGCCAAAAACGGTGAAAAAAGCTTAGCGCTTGCAGCCGCGGTTAAATAATAAAATGGCGGAACGTCAATCACGCTTGCTCCACTGGCCTTTGGTGCCACCCAATCCGCCCCATTTACGATATTGTTAATCACACTAATCGCCGTTGTTTCTAAAGGTTTCCAAGGCGCATGACCAATCAAACCCAAGGCTATCCACATGGCACAAAGCGCTAGTAAAAGACGAGTTTTTACACTTTCACCAACCCGCGCGCGGGCAGTAGACATATTTCCTTGCCAATCATGATTAATTTGAAAGCGCATTATTGTAGGGGAGCGTTGCTAATTAAATTAAAAATAATAAATCCATACCAATGTTAACCAATTACAGCGTCTAATCATCTTTTTACCAAAACTAGCACGATGAACACCGTAGCAAAAATCTTAAATGTAGGGCTTTTATCCCTAGGCTCAATCATCAAATAATTGCGTTAATTGGCGAGCCGTCATTTTGACGTCTTGAGCATTAAAAAGAGCATCAATCAGCGCGACTGAATGCGCTCCAGCTTTTATTAAAGAAGCGGCATTTTTTACATTCACGCCGCCAATGCCAACCGCAGGAATAGAAAGCTGCGCCCTGGCTTGCTTGAATAAATCTAAACTGGCTACCGCTGCACCAGGCTTGGTGCTTGATGCAAAACAAGCACCAAATGCCACATAGTGCGCCCCCGCCTCTTGTGCACGCAACGCCAAATCAAAGCGGTTGTAACACGATACACCCAGTATTTTATCTCGCCCCATTTTCGCCCTAACCTCTGAAATATCGCCATCATCTATGCCGATATGCACGCCGTCTGCATCTAGATCAAGACAAAGATTAACCGAATCATTGATAAACAATGGCACTTGGTATTGCCTGCAAAGCCGCAAAATTGCGCTCGCTTGCTGCATTTTTAGCCCATCATTTGCTTTTTTGTTGCGATACTGCAACATATGAATGCCACCCTGAAGGGCCCACTCTACCTTAGCGAGCAGCAAATCGGTATCAGCCTCATCGGGCGTAATTGCGTAAATGCCGTGAATTTGACTCATTTTTTAATTTTATAGCACGCAATTTTAGTGCGTTTTAATAAACCCATCACCACTTTCTACCACTGCATCCTCTTCATCGCGCGCCCAAAACATACGGTCGGGGATCATCTGCCCCATACCAGGTCTAAAGCCGTTTTTAAGTGTTTGCCATGTATATTCTTGCGCCTCTATCACCGCCTCTTCCATGCTCAAGCCATGCGCCATACAAGCTGCAATCGCACTGGTCAGCGTGCAACCTGAGCCGTGATAACTACCGGGCAAGCGCTCCCATTGATAGGCTTTAATTAATTTCTCATCACCATACAAAGTATTCGTCACAGCAACTGAACGCTCATGTGTGCCTGTAATTAAAACGTACTCGCAGCCCATTTGTAGTAAACGCAAAGCGCTCTCATCAAGCGAGCTTAGCGCCTCATCATCGGAATCTGAAAAAGCCAATCGACGAGCCTCCAAACTATTGGGTGTAATCAAAGTGGCCTGCGGAAACAATAGCTCAATCATGGCATCCATCATGTCATCACTTGCTAAGTCGTCACCACGACCCGAGCTTAAAATCGGATCTATTAACAAAGGGATATCTGGATAGTCGGCCATAATTTCAGCAATGACTGCAATGTTTTCGACTGAGCCCAGCAAGCCTAATTTAAAAGCGGACACCTGCACATCTTCTAAAATTGCACGCGCCTGATCATTTACCCACTCTGAATCCATCGCGTAAACACCCTCTACACCACGTGTATCTTGAGCTGTAATTGCCGTCACCACAGAAAGCGGATGGCAACCAATGCTAGCAAAAGTGAGTATATCCGCTTGCAAGCCCGCGCCACCGCTAGGGTCAGTGCCGGCAAAAGTTAAAACTGAAGGAGGTGCTTGATTGGACATTTTATTTGTACGCTAAAGATTTTTTAATTTCAGGCTAAGGATAGAGAGTTCCAAACGGCATAAGAAAGTGATTTGATGCGTTCGCTTTTTGACACTAGAAAGCAGTTGTATAGAAATTATACTTTAAATATCAAGAAGCCTGATTACTTAAGCGCCAAAAGCAATGCAACATTTTTTACTTAAAATATGTACAAAAAACTTCAAGTAAAAATGGTTTTTTTCAACCACCAGTGACTCTAAAAAACCACATTTACGTTAATTAACGTGAGCAATACCTTTTATATAAATCATTATAAGTCATTGATTTTATTTTAAAAAAATAAATTTTATCTACGCTGGCATGATATTTGCATAATTAGCATTAAAGCACGCATCAAAAATACATCTTAAAAGGAACAATATGCAAAATTCATTACAACCAAAGCTTATTCTAGTTGCCATTCTAGCTGCTTACGCACTGCCGCAAATGGCAAGCGCTGAAAACAAAGCTGAAACCATTGAGTTAGGTAAAATTGAGGTAGTTGGCACAACGCCACTTTCGGCGCTTGGCGTACCTATTCATCAAGTTCCTTCAAAC